>NZ_CP036319.1:5892500-6192500 GCF_007752935.1 Crateriforma conspicua | reverse complement strand
CGCAAGTGAACCGTTCGCCGGGTTGAATTCTTTCTTTGTGATTTCGTGGCCGTCGGATAAATTCTTGAATCCAGGACCGTGTCGCATGGTCCTTGGGATTTGAATCCGGGATCGGACGGGAGACTGCGATGGGCAAAACAGTGCGGTGTGCGTGTCGGATTCGGTACGTTCCGCGGTTCGAAACCATGGAATCACGCCGGTTGCTGGCGGCGATCGTGATGACGCCTCAGGAACAGTTGCACTTGGAACTGGTCAATGCGGCACGTGCTGATCCGTTGGGGACCGCCGCGCAAGCCGGATATCCGCTGAATGACGGTTTGTCGCCAGGGACGATTTCCTCGAGCCCCAAGCAACCCTTGGCCCCCAATCAACAATTGATTGCGGCGGCACGCGGTCACAGTCGGGACATGATCGACCGTGCGTATTTCGACCACGTTTCGCCGGATGGAAAAGATCCCGGCCAGCGCATTCGCGAATCCGGATATTCGCCTCGACGCTGGGGCGAAAACATCAGCGCGATTTATGGTTGGTTTGGAGATCAGTCGGATACGCAATTCCATCACTGGAATTTGTTCGACAGTCCTCCACACCGAGTCAATATCATGGATGACTCGTTTCGAGAGATCGGCGTCGGCGCGGTGGCGATCGACGGCGATGATCTTCTGACGCAGGTATACGGCACCAGGAACGGGAATGCCTTCTTGACGGGCGTGGCGTTTGCCGAAGGCAACTTTGATCGGATGTACTCGATCGGTGAAGAGTTAGCGGAGCTTCGAATCGAAGCACGCAATCAAAATGGCGGTGTGTACGAGACCGTCACAGGACCGTCGGGCGGGTATGCATTGGCGGTTCCCAACGGTGTCTATGAAATGACCGCGACGGGTGCAGGGCTTGATCAGCCGATTGTGGTGTCGGGGGTTACCATGGCCGGTCGAAATGTCAAAGTCGACTTTGTCACGGGGATGACGGAGATTGGCCCCGATTCGTACGAGCCCAACGATGGGTTTGCCAAGGCTGTCGCGATCGACAGCGGTTCTGTTGTGATCAACGATCTGACCATTGATCATGCCGGTGACTTGGATCATTTTCGGTGGCAATCCCGATCGGCGGGCACCGTCACGGTCTTGCTAGAGGGCCAGTCCGATGGTGGCGACATCGATTTGTCGGTCTACGATGCCGATGAGGCGTTCGTTACAGGATCGACGAATTACGGTGACGAGGAATCGGTGCTGTTTCAGGCCGAGGCGGGGGCTGTCTATGTCTTGAAAGTCGAAGGATATGCGGGCGAATTGCATCCCGGATATCGTTTGATTGTGGAGGCGCCCCGACCACCGAAACTGAACGATGATGGTGCGTTGACCGCGGCAGGCACCTCGGTTCAGATCGATCTGCTTGCCAATGATGTTGTGGGCGATCAGCCATTGGATGCCTTGACGATGCGGATTCGTGTGCCAGCCAACAACGGAAACGTCGAAATCGATGAGGCGGGGATCGCAACGTACACTCCGGATCCGGAATTCCTTGGCACAGATTCATTCACCTACGATGTCGCCGATGAAATGCAGCGGGTCGGCGAACCCGCCACAGTATTTATTCATGTCGGCGTTCAGCCAGAGCACAATCCCCAGAATCGCTATGACGTCAGCGGTGAAGGCGACGTGTCGGCGTACGACGCGTTGCTGGTCATCAATCGGCTTGGCAGGGAACTTGGATCCACGCAGTCGGAGATCCCTGTTTCTATGGCCGGTCACGGTTATCCGTTCTATGACGTCGATGGAAGTGGAACGATATCCAGCTACGACGCATTGCTGGTGATCAATCAGGTATCGCGTGGTCGCTATGCCGCGGAACCAGAATCGACGGAGGCCGACGTGCAGCGGCCGAACCGTGTCTCACCAGCGATGCAAAGCAAAGATGACCCGTTCGTCCAATGGATCGACGAAGGATTGAAGCAGCTGTTTTAGGACTTGGGTAGACGCGTGCACCGATCGACACGGTGGAGGCTTCGACAAAACGTGCCGTAGGAAGGCTAGGGCGATTTCAGTGTTCTTCCATCCACTGCGATGCCCAGTGGTTCGCTTCGACGCAATGCGATCGACCGTTGATTGTGATTTGGATCGGCTTGTCATTAAAATTTTCCACGACCCAGCTTCCGTCACTGTAGCAATAGATGGCTGTTCGCTGCGGCGCGGTGATTGCCAAGTTCAACGGCTTGAGAACTACGTCGCGTAGCATCGATAATTCTTTGACGGGCAATGAGTAGGCGTTTTCCACATTGCCATCCAACGTCAATATCGAGAAGTGGTCGTCTGACAGGTCGATATCTTTAGCGATCTTTTGCGCAAGCGAATCCGTCAGAATCACCGGTCGTTTGGATTGCAAAAATTGGGCAAGCTTCTTCACGAAGTCTGCATCGTGCAATGCATGCACCGAAAAGAACGCGGCGTCCGCGTCATTCGGAAAGCGATCGGTCGTGACAAACGGAATGCCCATCATCCCGACGAATTCAAAGACACGCCGTTCATTTTCGCCCTCGCTGTTTGGTGGTTTGTACATGGTGACGCCAATGGCTTGGCGCTTGCGGACCTGCGTGGCGAGTCGCAACAGTTCGGGGAGGGCGTCTTGCAATGCCTCCGCGTCGGAGCGTCCGGGATCTTTGAAACGCAGATTTCCAGCGTTGAACAGCATTGATTCATTGGCGCCACCCAAAATGGTTTGCCTGGCTTGGGAAAGGTAAGTTGCGGGGGTGGTCCCGAGAGTGTCATACCAACCGCCGCCGCATTTTCGGCCGCTGATTCCCTCCAGCCAGGACTGCAAAAAGTAGGCGGTCGTGCGACCACGCCCGCCCCAACGCTCGTCAAATTCGTCTCGGATCTCGGTGCCCACCCAAGTCTGGTCAAAGACCTCGGTTTGACGGACGACGTCGTATCCTCGTTCTTGAAAATTGTCGTACCACTGTGGGTATTTGATGATCACCGAAACGTTCGGATTGACTTCTCTTGCCGGTTTCAGGACAAGGTTTTTGGAAACCTGAAGCATCAGTTCGCGTCGATAATCACTCCACTGGTCACCGTCGACATCAAACGTTTCTCCATCGACAACGACGCGCCCATTCGCTCGTGCTTTTTCACACTGTTCACACTGGCAATCGGTGAACCAGAAGTCATCGATCATGATTTCGTCAAACAGGCCTGCGGTAAACTCGAAGATCTGGCGAGTCTGCTGTTGCGTTTCCTTGGCCGTGTAACAGGAAATCAGATCCCATCCGGTCGAAATCTTGCCGACCCGCGTGGTGGTGACACAGCCAGAGACAAGAAAGCCGGCTTTGCGAAATCGGTCTCGAGCGTGGGCGATGGTTTGTGAGTCCGCCCAGTGCTGCGTGCGAAACGTTTCCAGGTAGACCTTGGTGATTCCCATTTCGCGGCACCAACGAATCGCTTGATCAATGTCGTCATCGTTGGCCAAGTCGGACGTGACCTGCTGTGCCGTGAAGAGTGTCGAAAAACGATGCGTGTCCGCATGTTCTTGCGCCAGGTTCCACAGGTCGGTTTGTGCGTCTGCAGAGGTGCTGAACGCAAGAACGCCGACGATCAGAAGGGCGGGGATGCGTGACATGGTGTTCGGCCGGAAGGCGGGAGGGAATTGAGGGAAGGCACGGATACTCTTGGACATCCATATTTTAGGCATGCGAAGTTTACGGTCGGAAAGTGCATGCCGTCCTGCACCGTGGTGCGTCGATTTGACCGCGTTGATCTGGCAGTGATCCGTTCGCTGTTTGCTACACTGGGATCACACGTGGAATCGTCCTCCATGCCCGCCCCCGCCAAAGAATCCAACCGTCACGGACCGTCGGATCGAATTCGCCGACATGCTCCGGTCGTGGATTGACCGCTATGCCCACCGTTAAGTCTTGTTGTGCGATCGGCATCTTGTTTTGCAGTTTCCGCTTTTTGGATGCTGCGTCTATTGAACAGGATTTGTTGCCAGGCGATGTCGCGCAAATCGTGTTTGCCGAACGGTCATTGAACTATGACGGGCATTGGTACGCCAATTTTGGATACTATGCCGATGACCGTGATCGCAAAGCGTACGGGGCTTTCGGGCGTTTGGCGAAATTGGATGTCGCAACAGGCAAAGTCACCGTCTTGTTAGACGATCCAAAGGGGGCGGTTCGCGATCCGGTGGTGCATTATGACGGTCAAACGATCGTGTTTTCATACCGCCCCGGCGATAGCGATTTCTATCATCTGTACGAGATTCAAACCGATGGCACGGGGCTTCGGCAGCTGACCGATGGACCCTTTGATGATATCGAACCGACCTGGATGCCAGACGATTCGCTGGTGTTTGTTTCCACACGTGCCAAGCGATGGGTGAACTGCTGGCTGACGCACGTCGCGGTTTTGTATGCTTGCGATCGAAACGGTCAAAACATTCACCAGTTGTCGGCCAACATTGAACACGACAACACACCATGGCCATTGAATGATGGTCGTATCTTGTACCAGCGTTGGGAATACATCGACCGATCGCAAGTCGACTATCATCATCTTTGGACGATGAATCCCGATGGTTCCGGTGCGATGGTTTTCTATGGAAATCAAAGCCCGTCAACGTTGATGATCGATGCCAAGCCCATCCCGGGAACGGACAACGTCGTGTCTATCTTTTCGCCCGGCCACGGACGCAAGGAACATGCCGGCGCGGTGTACGTCGTCAGTCCCAAACAAGGGCCGGATCAAGAATCGTCAGCGATTCGAATCACGCCAGAGAAGGATTTCAACTATCGCGACCCCTATGCTGTCACGCCCGACCTGATTCTTTGTGCCCGAACCAGCAAATTGCTTTGGATTAGCCCTGATGGCCAGCAGGGTGAACTGTATCAAGTGGACGCCGAACGCGCCGAGCAATCCGTCTGGGTTCACGAACCACGTCCCCTGGTCCCGCGGCAACGCGAGCCCGTCATTCCATCGCGGGTCAATGCACGACAAGCGACAGGACGAATGTTTCTGTCGGATGTCAAGCAAGGACGGCGGATGAAGAAGGGCGGGAAACCGATCACTCGTCTGCTGGTGGTCGAATCCTTGCCAAAGCCGATCAACTACACCGGTGGTATGGAACCGATCAGCTATGGCGGAACCTTTACGCTGGAAAGACTGTTGGGAACGGTTCCGGTCGAATCAGACGGATCTGCATTCTTTGAAGTGCCGGCGTTGCGATCGTTGTTCTTTATCGCGGTCGATGAGGATGGGGACACCGTGAAGCGAATGCAGTCGTTCACCAACGTGATGCCTGGTGAGACCACCGGGTGCGTCGGATGCCACGAGCATCGGACACAAAGTCCCGACATGATCGACACCACTCAGGACTATCTGGCCATCGGCCGGCCGCCAAGTCAGATCCAACCCATCGAAGGTGTTCCCGACGTTTTTGATTTTCCGCGTGACATCCAGCCCATCTTGGATCGACATTGCGTCACTTGCCACTGCACCGAACGTCGCGAAGGTGGTGTGATGCTGACGGGAGACCATGGGCCGGTGTATTCGCACAGCTATTACATGCTGACGTATTTGAAGCAGTTCGTTGACGGACGCAATGAAGCGAAAAGCAATCTGTCACCCTATTCCATCGGTGCCGCGGTCAGTCCGTTGATGCAAAAGTTGTCAGGCGAACACTACGGCGTAAACGCAACCGAGACGGAACGAAAGATCGTAAAGTACTGGATTGAGACGGGGGCACCCTATCCGGGAACCTACGCGGCGTTAGCCAGCGGCATGATTGGTGGCTATCAAGAAAACAAACAGGTGCATCACACGGGTCGAGAGTGGCCGGAGACGATTTTGGCCGCTGCTGCGATCCGGCGACGATGCGTTTCCTGTCACGAGAAGATTCCGAAGGATCTTTCCGACAATTCCCAGATCTCGTTTTGGCGTCCGACGTGGGACGAGCCGAATTTGGGGAGAACACGTCACATCGTTTTCAATCTGACGCACCCCGAGAAGTCTTTGGTGTTGCGTGCACCGCTGGTCAAGGAAGCGGGGGGCGAGGGCCGATGTGGTGGCAAGCCAGTGTTTCGGTCCAAGCATGATCCCGATTATCAAGCGATTTTGTCAATGATTCGCGCCGGGCATCAAGATTTGCAGAAGCGAAAGCGATTTGACATGCCGGGTTTCGAACCAACCGCCCCGTATGTTCGCGAAATGAAGCGGTTCGGTATTTTGCCTCCGGAATTTCAGCTCGGACGCGACGCTATTGATGTGTACGAAACGGATCGAGCCTATTGGGAATCGCTTTGGTATCACCCGGTGGATCACGAGGTCACGGTGCCATGAACAGGTTCGGTCGGATGCCAAAGTTGCTCGTCGTATTCTGGTTAGGATTGCTGGCCTGGGGATGTCGATCTGGCTTGGCGGAGTCGGCCGATGCCGGTGAATCTGGATTCAAATCTCCGATGCATTTGCTAGTGTCGGAAGACCAGCAGAGGTTGTTTGTGTGTGAGACGACCGGACGAGCGCTCTCGGTCATTGATACTGAAAGTCGGGTGTTACGTAAGCGAATCCGTTTGCCGCAGAATCCAACCGGGGTGGCGATGCTGGATTCCAATCGTTTGTTGGTGACCGCGGGTGCCGCTGACGGGGTGGTGCTGGAGGTGGATGTCGATTCGTCAGAGGTTCGTTCGGTCCAACAGGATTTGCATGCGCCGGTTGCTCCCGTGGTCGATGCAAAGCGGAAACGGATCTACGTCGCCGACCGCTATCGATCCAGCATCGTCGTGATGGGGTTGGACGGCAGGGTGATCGATCGTGTGGCGGTATCACGCGAGCCCTGTGCCGCGGTGATGACACCCAATGGCCGGGCGTTGGTCGTTGCACACGAATTGCCCGATGGCACCGCCGACGGTCAATACTTGGCGGCAAAGGTGGTATTGATCGACCTCGATTCGCTGCACACGGTCACGCTGGAGCTGCCCAACGGATCCAATTCGCTACGGGATGTTTGTGTGGATGCCGATGGCCGGTTCGCGTACGTGACGCACGTTTTGGCCAGGTATCGGTTGCCGACCACTCAATTGGAACGCGGTTGGATGAACACCAACGCGGTGACAGTGATCGATGTTCCGGATCAGCGAGTGGTCAATACGGTTTTGCTGGATGAAATCGATCGTGGGGCTGCCAATCCTTGGGGCGTTGCGGTTGATGGGGGCGGCAATCGACTTTGTGTTGCCCATGCGGGCACGCAAGAAATCAGCGTGATCGATCGCGCCGATTTGCATCGCAAGTTGAACGATGCGGCGGCCGGACGAAAGGTGACCGAGGTGTCGAATCAAGCGAAGAACGTTCCCAACGATTTGGCATTCTTGGTGGGGGCTCGGCAACGCATCGACGTGGAAGGCAATGGCGCGCGGTCGCTAGTCATCTTTGGTCATACCGTGGCGGTCGCCATGTTTTTTACGGACGAAATCGTTTTCGTTGATTTATCGAGAACGAATCCGAAGCAAGTCGACCGATTGAAGCTTGGCGATGATGTGGAAATGACGCCGCAGCGTCGAGGCGAGATGTATTTCCATGATGCTTCCCTGTGTTTTCAGACTTGGCAAAGTTGCTCCAGTTGCCATCCCAGTGATGGGCGGGTGGATGGATTGAACTGGGACTTGCTGAACGATGGGATTGGCAATCCGAAGAACACCAAATCGTTGTTGCTATCGCATCAGACACCTCCGGCCATGGCGTTGGGCGTTCGTGCGAATGCAGAGGCCGCCGTGCGAGCTGGGATTCGGCACATTCAATTCGCCGTGCGTCCGGAGGCGGATGCGTCGGCGATCGACGAGTATTTGAAAAGCCTGCGTCCGCTGCCCAGCCCCCACCGCATCGATGGCGAACTGAGCGAAGCGGCCGAGCGAGGCCGCGAGGTATTCGCGACGTCGGGCTGCATCCACTGTCACGCTGGACCGAATTTCACCGAAGGCAATGCCTATGACGTGGGCACTGGTTTAAGCCGGGAACGTGGAAAGCGGTTTGACACGCCGTCGCTGGTGGAAGTGTGGCGTACCGCGCCGTATCTGCACGACGGACGTGCGGCCACCATCAAAGACGTCTTCGTGAAATTCAATGAAAACGATCGTCACGGACGAACGTCCGAACTGAGCGACGAACAGGTCAACGATCTGGTCGCGTACGTTCTGTCGTTGTAATCAGGTGGGAAAGTCGCTTGGGGATCCGATGCGGGCACGAACGCGTGGCAGCGAAGGAGCCAGTTTGGCTACAGCATGTCCATCGGGTCGATGTCCACCACGTACTGAACGTCATCCTTTTCGGGGATACGGAAATCCTGGCAAGCACGCCGAATGGTTTCACCCAGCGGGCCAGATTCCGGGCACTGCAGCAGAGCGTGGAAACGAAACTTGCCGCGCAGACGGGCGATCGGGGGCGGGGCAGGGCCCAGGATGCGAATTTCGTGTTTCAGCAAGTCCCGCGTTGCTTCGATGCGTCCCACCAATTCTTCCGCGATACGTTCAGTGGTTTCTTCTTCGGTGCCACGGATGATGATCCGGGCGACGCTACCCCATGGCGGGTAGTTGTACTTTTTTCGATTGACCAGTTCGTCTTCGGTAAACCCGATGTAATCGTGTCGCGATGCCGCTTGGATGGCGGGATGTTCCGGTGAATAGGTTTGCACGATCACGCGACCACCGCGGTCACCACGGCCGGTTCGTCCGGCGACTTGGGTGACCAGTTGGAACGTCCGTTCGGCGGCGCGAAAGTCGGGGAAGTGCAGGGCACTGTCAGCGTTGATCACGCCCACCAGCAAAACATTGGGAAAGTCCAAGCCTTTGGCGATCATTTGTGTTCCCAACAGGATGTCGATCTTTCCTGATCGAAACGCCGAGAGCACCTTTTGGTGGCTGCCCGGTCGCCGCATGGTGTCACTGTCCATCCGCGCGACATTGGCGTTGGGGAACCGTGCTTTGACTTCGACTTCCAGTTTTTGTGTGCCCAGGCCTCCGTATCGGATACCGTCGAATCGGCATGCCGGGCACCATGGGGGCGTCGCGATGCAAAAGTCACAGTAGTGGCACATCGCTTTGCCGCCGTCGCGATGGTGCGTCAGTGGCATGTCGCAATCCGGGCACGCGACCACATGACCGCACGATGGGCACTGGATGGTGGTCGCGAACCCTCGCCGATTTAGCAGCAAAATGCATTGGCCATTTTCATGGATTGTTTCTTGAACCGCCTGGTGAAGCGGGCGGCTGATCGCACCCACGGTTCGATCGTCTTTGATGCGCATGTCGACCAATTGAACATCGGGCATGGCCCGGTCACGCACTCGATCCGGCAGCGATAGACGTTCGGCGTGGCCGGTTCGTGTGGCATGCCAAGATTCCAGCGACGGCGTGGCGGATCCCAACAGCACGGGAATGCCCAGCGAATTCGCACGAGCGATGGCCACCTTTCGAGCGTGGTATCGTGGCTGGGTGTCTTGTTTGAACGACCCGTCGTGTTCTTCATCGATGATGATCAGCCCCAGTTTGGGCAGTGGGGCGAACACGGCGCTGCGTGGGCCGATGACGACTTGAACTTCGCCGCTGCGAATACGCTGCCACTGGAAATGGCGTTCGGCGGGCGTCATCTGGCTGTGCAACACCGCAACGCTATCGAAGCGTCTTTCGAAACGTCCTCGTGTTTGCGGAGTCAGACTGATTTCGGGCACCAACACGATCGCGCCGCGGCCAAATTTCACCAAGTGTTCGATCGCACGGATGTAGACTTCGGTTTTTCCACTGCCGGTCACACCATGCAGCAGCATGACTTTGGTTTTCTCCGATTCAACGGCTTGATTGATCTGTTTCAATGCGTCCGATTGCGAGTCGGTCAGGTGGTGTGTTTTTTCCGCTTCCCCGTCGTTGATTTGCCAGCGGGTGGTCATGCCGCTGTTTTGTTCACGTCGGCGTTCGCTGGACAGCAGTCCCTTTTTATGTAGACGCCGAATCGGGTCTTCGGTGCAACCGACTTGGATGCTGATCTGGGCCGCCGTCATGGGGGCGTTTGCGGCCAGCAGCATTCGGGCGACGGCTTGTTGTTTGGGCGACAGGCCCGCCACAATTTCTTCAGTCAAATCCTTGGGGTCGGCCCGGAAATACGTCTTTTGTTTCGTGCCGGCGCTGCTTCGGACACTGGAAGGGATCAGCGTATCGAAGACTTGTCCCGCGGGAGCCTGGTAGTAGTGGGCGATCCAAAGGACCAGTCGAACCAAAGCCGGATCGCACAGAGGTTCCTCGTCCAGCAGTTCACTGATTTCACGCAGTTTGTGGCGGCTTTTGCCAGCCATGTCGACATGAATGCACCAGCCCATCGTGCCGCCCCGTCGTCGCCCCAGCGGGACACGGACTCGCGACCCGGGTTGGATGTGTGACCGTATTGCATCGGGAATCGCGTAGTCATAGGGACCGTGCGGCGACTGGCTGAAGACAACGCGGGCGATTGCGGTTTCTTCGGCTGCGACCAATTCCCAGGGCGGCGGCGATTTATCGAACAGATCCACCTGACGCGACGCGTCATCCCCGCGGTTGCGGTGGGGCGGATCGTGGTCAAAATCGTGCGTCATGGCGTTGCCCGACGGCGGACTCGTGTCGTGGGGGGCGTGATTGCAGGCATCTGTCAACATAATGCATCCCTTCGAAAGTGTCGTTGGCTGGCATTTTGCCGACGTCGTTGACACGTTTGGTCACCCGCGGGGCGATCTTGGACATGCCGATGCGTTGGGTTCCCCGACTTGGGGATGATTCACGGTCGAAAGTTGGGCGTTGTTGCCCGGACCGATAAACGAGAGTGACATTTCATCATGCGTATTGGCGTTTTTGGGGGATCGTTCGATCCGGTGCATTTGGGGCATTTGTGGATCGCCGAATCAGCGATCGAAACGCTGGGGTTGGACCAATTGAGAT
The DNA here is from genome assembly GCF_007752935.1 of Crateriforma conspicua. Taxonomy (NCBI): domain Bacteria; kingdom Pseudomonadati; phylum Planctomycetota; class Planctomycetia; order Pirellulales; family Pirellulaceae; genus Crateriforma; species Crateriforma conspicua. The sequence goes on along the minus strand of NZ_CP036319.1, from coordinate 6,181,555 downwards.
GGATCCCGACGGCGAAGTCTCCACTGAAACAGGATCGGCAGGCGGCCGCGGATGAGACCCGCGTGGCCATGCTGCGGTTGGCATTGGGCGGCGCCAGCCAACACGTCGTCGACGATCGCGAAATTCGCCGGGGTGACGTCAGCTATACCGTCGACACGTTGTCGGAGCTGAAGGAAGAGTTTCCCAACGATGATCTCGTGTTGATCGTCGGCAGCGATTTGGTCCCCACCTTGCCAAAGTGGCGTCGACTGCAAGACATCTTGTCCCTGGCCGATCTGTCGGTGTTTCATCGCGGTGGCGAGCCGCCGATCGACTTTGGGGGGCTGGAGCAGGCGTTGGGGGCTTCGGTCGTGGGGCGACTGAAAGGCAGTCTTGTCGAAGTCCCGCGAATTGAAGTTTCCAGCAGCGAGATTCGCCAGCGGATAGCCGACGGAAAAAGCATCCGGTTTCGTGTGCCCCACGCGGTCGAAGTGTTGATCAGAACCGAATCGTTGTACATGCGGTCCGCGGAGACCTGAGATCCGCGACCATTGCGATACTTCGGTCAGGTCAACGGATAGATTCAGGCTTTCAATCACAGCAGCATCGCACCGGTGTAGCGATCACCGGTGGGAACCAATGCTGGAAGCTAGTTATTCGACCCGCATGATCCGGTGATCGATGATTTCACGGCCATCGGCAAAGACCGCTTTGACTTCGATGCGGTGCGTGCCGGCCGGCAAATGTGTCGGCAGCATGCCACGGAACATGTGCGGCGTTGCGTGTGGTTTGGGAAGGTCGATCCACGTTCGCTCGGGCAACGCTTCTTCAACCTGTTTGGCACGAACGTACGCCGGGTCTTCGATGCGGATCGCGTCCATGTCCGACCAGTCAGCATCGTTCACACGAATTTGGCACTGGGTGTTCGCATCGGCGGCGAACACGTTGGCGATCGCAACGGTGGTTGCCAGATCCGATGACGCGGCCTGTTCGGGCAGGTAGATGTTCATTTGGTGTTCGGCGGGACGACTGGCCGCACGAAATTCCAACGAATAATTTTGGCCGTCGAACGACATGATGGAATAGCCGTTGGGGGCACCGTCGCTCATCGTGGCGTGCGGGATTCCACGTTCATCAGGTTGGCCACGCCACCAACTGCCACACACCGTGACGTTGATGATGTGGTGATGAGGCTTGGGGCCTTGCCAGCCGTCTTCGTCACCGATCAGCACGTGTTCCATGTAGTGGGTGTGAGCGGAGATTGACACCGTGGCGGGGCGTTTTTCGATCAGTCGATAAAGATCTTGGCGATCGTCGACGTTTTGCAGCGGGATGTGCATCATCAGCACGACCAATTGGTCTTCCGGGATCATGGCCAAATCGTTGCGGATGAAGGTCAATTGATCTTCACCCAATCCACCGTGATAGTGGGCCCGCTGACCGTCGTGTTTGGCGACCCAGGTCACGTCATCCAAAACCAAGAAATGCGTCGGGCCGTGGTCAAAGGAGTAATAATTCGGGCCGTAATGACTTTCGAACGTTTCATCGCTTAGCCGATCGTTCGGTGCGTCGTAGTTGATGTCGTGATTGCCGATCACGTTGTACCAGGGGATACCGATCAGCGCGATGGCTTGATTCAACGGTGGCATCACCGACAGGTCATCAAACACAATGTCGCCTAGCGTGACACCGAACGAAGCGCCGTGACCATCTTCGGCAATGATCTGTTCGATCACATCGTGCGCCATGTATTCGACTTCCTTGATGTTGCGTGGTTGGGTGTCACCGAACAACAGAGCTTTGAATTGGTCTGGTTCGTTGCGACGCGTCAAAGGAAAGTCGACGGATTCGGGCAGCGGACCGGTTGGTTCGACGCCGGGATATTGAAAGTCCTTGGGTGATCCGTTCGGTTTGTGGATGTAATAGAACTGAGGCAGATTGTCGGAATCGACCGGTGTCATCCAGTTGCGAGGTTTGATGACGAACAGAATCGTGTCGTCGGTGACCGGCAAGCTGTACTTTCCTTGCTGGTCGGTTTTGACGATGTGCTTTCCGTTGCTGACCTTGATGTTTGCCAGTCCGGGTTCGTCTTCATCGCGAACGCCGTTCGCATTGATGTCTTCGAAAACAATGCCGACGGCGGTTTGGCCGTTAGCCAGGGCGTGATGCGAATCGTGCTGGTGGGCGGTCAGGTTCTCGCCACAGATCGCGACAATCGCGACTGCAACGCAAAACCGAGTGCGAGGGAACCGAATGTTCACGAGGGGCCTCAGGCGGGTGCATGGTTCGGACTACGAAGCATCGGCCGCACCGCCACTGGGAAGTTTTAAATCTGGACAAGGCGGGCGACCGAGTTTCCTTTAAAGACAGAACTGTACTCGTTGGTTTCAGAATGATCGCCGCTGGATCCGTAAAGGACCGATGAAGATTTCCTGTGGCTCACCTCCGTCGTGGGGCCTAGGTGTCGTCAGAGGCTTCATCGGAGGGCTGAGCCAGCAGGGCGTCGGAGATCGTCAGCGTTTCGCGGATCAGCAGGTCGACACGGTCAGAAATGCTGTCGTCGGCCAGGGAGTTGCCTTCGAAACTTTCGCCGGTCGCATAGATGAAACGCGGCACGATCAGACAGCGAAAATCCAACATCAGGCTATTCGCCAGCCCCATCGCTGACATGTAACTGCCGGCACCGCCGGCGGCCAGCATCAGTCCAACGACCTTGCCGGTCCAAGCTTTGCCGGTCAATTCCACCGCGTTCTTGATGGCCGCGTTGACGTCATAGTTGTAGACCGGCGACGCGATCAGAACGGCTTCGGCGTCGCGAATCCGTTGGGCCAGATCGGCCACGTTCTCGTGCCCATAGGCGGTGGCGCCGTCGCAGGGAGGCAGTGGGGTTTCGGCCAGGTCAAAGAAGTGACACTGGCGGCCTTGTTGGACCAGGCGTTGATGCGTCGCCTTGGCCAAAATGCGGCTGCGGCTGGTCGGGTGCAGGCTGGAGCTGAGAACAAGCAACATGAACGAATCCTTGGCGTCGTGAATCGCCAATGATTGTTTCGGACCTTACGTCCAGGGGGAAGGCCGTCGGTGATGGCTTTCCCGACGTGATTGCTTTTTTCGAGAGGATTCAAACGCCCCAGGATTCCGCATCCAAACTCGTTTCGGAATCCATCCCCAGGCGGTTCTTCAGCATGGTGAATCGGTTCAGGTAGGCTTCGCTGCTGCTGTGGACGTGTTCCGCCTCGGTGATGAATTTCAGTTTTTCATCGGGGTACACGTCGCCTTGGATCAGCACTTGCCGAAAGTCGTCCAGTGGTTCGCCGTAGGCGATCAACAGTTTGTGTTCATCCAATTGGACTTCCTGTTTCTTGGCCGGGTTGATCACCGCGATCCCGGTGCAGCCGTCATTGAGCAACAGGTCTTCGAATTCCCACAGGATGCTGTTGAGCACCGGGACATCAATGTGTTCGCGGTACAGATCTTCGTCGCGGCCGCGGGCGTGATGGCTGGATTCCAACGCGACGTCGACCACCGCGCCGAGTGGTTCGATCAGCTCCAGGAACAGTTCCATCAGGCTGCCGCGTGTGGCCGAAGCCATGATCACCGGGGTCCGTGTCTTGCTGGCTTCGTCGACGTATTCGTCGTAGCGGAAGCCTTGCCTTGGCTTGATTTGCACGTCGTAGGACGGTCGGATCGCGTCGGTCAATTCGAACGCATCGTAGGTCCGGATGCCCATGTGGACTTGCAGTTCTTCGTCGCTTAACGATTCAAAGCTTCCCGATGCTTTGCCGGTGGCGTCGCTGGCGTTGGTTCGAAGGATGCGTTTCAGGAAGCCCATGATTGAAACTCTGTGGCGTTAGCCCTTGGATAATGACGACCCCGTCTTGGTCGCCTCGGATGCCGTGCGTGTGCGAAACTTGATCGACCGCACCGACGACCCTGTACACCCAACGCTAGGCCCCGATCCGCCCGCAAGCGTGCCGAAGTGAACCGCCGAACGGCAAATCTGGGAACCGAAGGTCACCCCAAGCGTCAAAGGCGGAAGAGTTGATACGACCGCGCTGATTGCGATAGCCGACGAAAGATCGCCCTCCCGTGGCCGACGGCGACATCGAATGGTCCAGCGGCGGAGGGACAAATCGGGTAATCGGGATAGACTGGTGGGGGCACCCGGCGTTGCTTGTTGCCCTTGGGCAGGTCATTGGCCCGACCGGCCCGGCGGTTTTCCGATGGGCGTTGGGCGTGTTCCAATGGTGCGATCGGATGGACCGAATGTTCACGCGACATCATTGAATCAAGTCTTTTCTTCGATCCCCCATTGCTTCTTACTGGCACGGTTAGGACCCAACATGATCGATCCCATCGCAGATTCGCCGCACGCGATCCGACAGGCCGCGTGGGCTTTGCCGCTGACGCACGGACTGGGGGTGATATTGGCACTCGGGCTGTGCGTGGGATGCGATTTGCCGGAACGACCGATCGTGGATAAGAAACCCGCGGCTCGGCCGACCGTGCCCAGCGACGAAGAGACGTTCGAGGTTCCCACCACGGTGTGGAACGATGACTGGGATGCCTGGTTTTACTACGTGATGGATCAGCGACCGGTCGGGTACAGCCACATTTCTGCCCGCATGGGTGGCCAGCGACGCGACGACTTTCTGATCGATGTACCTGCCGCGCCGGCGTTGGAACTGATGCGGACCGAGACCCGTTCCAATTCGCTGTGGTTTGATGTCCGCGACGTGATCCGGTTTGATCGCGGAAATGCATCCTTTATTCAATCACTAAGCCAGGTGACGCGTGAGTCGGTCGAGGGGGAACTGCGTTCGTTTTGGAGTCAATTGCGCGTGGGCCCCGCCGAAACACAATCGATCGGCGTGGTCGAAAATGATCAGCTGTCGATTGAAACGTTTCGCGGTCAACGCCGGATCACGCAAAACGCTCCATGGGAAGACAGTGTGCGGGGGGCGATGGCGGTGATTCAGTCGCTGCAGTCCAGCCCCATGCAGCCGGGGGAAACACGAAAGATCAAACACATCCTGCCGATCACCAATGAACTGGCCACGGTGAATCTGAGCGCCATTTCCAAGACATCCGTGCCCTGGCACGACGGTACCACGCGAATGTTGTTGGAAGTCATCGAAGAAGTGAACACCGGCGGACAGACCAGTAATGAACTGGTTTTGTGGGTCGACGATGAAGGCCAGATCCAGCGGACGTTCACACCTGCGCTTCGATTGTTGTCATACCGCGTGAACGAAGAAGAATTGCCCGACTTGTTGGAACCGGCGGACGGCCCGGGAGCCCAACTGGACACTGACAACTTGGCGATGACGCCCCCGGCATGGGCGGCGGTCGAAGGCAAAAAGATCGATGCCCCCGAGCGGGCGTCCCGAGTGGCGTTTGTGATCACGCCGATCCGCGAAAATCCGGACCAACCGACGGTCCTGGAACCCGCACCGGATCAATACTTCAATCGCATGAAGGATGGGCGGATTCGTCTGTTGATCAGCCGCCAACGTGAAAAGATCAGTCAGGGATTCGAGCCGTACGAGACCGAATCCGGCCCCGGTGACACTCGCCCGACGTCCTTGTTGAACTTCAACGCATCCAACGTTCGAGAACTGGGACGCGTTGCGTTGAAAGGGTTGGACCTGACCGAGCGAGAAATGGCGGTGGAACTGAATCGCACGGTTCACACTTTGGTTCAGCAGTCCACCTACGCGGGACAGTTCACCCGCGCGTCGGATGTTTTGCTGGCGTCCCAGGGCGGTGCGATGGAGTCGTCGGTCTTGCTGGCCGCTCTTTTGCGTGAACGCAAACTGCCGTCGCGGTTGGCACTCGGGTTGGTCTATGTGCCGGGAGACCAATCCAAGTTGGCATTCACCGTCTGGACGTTGGCGTTGGCCGATGGCAGCTGGATTTCATTGGACCCGGTGACCGGACGCGAAGCTCCGGCCGATCGTATCGTGCTGAAGATGTTGGACACGACCAAGCCGATCGATCGCGATGTGTTCGTCCCGATCTTTCAATGGATGCAGAACACAAAAATTCGTGTCCAAGGGTTTTCCCTGAAGAAGGAAGAAGAACCTGTGGCGGAGGACGATGATCTGAACCCAGAACTATTGTTACCGCTAAGTCAGTGACCGGTGGCTAACGGGAATCACCCCAGAACTGCGCAACGCTTTGCAGCAATGGGTCGATCGTTTGCGTTTGTATTTCGTGTGGCGGCGCCCAGGTCCACCATCGGAATCCTTCGTGTTCGGTCAGTTTGATTTCGGGCTTATGATCGATGTGCCCTAAGAAGTAGGTCACCACTTTCTCAAACGATTGTCCGGCCCATTTCTTGTACTGGACGGGATAGCGGATTTGAAAACGAAAGTCCGGGTCCCATCGCACAAGGTCCGGGGAAACACCGATCTCTTCTTCCATTTCCCGCTTGGCGGTCTGCAAATCGTCTTCGCCCGGATCGCGATGCCCTTTGGGTAAATCCCAGCGATTCGGGTGTCGCATCAACAGGAACTCGCTGACCGGATCACCGGTAACCAACAGCACCCCCGCCGCGTAAACCTTGCCGTCGTCAGCGATGTGTTTTGTCATACGGGTTCAAGCGATCCGAACAGATGTGAAACGGAAACGAGACACGCCAAGATGACCCGCGTTGGAATCCCACGGCCAGGCGTTTGGGGGACTTGTCGTCTTGGTGCGAACGTCTACAAAGCAATCGATACAAACAGGCTTGGCCCCTTGCCCGAGGCGAGTCAAGTCGACACGAATCACCCACGAACAAGCGAAAGCCCGGCTCAAGTGAAAATCTATACCCGAAGCGGTGACGGTGGCAGTACGGGATTGTTCGGTGGGCCTCGTGTTGAAAAGGACGATGTCCGGATCGAAGCTTACGGAACCGTCGATGAACTGAACGCCGTTTTGGGATGGTCGCGGTCGGCGGGATTGCCCGATGCGATCGACGGCCAGGTCGAACAGGTCCAAAGTGAATTGTTTTCATTGGGCGCGGAATTGGCGACACCCGATCCGGACAAGCACGGCTTGCGGGTGATCGGATCCGATCACATCGAACGGTTGGAATTTTGGATCGACGATGCCGAGCGGTCACTGCCCGATTTGAAGTCGTTTATCCTGCCGGCCGGTGATGAGGCGTCCACCCGGTTGCACATCGCACGCGGGGTTTGCCGCCGAGCCGAGCGCCGGGTCGTTTCGCTGCGTCGCCACGTCGGCGATGCGATATCGGAAGACTTGGTGATCTATTTGAACCGGCTCAGCGATTTCCTGTTCGTCCAGGCAAGGGCGGCCAACCATCGGACGGGGCAGGGTGATCAGCCCTGGCGAAAACCCTAGCGAAAGGCCCCCATTTTCGCTCTGCGACCGCCATTGTGGCGATGGTCCGCCACGGCTTTCACATCGGTGTCGCCCGGCTGTTCCCAAGCCCTTGACGTTGTACAATGCAAACCGAAATTGGGACCCTCGTTCGGACGATTTGATCTGTCGTTCGGCGGCCCACCCGTCCATCGGCTCGCCGCATCTCTGCCGGTAGCCACCCCTATGATCAGCTGCCTGTTAGAGGAAATCGGTCGTGAAGAAAGTCGAAGCCATCGTCCGCCACTTCAAATTGGAAGACGTCAAAAACGCGTTGACTGATCATGGGATCCACGGAATGACAGTCAGCGAAGTTCGCGGTTTTGGCCGTCAAAAGGGTCACACCGAAATCTATCGCGGCACGGAGTACGCTATCGATTTCGTGCCCAAGGTGAAGATCGAGGTCATCTGTACCGACGAAAACCTGCAAACGGTGATTGACACCATTTTGCAGACCGCCCAAACCGGCCAGATCGGTGACGGTAAAATCTTCGTGACCAACTTGGAAGATTCGATCCGGATCCGTACCGGTGAACGTGGCGAAGAAGCGCTGTAGGCAACGCCGAAGCATCACGCCGATGGTGATGGTCGGGGCCTGCCGGTTCGAACCAACGTCTGTTTCAGGCGATCAGCCGTCTTGCGGTCGATAGATTCGCCAAGCGGGGCTGTGTCGCAGCCGACGTTTGTTTTGCCTTATGCCGCAGCCCGGTTGGTGTGTCAGGTTTTTGGCCGTCACGCCGTGTGAAGGTCGATGAGAAAAAAGGGCGGCCGCTGTGGATCGCGACCGTCTTGTTTGCGGAATTGATTCACTGAATTCAATTACATGTCTTTTCAACCAGTCGTTCTAGCAGCGCGAGAGCGGCTGGCTCAGGTACGCGAAAAGATCCGTGGCCAACACGCCGACGGGTCGCCCGGATTCCAAGTCGCCAACCGTATGGCCGACTTGTACGACGATGTCGTTTTGATGGTTTGGGAATCCGCGTCGCGGAAGCTGCAGCATGATCTGGGGTTTCGCGGTTTAGCGTTGGTCGCGCACGGTGGATTCGGACGCCGCGACTTGGCGCCATTTTCCGACGTCGATTTGATGTTGTTGACGACGGCGAGATCCGCGGGTTTGGCGACCGAAGTAGCCGGCATTCTGACACGTGATTTGGTCGATGCCGGGCTGGACCTGGGGTTTTCCATTCGCGGTCCGGCCGAAGCCTGCAAGCGGGCCTGGACCGATCCGGTCATTTTTTCATCGCTGGCGGAATCACGTTTTCTGGCGGGCAGTTCCACGGTGTTCGGTCAGTATTTTGATCGGCTGCGAAAGGGCAGCATCCGACGCCAGTATCGTTTGACCAAAACCGTGGTCGAAGCGCGAAGAAGCGAACGCCTGAAATGGGGCGAGACTAACTATCTGTTGCGTCCGAACGTCAAGAAGTCGCGTGGTGCACTTCGTGATATCCAGCTGGTCCGTTGGATCGGGTTTGCCCGCAGTGGCGAATCGGATTTGGAGAAGCTGTATCGGCTGGGAGCGCTTCCGGCAGAAGATTTACGACAACTACGTCACGCATACGCGTTCATGTTGCGATTGCGGAATGAGCTTCACTTTCGAGCCGGTCGCAGCCAAGACGTGCTGGATCGCGCGACGCAAATGGAGATCGCTGAACAGTGGGGGTATGAGAACAGCGAAGGCGTGCTGGCGGTCGAGCATTTCATGCAGGACTATTTCGAACACACACAGAACGTCCGCTATGCCGCTGCCTATTTCACCGACGACACGCTGTCGCAATCACGATTGTCACGCGTTAGTGAACGGGCTCTGTCACGCAAGTTGACCGAAAACATCCGGATGGGGCCGACGCAAATCTGGGTGGTCGATTCCGATCTGGACCGCTTCGCCACCAGCCTGCCGGACGTGTTGCGGTTGATGAATTTGGCCAACCAACACTTCAAACGGATTTCGCACCGAACCTGGCAAGCGATTCGGCATTCGATGGCCCGTCGCAACCCCAGTCCACCGGATCCCGATTCGATCAATGCGTTTTTGGGGCTGTTAAGCAAGCCGGGGCGGTTGGCTTCGCTGTTGCGACGGTTGCATGAATTGCGTGTCTTGGAACAGCTGATCCCACCGATGAAACGGTGCCGAGGCTTGTTGCAGTTCAACGCGTATCACAAGTACACGGTTGACGCACACTGCATTCGCGCGGTCGAAGCGGCGACGAAGTTAGAAGAGTATTCGTCGTCGATGGCGCGGCGGTATGCCCGACTGAAGGACAAGGCCATTCTGCACTTGGCATTGTTGATTCATGACCTTGGCAAAGGCTATGAAGAAGACCACTGTGAAGTCGGGCGGCGGATCGCCGGTGAAATCGCGGATCATCTGGAGTTGGACGACGCCAGTCGCGAAACTTTGCAATGGCTGGTTCACAAACACCTGATCGTCAACGTCGCCGCATTCCGCCACGATTTGAATGATTCCCAAGTGGTGTTGTCGTTCGCCGCGGAAGTCGGGTCGATTCGAAGGCTGGAGTTGTTGATCGTTCACGCCGTGGCGGACTTGATTGCCGTCGGCCCCGGCGTGGCTTCCGATTGGAAAATGAATCTGATCGAAGACTTGTATTTGCGGACCCGACGCTATTTCGAATCCGGGACGTTACCCGATGAGATGGATGCCGAAACCGCCAGCCAACGCAAACAGATTGCCGAGCAGTTGGCGGACTCGGGTGCACCGAAGATCGGTTTGGATATTCTGAACGCATTGCCGTTATCGATTCTTCGGCGAATTACACCGGACCAATTGGTCGGCGAATTGACAGGCATCGCCCAGTGGTATGAAACAGGGCGTTCGTCGTGCTGTGTCGCAAACTATGATTCCAGTTTCTTGGCGATGCGATACACCGTGTTGCATCGCGAAGCACGCCGAAATATTGGAACGTTCGCACGCAGCACCGGCGCGCTTAGCGGTTTGGGGTTGCAGATCATGCGTGCCGATGTCGACACGATCGAAGTGGATGATCAAGAGGTGGCTTGGGATTCGTTTTGGGTGTTGGATCCCGATCATGAAAACCCACCACCTCAACACCGGGTGAATGAAGTCTGCAACCACGTTTGCCGATTGCTGGCCGATCCGACAGCGCCGGTGACTGCCCACCGAGATACTTGGCGCGGTGCGTCAATTCGCGAGCCTGATTCGGTGAATGTTTTGCCGACGAAGGTCACCTTTGATAACGACACTTTGGAACAGTACACCATATTGTCGTTGTTCGCTTATGATCGTCAGGGCTTGTTGTATCGCGTGGCTCGTGCGATGGCCGAACTGTCAATCGTGCTGCACTTTGCCAAGATCGACACGCACCTGGATCAGATCGCCGACGTCTTTTATGTCACCGAATCTGATGGCAACAAGATCGTTGATTCGACGCGTCAAAAAGTCGTCCAGCAGTCCATCTTGGAATCGCTGGAAATGGCCGGGCGTCGCGTGTAAGACTTTGCCGGTTTTACGGCAAAGATCGATCGACGTCATCGAAACGGGATAACAAATTCAAGACGATCGATCCGGATCGAAGGATCACCAATGTTGATGCGAATCAGCGAACGATTTTGGATCGCATTGGTTCTCACGCGGGGGGCTTTCAAAGCCTACGCCAAATTTCTTCAGCTTGTTTGCACCGGCGCAACGGCGCGGCAATGGTTTGGTGGTTCAATGACCGCCTTCGTTTGTTGATTCCCCCCGCCGCGGTAACCAACCCGCGGATAGATGTGGTTCAGGTTACCACGATTCCGGGACGCGAATCCGACGCGGTGATCGAACAGCTATATGCGTTGATTTCGATTTGGTTTGGCCTGGCAAGCAGATGCACGCCAAGCGAGTCGATTTCGACTGGCCGTCATCCATCCCGGTGCATTCGCCCATGCCACGCGACGTGGCGTCGGCAATGCACCGGGGAATGACGCAACGTGTGACGCATGGGATCAATCATGGCCGGTGGCAAACACCATGGCCGTTGTGATCGACCGCGTCACCGCCACAGGCTGTTGGGTCTTCTTTTGAATTCCGCGTAGGAAGACTGTGGGTTTTAGACGCCGACGGGATTCTGTTCGAACAAGTGTTCCCTTTCAACAAGGAAGTCTGTTTATGCGTACCTTCGCGACACTTGCCATCATTTTGCTGTTGGTCACCCTGGCGGTTCCAGCATCGGCCGATGCCGATTTGGATGCACTGCTGGGCGAATTGTCTTTCGGAGAATCCCAATTAGTCAGCGACAACGCGATGCCGTCGGACGCTGAAGAAGCCATTGATCAGTTGCCACCCCCGGACGCCAACGTTGCCAGCGAACAGCCGGAATTGGGGTTCGCCAGCGATGGCATGATCGAATCGGATCAAGATGACCTTGCCCTGACCGACCCGATTCCGGCGTCAGGAACACTGGTTCAGCAACAGCCGGCGTATCAGGCGACACCGTCCGTTGAACTTGCACCGCAAACGGCCATCGGTCCCGCTGTCGAACAACCCACCGCATTGCCACAGCCGATCGTATCGGAAAATACTGCCATGGCCGGGGCCGCCCATCAGGCCGCTTGTTCGTGCAATCAGTGCAGCGGACATGGGGCGAACATGCGGGGTCAGGCAAGCTATGCGGGTTGTAGCTCGGGGCAATGTGGTTCGGCCTATCAATGCACGCCGCACCGCAAGCCGACTCTGCCGCCACCATCAACGTTTCAACAGGTGTTCCACAGTCGATCGGCCAACGCCGATCTATGGGCCGGCTATGAAGCCGAGGCGGCGCATCGCGAAGCACACGCCTACAAACATGTTCGCGGCGAATGCGACTGCTTTAAGAAAAAATCCTGTTTCCTGCACCGGGCATCGCCGCCGGTGTACCGAGGGGCCTGTGACGAGTGTCAATGTTCGTCAGGGGGCTGTGACTGTTCACACCATTAGCGGGTTGTGAAACCGAAGGGTCGGCGTTCATGAAGGACGCCGGCCCTTTTTTTCGTTGTAGACAAACGCCCCGTGGTTGGACGGCTTGCAATGCCGCGTCTCGGGGGACTTTGATCCACCGCCGAAAAAAGGCCGGAAAAAAATTGCCGGCCTGAAAATCCGCTACAGGATTCGGACCGAGGTTGCCGATCAGTCTTATACCATGGATTGGGAGGGTGGAACGATCGGTGCCATCGTTCCAGCAATGATGGGCCATGGTGAGGCAGGGAGGGCTTCACCATGGCCCTTCTCTTTGCGCTAAGGCGATTTCGTTGGTGAATCGATGCCGGGCTGGCTTTTGATCGGCGCCCGATGGGTGTTTAATGAGCGGCTGATCCTGTCGCATGAACCCCGTTGAGCCAGCTACGCCATGTCAGAACCGAATCGCAGCAACGAGAAAGACACCGAGAAGTCGGACAAGTTTTGGATCGGCTTTGATCTTGGCGGGACCAAGATGCTGGCCATCGCCTACGACCAAAAATGGAAAGAACTTGGCCGCCGCCGTCGCAAGACCCGCGGACGTGATTCGTCCGACAGCGGTTTGGACCGCATCTGTTCGACGATCGAACGATTGCTGAATGAAAACGATCTGTCGGCAGATCAGATTGCGGGCATTGGTATCGGTTGTCCAGGACCAATCGATGTGGACAAGGGGCGTATCTTGGTCACACCCAACTTGGGTTGGAACAACTTGGACGTTCGTGACAAGTTGACGAAGCGATTCGATTGTCCGGTGGCCGTGGTCAATGACGTTGATGCCGGTGTCTATGGCGAATATCGCTTTGGTGCCGCGAAGAAGGCCCGGTGCGTGGTGGGAATTTTCCCGGGCACCGGCATCGGTGGCGGCTGCGTGTATCAAGGCCAGATTCTTCAGGGCGCCGGAATCAGTTGTATGGAAATCGGCCACACTCGGATTTCCAGCAGCGATCGAGCAAGCGGTTATGACCTGCCCGGCACTTTGGAAGCCGAAGCCAGCCGATTGACCATTGCCGCCGAAGCGGCCAAGGCGGCTCATCGTGGCGACGCCCCGGCGTTGAAAGAGATCGCCGGGACTGATCTGGCGGAAATTCGCAGCGGTGCGCTCGCGGAATCCATTCAAAAAGGGGATACCACGATTCACCACTTGGTGGAAACGGCCGCTGAAACGGTCGGCATTGCGGTTGTCAACATCGTTCACCTGTTAGCACCCGACAAGATTGTGTTGGGCGGTGGCTTGGTCGAAGCGATGGAAGATTTGATTGTCGGCACGGTGAAACGCACCGCACGCAAACGCGTGATGAGTGTCTACCGTGATCGATTCGACGTTGTACCGGCAAAGCTGGGCGACGATGCGGGGGCACTCGGGGCCGCCGCCTGGGCGGCCAGTAGCTTTGGCGACGAATCGGACGAAGTCTAATCGATTCGCGATCGGAAACGTCGTCCGATCCGATTCAACGTTCGGCGCGGATTCCACAGCGAAGCTGACAGTAATCGCATGCGGCCTCGCAGCGGCCTGTGGCCGTAGGTTTCACCCATCGCGCGACGATAGTTTGCCAACGCGATGTTGTCCAAACGCTCGCCGATTGACTTTGTCATCGGTCGGTTTTTTCGTTGCGATTGAAATTCAGCCAAGTCACATGTCGGTATGCCTTCGCGACGACGCTTGGCTTGGTCGATCGCATAATCGTAGTGCAGTCGCATTTCTTCCAATCGTCGGCTGCTAAGACTGGTGTCATGGGCGCGATACAGATACAGGCTGTGCGGAACATTCATCAACTTTCCGACTTCTGCCATCCGTAGGAACAAATCCCAGTCTTCAAAGAACCGGTGTTCCCAGTATCCGCCCACCGCCCGCATGCATTCGGTTCGCATCATGCTGGCGCCATGAACCATCCCATGGTCCCCACGCAACAGGGCGCGATAAATCGAATCGTGGTCCTGCGGCATCGGTACCGGACGTCCCGCCGTACGGTCACCGAAGTACGCAAAGCTGCTGCCCACCATGGACACGTCGGGGTTCGCGTCCAAGGCATCCGCCAAGCGTTCCAAGCGACTGGGGTCTGACCAGTCGTCCGCATCCATTCGCGCCAAATATTGTCGGGTGCAATGAGCTAAACCGACATTCCCCGCGGCGGCCGTTCCCCGATTGGTTTGGGGGATGATTTTAATACGCGCGTTATTGACGCTTCGCAGATACGCCAGGGAATCGTCTGTCGATCCGTCGTCGACGATGATGAATTCAAAGTCCTGATAGCTTTGGTACAGGATCGATTCCACTGCGTCGACCAAATAGGGCATCGCGTTGAAAACCGCCATCTGGACGCTAACGCCCGGGCGCAGCGGACCGCTGGCCTCAGATATTCTTGCGAATGTCTGCGGTTCGCTGGTCGACAGTGTTCCGGATGCGGGCACGATGAATGGAAGTCAGACGGACGAACGATAAAGCAGGATCATTGAACCGACGATTGGTCGGAGGGATGCTTCGGTGCATCAACCGAAGCGGACGCAGAAACGGTGAAGTCGGCGTTTCCGATAAGCGATGGCCAGCTTGGCATTCCGAACCTTTTATCGCTGGCCAGGTTCCCATAGATCACCGGCGCAAACAGTCCGGTCATCCACAGCAACGTGGACGAAAATGGAAACGTTTCAAAAACGGTGTCTTCGAACATTCCCGAAACGAGGACGTAAGCGGAGATTCCTCGTACGAATGGTTCGTTGGACGTCAGGCCTACCAGCAGTGTCCAGCCGACCAAGGCCACTGCAAGAATGCCGGCGAAGATGCCGCCGGAAAATAAACAGTGCAAAACAAGGTTGTGTGTGTGCTGGGAAAACTCAGCCAGAAGGATCGGCGCACTGTTCAATCCCCATCCCGTCCATGGGCGTTGGGCAATCAACGACAACGCTTCGGTCCAGATAACAGTCCGCCCCGTCGCAGTGGTCAGTTCCGATGCGTCGCCCGTTTTGGTGCCCAGCGAAACGATGGTCGAACCAAAGTCTTCTGCTCCGTTGCCCAGCCCATAAACCAGTATTGCGGCGAAGAAGCCGACGCCGGCCATGGCGGCCAAGATTCGTCCGAACCGACTGGCCGCCAAGTCGATCAGCATCACGATGGTCGATGCCATACCAGCCGCGATTGCGGTGCGGCTTTTCGTTTCAATTGCCGTCGCGATGGCCAATGCAATGAGGGCATACAGGATCAATCCCTTCTGCGGCGACACCGTGCCGACACGACCACCACGCAACAAGGCGATGCAAATCACAATCGCAAGCACGGCGACCCGTCCGACCGAGTTCGGGTGTGCGGTGCCCGACATCCGCATGACAACGGTTTCACCGATCAGCCGTTCTTCGAAGACGCCAATCTCGGGGACGAACAAATACAAAAACCATGACACCACCATGTGCATGACGAGACCGGTCAAGACCATCAGCACGATGGTTCGCAATGACAGGAATGACAGTGCGGTCGGGATGAATAGAACGTAAATGCAATAGATCATGGCAGCGACGCGGCACACATTGGCGACCTCGTCCAGGGCAAACAACGACGTCCCCAAGAAGACGAATCCTAGTGCGACGAAGAACATGCCGGGCAAACGGGCCAATGCATCGCGGACCCGCCAGTTGGTCAGAAAGCCCAGGAAGCCGACGCCACCGGCAATTCCCGACACGACCAGTTTGAGCGCGACTTGCCAGTCCAAGCCGACCGAATCGCTCTCCGCCGCGTTCCGGAAACCCACGTCCAACGGATTGACCAACGCGGCAGCTAAAAGAGCCAGTGCACAAGCCAATGGTGCCAGCGGCGCAGCAAGGACCGCTTCCAACCGCGATTCGGGCGGTGATGGGGCGGAACTTGAGACGGGGATCGACAGCGGACGACTCATGGGGAAACAGTCTGATTCAAAGCCATGCCGTGGCCAGTGGAAAAGGGGCCCCAGTGGCGAATGCGGGTTGGCCCTGTAGGGGTTGCGCCGGATCTTCGTGCTGACGAACGGGCCGGCCATCTCAGACGTCACCGCGGACTCCTCTCCGGCGGGGGCAAGCTCAGTATTGATGCGACCACGCGTCCGGGCAAGCACCTGCGGTGATTCAACGGTGCGACGTCATTGGCCATTTTTCAATCGCAGACGCCGACGACGAACCCCACGGTGATGCGTTCAAAGAGATTCGCGATGCCAACAAGCGTTCGCGTGGAATCACCCGCGGGAGCGCACGAAAAAAGCGGAACTGGTCACTAAGGGCCAGTTCCGCCTTGTCGGGTTGCGAGCGGTTATCGGCTGCGAGCCGACGATCATCCGCGGTTGAAGTCTTAGATCGTTTTACTTCTTGGCTGCCGTCTTGCGACGACGACGCATGCGATAGGCAACGCCACTGCTGATCAGACCCAACGCGGCCAACGACGTCGGTTCGGGAACCGCGGTTACGCTGGCGCCGTTGAAGATGACTTGCGAAGAATCAATCACAAATCCGTTGCCATCAAGGAATCCGTCCAGGGTGGGATTGATGAAGTCGGCTGTGATGTCGAAGTTGCCATCCACACCGGATCCGAGGAATCCGAAAGTGGCTGATCCAACAACGACCGGCGAGTCACTGGTGAACGATCCAAACAGATTCAAATAATCGAATCCATCAATCTGGGTTGTGTTGTCACCAACCTGCGGATTCGTTCCTGCATTGACAATAATGTTGGAGCCATCGATGGGGGCGGATGGGGCACCCGGCGCTTGGGCAGCAGCCTGTCGCACCTCAAGCTCGTCTGCATCGATCACAATACCGAATCCGTACCCGGCGATAGCCTGGCCAGCACTCAATTCCAAAACAAAGTCAGCAAAGACTTCTTCGCCAGGAGCAAAGAAGGCCTCGCGTTGGATGCCTGGTGTGGTGGGGTCGACATCGACGCTAACGGTGACGATTGCGTGAGCATGCTGTGAAAGAACGGACAAGGCAAAGAAGGTCGTTAGTGCAAACAGTTTCTTCATGGTAATTCCAGGTAATCAACGTGATGGTTGGTTTGAAAGGCTAGTTATTTCGCTCCACCTGGAAAGATGGAGCGAGGGAGATTCACCAAGAGTTCACACGATGGTTCCGAAACGTGAACGGAACTGTGCGAAATCACTGATTCCGATACCGCCACCGTCGAAATCGAGGTTGGGGTCGTAATTCTCTGCAGA
This sequence comes from Crateriforma conspicua, assembly GCF_007752935.1. Taxonomy (NCBI): domain Bacteria; kingdom Pseudomonadati; phylum Planctomycetota; class Planctomycetia; order Pirellulales; family Pirellulaceae; genus Crateriforma; species Crateriforma conspicua. The sequence continues at coordinate 6,164,095 of NZ_CP036319.1, read as the reverse complement.
GGGGAGAGTGCCAAAGAGTGCACGGAATTGAGCGAAGTCACCAATTCCGACGCCCGGTTGTCCGTCGACATCTCCATACTGCCGGAAGAAGTCATCGACGCGGTCATCAGCCATCGACATGCCACCGGTCACGCCGGTGATCAATTCGCGGTTGATCGTCAGTCGATAGTTACCATCGGTCAGCGAATTGGTTGCGTTGGCTTCCACCAAGCTTCCACCGAAGGTCAGGATCACTTCCCACTGGCTAGTCGCTGCGTTGAAGACGGCATCCGATGCGGTCACATCGACCATGCCACCACCGTCGCCAAGCTTCTCCAGTTCAAACGCACCGGGTTGAACATTGACGTCTTGATCGAACGACACCGTGACTTCGCTGACCATCGAACGTTGGTCGGTGCCATCGGCGATGACCACATCGCCGACCTGCGGTGCCGTGCCGGCCGGTGCATCGGTGTAGTAGATCTCCAGACGTGGGCGTTCGGTGATTTCGGATGCTTCCGATGATTGGAATCCCCAACCGTCGGTGCCGCTTTCCCAGTGGTTGATGAACCATCCGTTGTTGTCGGTCGTTCCGTTGACCCAGGCTTGAACATCCGTGGTCACGTCCCAGTCATGGAATCCGCCTTGGACGTTCGGGTTGCGGCTTTCAAAACCGGCTTGGGTATTGAACACGTCGGATGCTTCGGTTCCATCGGTGCTGACGCCGTCGACCAACGTGTTGTACGTGTCGGTGTCCGACCAAGTGGTCAGCATGGGATAGAACCGTCCGCCGTCACCTTGGGCGTTGCTGGTCGTGCTAGCGGTGCGAAGCCGAGCCGAGATGATCTGTGATCCGGCGGGGATTTGGCCGACCGCTTCGCCGATGATGTCGTCGAAACGAATCAATGCACCGGAGCTCGGCGAATCGATGAACAGGGTCGTGGCGGCGGACAGGTCGCTATCCGCACCATTGCTGTCGATCTCGGTGTCGACCGTGCCCTCGTATCCGTCAACGCCGTCTTGGAAGCTGGCAACGTCGACCGCATCGGCCGGCAGCCACTCGATACTCAAACGGGGGCGTGCCAGTGGTGTTTCGTCTTCGGATGAACTAAAGAACCATCCGTCGGTTCTTCCGTCCCAACCTAGGATTGCCCAGCCGTAGTTGGCCTCGCCGGCGGCCCACGCACGAACGTCCGGAAGAACGCTTGTCGTCAATATGCCGGTTCCACTGTCTCCTGACCCCGACGCGGTTCCGACTTGCGATTCAAACTCGGTACGAGCTTCGATACCGTCGGGAACTCCGCCGCCATCGATCGCTTGGTTGACCAGTCCGTCATTTCCGAACGAATTCCAAGTGGCCGTTGTATCGTCCCAGTCCTGGAGCATGCGGAAGAATCGGCCGCCATCGCCGGGAGCGTTCGTGGTATTCGGATTGGTTTCCACGATCAAGGTGGCCGACGTAATGATCGATCCCAGCGGAATCTGCCCAGGTCCGTCGCCAAAGATGTCTTCGAACTTCAATACGGCCTGAGAGGTGTTCCCGGATGTATCAAAGTCGATCAGGAAATCGGCGGCAGGATCGATCACGCTGTCGGCGTCGGCTTCACGAATTTGGGCGTCAGCAGCTGCGGTGTAGGTGCCAAACCCATAGTCGACTCCCTGTTGGAAATCGCGTGATCGCAGATAGCCAAGTGTCACCTGGCCGGTTGCCGGTTCCTTGGTTCGTCCGCCGCCATCGACCAAGCCAAAGGTGACCTCGCGAGTACCAGGCAGAATTTCACTGTCGGTGTTGTTGAACGTGATCGTCTGCAGCAATCGTTCGGTGATCGCACCGTTGGCCGAGGCGTTCAGGGTGATGACCAGCGGGTTGGTGCCATCGCCACCGGTGAAGGATCCGATCATCGTTCCTTCATAGGTGATATCCCCACCGCTAACACCAAATTGGCCCAGGCCCGTCCCTTCGTTCCGGATCGCCAGTGCGTCGGTGGCAACACCGCCGCCGGTGATTTCCACCGTGATGACGGCGCCGTCGACGTTGGCATCGTCGATCTCAACCAAGTCAGCAAAGGGGGCGATGCCCACGGGAGAATCGCCAATGCCGAAGTAAGCCGGGCCTGTCCCCAGGTCGATCTCCGGAGCCTCGCCAAAGCCATTGATGTTGACCGTAACGGTGGCCGTATCGGACCCGCCGAATCCGTCGGTGGTCGTGTAGCTGAAGGTGTCGACAACCGATTCATCCGAGTACAAGTCGTCGAACAGAGTCCCCGGTTGATACAACAGCGTGCCATCGGCATTGATCGTGACGCTTGCACCCAAGGCACTCGTCGCGTCGACCGATTGGATCGACAGTGGGCCGGTAACCGGACGGCTGACCGGCTTGGCGGTGCCGTCAAACGGGACGAACATGAACGTGAACGGCTGGCTCTGGCGACCCAGGCCTGGCATGTCGTGGTTGCGGATCAGGAAGCTGCCCGAGCCATCCGACTCGTAAGACAGATAGTTGTCTTCCAATTCGTTGTTGTCTTGATTCGCCAGAACCAGCATGCCCGTGTCGGGTGACTGGCCTGGGATCGTCAACTTCCACTGCTGGCCACCATCGGTGACGTCTTGACGCTCCAGGGTGAAGTCGCCGATCGCAAGGCTGACCGGATTGGCCAAGCCCGATCCGGCATCAACGGTCCCGGCGACCAAGTTTTCAGCGTTGCGCGGAACAAACAGAAAACTGAAACCACCGTCTTCCCCGTCCCCGAAATCCTGTTGGTTGTCACGCACGGCGACTTCGTACATGCCCGATCCGGAAATCGCTCGCGACGACACTGCGTTGTCGGAGTCTTCGTTGCCGATGACGAACAAGAAGCCGTCGATCGAGGAATCGGTGACACCGGGGATGGTGACTTCATAGCGTCCATCGCCGGTACGCACGATGTCGGTCGCAACCAGTCCGTTTCCGGACGTCAGGACACCACCGGCATCCACATGTCCGCCGACCCAACCATCGGCAAACGGGAAGTATGCGACCGATACGTCGGCATCGGTGCTGGTGTCCGACGCAAAGGCTTCGATCGCCAGTGACGTGCCGCCCGAACCGTTCGCAAAGGCCTGCACCAAGCTGGCGTTGGGGCCCGCATCGTCGTGGTTTTCGCGGATGGTTGCCAGGGTGATGCCGCTGGCTGGCGCGATCGCACCGCCGTCAACTTGGACTTCGACTTCACCAGTCGCACCGGCACCCAGAGTGATTGCGTTGGTGGTTGCACTGGTTTGGGCGACGCTCCAAACGCTCGACTCGTCAACCGACAAGTTACCGGCGGCGACGCCTTGGATCGGGCCACGAAGGTCGATGACGTCCGGGTCGGTGTCATTGCCCAGGACCGTCAAGACGGCACCTTTGCTGTTTTCCTCGTTCAAGTTGACCGTGTCGTCGACAGCGTCGGGATCGCGGTTGGGGCCTTGAACGGTTACCGTGACGGTCGCGGTCGATGTCCCACCACGACCATCGGTGACGGTGTAGGTGAAGGTGTCTTCGACAAATTCGCCATTGCCAAGCCCGGTAATCGATGCGTTGCCGGTGGACGGATCGTATTGCAAAGATCCATCCGGACCGGCCGTGATCGTTCCGCCCAGTGCCGACGTCGTGTCAAACGACGTCATGCTGAAGTCGAGATTCTCGACACGTTCAAGTGGCTGGTCGAACGGCAAGAAGATGAACTGGACGTCCGGGGTCTCGACGCCTTCGACCGTCAAAGGAATCGCATAGTTGCCGGATTGCTTCAATTGAATGCGGAAACTGTTGCCATCGGCGACGGCGACGGTTTGGTGATTGGCCGGGACCTGAGTCGGGACACCGCCGATGCTGGAGAACACCGAACCGGAGGACACGGCAATCAGCGCACCGTCATTGGGCGTGTAGCCCGGGATGTTGACCAAGTAATCGCCGGATTGCGAACTGAAGTCGAGCGACGCGCCCCCGAACGACTGGACCAAGCTGACAAAGCCTTCTTGTTCCTGCGTTCGACCGCCGATCAATCCGGCGGTCGACGCCGGGATGTAAACGAAACTGAACGCATCGTCTTCGAATCCGTCGATGTCGCTATCGCTGTCCATCTGGCGGATCTGCCAGGTGTTGCCGAACGCCGATGGCATGACCGAAACAATGTTGTCATCGTTGTTTCCACCGATGGCAAACAGCATGCCGTCGAACGATGCGTTGGTGACACCTGGGATCGAAATCTCAAACAGACCCGTTCCCAACTTGGTCACGTTGGCTTGGGAGACACCGACGCCGCCCAGCAATGTGCCGTCCGATCCCACATGGCCGCTGGTCCAACCTTCCGCGAACGGAAAGAACGCGGCGTGCAAGGGTGAGTTTCGCTCGCCACCACCGACACCGGTGTCGGTAGCGAAGCCATAGCTGCTGAAGGCTGCATAGGCGTTGACCGTCTGGAACGGATCCGTGTTATCACGAACGGTGCCCAAGAAGACACCATCGGTCAGCGACAGATCGCTGCCACCACGTCCGACCGCCACGTCACCGCGGTTGGCCGGGCTTTGGATCGTCAGGTCGTTGGGGGCCGTCGTGGTCGCATCCACCGTCCAAACGGTGTCACCGTTGCCGGTCGCTTCGGGGTTTCCGCCGATGTGAGCGGCGGCAACCGAGAACGGAGTTGTGTCCGGGTGGTAATCGTTGGCTAGGATCGCAATGTCCAGCGGAGTGACATTGTCGGTCACCGCCGCATCGTCAACAGCGACCACGTCATCATTGTCAACGGGAACCAGGTTGAACGATGCGGACAAGGTCAATGTCAAGCCCGTGCTATCGGTCGCTGTGACCGAGACGATCGTGGACCCGAATGCATCGGGCGTCGGGGTCACGGTCAACGTGTCACCGACCACTTCGCCAGAAAACAGGCCGCCGATGCCAGGATTGAACGAGTAGGTCAGTGAATCGCCGTTGTCCAGGTCATCGAAGATGGCCGCCAGGTCGATCACTTCGGTTTCGTCTTCGTTGATGTCGCGATCCGCCAATTCACCGATGGCGATCGGGGCATCGTTGGTTCCACGCAGCGTCACGGAAACCGTCCCGATGGCCGATTCCATGGTCGCCGGGTCGCTGGCTTCGTAAACGAAAGTGTCGGTGTGGACGTCGCCTTCGACCAACGCAGCCAAATCAAAGTCGTAGTTGATCGATCCGTCGGCATAGACCGAGACCGGAACGCCCCCATCGCTCAGGCCACCCAACGCGCCCGGTGCATCGGTGGTTGCCCCCAGACTGGTGACCTCCAGATCCGACGTCACACCCAGGTTGTTTTCAAACGGGATGAAGAAGAACACAAAGTCCGTGTCCAAACGTTCTTCGGTGTTCCCGTTCCACGCAAACTGGCGGATCAGGATCGACGACGGATCATTGGGGTCGGCGTCGTAGGTGAAGTAGGTGTTCCGCGGTTGGGTGACCGTCAGGTCATAGTTTTCCATGATCAGGACACCGGAAGTGATGTCGTGACCTGGGACGGTCAGCTTGTACAAGCCGTCGCCTTGCGGCAGCAGGGTGAAATCACCGAACTCGTCCAGCATTGAATTGGTGTCGGTGCTGTCGCCATCGACGACACCGCCGATCAAGCCTCGCGTGGTGCGAGGGATGTACAACACATTGAAATCGTCGCCTTCCGAACCACCGATCTCCGCGGCGTTGTCGCGGTGCTGGACGGCCCATTGGTTGTCGCCGATCGGACGAGTCCGCGTGTAGTTGTCTTCGTTGTCGGCCCCCATGCCGAACAAGAATCCGTCGGAGAACGAATCGTTGACCCCGGGAACGGTCACTTGGTAGACGCCCCCTGAGCCGGTTGCCGACAAGATCCCGTTTCCGTCAGCATCTTTGGCACCCGTCGTGAAGCTGGCACTTCCGTTAAACGTGGCACCGACCCAGCCTGCGTCGTAGGGGAAGAACGCGGCTGAGGTGTCGATGGAAAGTTCGCCGTTGTTCTCCGGTCCCGCCGCGATGGCAATCCATGTTTCTCCGCCGCCTTCGCTGGCGTATTGGGGAACGCCCAGATTGACATTGGAAGCGTCCACCGGATCGTTGCTTCGCAGCGTCGCAATCACCATCCCTTCGGATGCGTCCAGGCGGTCGCCCGGCGTCGTTGGATTCAGTCGGTTGCCGTTGGTCAGCAGGTGGTCGTTGGTGAAGTCGGCGTCGTCATCACGCAATAAGTCGATGTCGCCGTTGTTGGCACCGCCGTTGCTGACGTCCTCGCGTTCATCATTGAACAGCACCGCGCCTTCAAAGATCGATCGCTGCGGGATTTCCTTCGAAGGATCGTTCGGATCCTGACGCATCGGAATGAACCAGTCCGAATCGTTGACCGGAGCCAAATCCGGCAGAGTCGTCAGGTCGACCTCGGCATTGAACGCCGAGACGGTCTGAGCCTCGTTCCCGGTGCTGTCGTTGATCAGAACGTTGAGGCCTTCCGAGTTGACGCTGGACAGTTCCGTGGAATCGATTACGTCGTCCATGACGTTGGCGGCCATCAGCTGGCGGTCTTCCAGGTTCTGGACCAGGAGGCTGCGGCTACGTCGGCTTCGCCGCGATCGCTTCTTGTTTTCTTTTCGTGATCGAGATGCTTTGGCAACGTGAGGCTTCTGCGAGGCGCTCATTGAATGGGGCCTTGAGGGTGAGTCTATAGGATTTGGGGAATCTGACGGTTTGTTGCGGGAGAGTACCCGCTGCGTCTTTCCCTGCAAGAAACAAACACGGTGGTGATATGCCCCCCATCCCCCTTGAGGTGCGTGTTCGTTTGTGGACGGTCATCCGCGTTCAGAGCAGAAAACACGAGGAAACTGAAAGTACCCCAAGTCTTTCTGTGCTCAATCGTCGCGGAACCTTTATGGAATTCTCATCTTCATATATGAGTGTTAAGTAGTGGGTTCTATAAGGATCTGGTTAGCTCCGGTCCCTTCCCGTTCTCTTTGCCCGACAGACTTCACCAACTGCAGTGATGGAATCGTTGATCGGGGCGATGTGGAGTTGAGGCCGTGAGGCGACTTGCGGAAAATATCTGTTCTTGCGTGGCGGATTAGGCCTGTCAGTCTCTCCAGACAATGAAAAAACCTCAGGCTCGAAAGTCGAACCTGAGGTGATGATTGATGGATCGAATTGCAAGATTCGTTCGACGTGTTCTTACAGGGCTTCCTCGTCGATGGTCGCGTCGTCATCACAAATGCATAGGTACATCCACACTTCTGGATCAACCATGTAAGAATAGAAATTTACACTTCCATCCGCTCGGGTAGCATTTAGGCCTTCTGCGTGGGCAGCCCCAAAATACCGCCGCCATGCGGTGCTGCCCGTGGTACCTGGTTTGTAAGGCGGCGCCTGTGCGTCTGGAATGGGCGGGAAATGATATCGGAGGTCGTCGACATCCCATCCGGCGTTGTTCCAGCGTTCATTGTCCCCACCATCAACACCATGGCGATCCTTGGGAAGGCTCTTTTCGCCAAACATAATGGTGTTGGAAAGCCCGTCGGTGATTTCAGATAGCAACCGTTTGGCCCCCAGTGCAGGGTTAACGATCACGCCTTTTCGTCCCGGTGTGTCACCCATATTGGGTGAACCGCGTTCGCTAACTTCAGGCCCTTCGCCCAACGGGGCCTCGGGGATGTCATTGGTGCCGGCGATGGTCGGTCCGTGCATGAATCCCGCACACCCCGCGTAGTCAACACGTGCGCGAAGGTTGTTGTCATAAAGTTTGGGGCTGCGACGTGAAGGGCAATGGTATCCCCCGATTGCAACCTTGGCGACATCGTCTTCACCCGCGTTATTGGTGACATAGGGCCAATACGGCGGATCATCGCGGCTTAACTCATAAACCACTTGCTGTTCCATGAAGGGCAAAATCTTAAAAAAGTGATTCCAGCCACGGCGGGTGGCGGCACGGCAGCAAACCGTCCCACCGTACGTCGGGGCGCGTCCGCCGTGGTTCCGGCCGGCATGATTAGGGCTTCCATCCAAGTTGATCGCTTCCGGATCGCCGTCCATCGGACCGGTGGGAAGGTGCTTGTAAGCACTTTCGAAGTTCAGGGCCGCCAAGCCCATTTGTTTCATGTTGTTCATGCACTGGGTGCGGCGGGCGGCTTCTCGGGCACTTTGCACGGCCGGCAACAGCAAGCCGACCAGAACCCCGATAATGGCGATCACCACCAGTAATTCGACCAGGGTGAAGCCGTCGTATTGAGGGCGGTTTTTGCGGTGTTTCATGGAATTGATTTCATGCGAAAATGGGGCGATGGATGAACCATGCCCCAGAACGTGTAAAGTCATTTGTGACCGAACGGGTCTAAGATCAGCCGCCTTCGGCCGCATCAATTTCGTCGTCGATCTGCTTGATGTAAGCTTCGTCTTCGGCGGACAGCGGTTCGTCATTGATGACATCGCCGCCACCACATCCGAGGCTGGTGACGGTGATCATCCCGGCGATCACACAGATGCCGAATTTGGCAGGCGTCATCCAAGTTTTTGCAACGTTTAAAATGTTCATTTCTTTTTGTGGTATTTTACGGTTTGAATGTTGTGATTTGATGAACTTGATCGGGCGTTTATTCGGTTTCTTGGATTTGTTCGCCGTCATCGATCACGCATAGGTTTTTCCACAGTTCTGCGTCGACGGTGTAGGCGTAAAAGTTGACACTGCCATCGCATCGCACTGCGTTCAAGCCTTCCGCGTGAGCCGCGCCGAAATAGCGGCGCCAGGCGGTGCTGCTAGTGGTTCCCGGGCGAAACTCAGGTGCCTGACGGTCGCTGATCGGGGGGAAGTGCCAGCGAATGCAGTCTTCGTCCCAACCGCTGTTGTTCCAACGTTCGTTGTCACCGCCGTCGGTGCCATATCGCTTTTTGGCGATCGATTTCTCCGCGAACATGATGGAGTTTGACAATCCATCGGTGATGTCGCCCAGGGTTCGTTTGGTACCAAAACCGGGCCAAACAATTGCGCCTTTGCGACCGGGGGTGTCGCCCTGGTTGACGTTGGAGCGTTCGTCGCCACGGGGGCCCAACCCCAAAGGAGGTTCCGGGATATCGTCGGTGTTTTCAATCGTTTCGCCTTGGAAGAAGCCGGCACAGCCCGCGTAATCCAGACGTCCGCGAAGGTTATTATTGTAAAGCTTGGGAGGACGACGGCTGGGGCAGTAATAATGGCTGACGGCTACCTTGGCGACGTCGTCTTCGCCGCCGTTGTTGGGTTGATTCGGCCAAAACGGTGGGTCATCCCTTCCGAGGTCATAAACCTGCGGGAGCTCCATGAAGGGAAGGATCTTGTAGAATTGGTTAAATCCACGCCGTGTTGCCGCACGACAGCAGGTGGTACCGCCGTAGGCTGGGGGTGTTTCGCGGTAGTTGTATCCGGCTGGGTTCGGTGATCCGCTGTAGTCCACTGCTTCGGGGTCACCGTCCATCGGACCTTCGGGCAGTTTCTTATAAGCACTTTCAAAATTGAGTGCGGCCAGGCCCATTTGTTTCATGTTGTTCATGCACTGGACGCGTCGAGCGGCTTCCCGTGCACCTTGGACGGCTGGAAGCAGGAGCCCGACCAGAACGCCGATAATGGCAATCACAACCAACAGTTCGACCAGCGTGAAACCGCCGGGTCGGTTTGTGCGTCTTGAAGAAGACATAAGGTTTTCCAAAGGAATGTGTTTATGGAGATTTGATGAAGTGGATTGATTCGGCAGCAACCAGTTGCTTCGTTGGTGTTGACAGGCGGGAAAGTTAGTAGCGGCCATCCGGGCGTGCAAAGCCAATTCGGTCTTTTCCGAGAGACTTCACGATGGCTTCACAATGAAGCACTTTGTTAGGTCTCGATGTTCAAAGGTTGCCTTGCTTCTGGTCGCGGCTCTAATGGCTCGCTTCGTGATTCAACGCTCTCTTAGATCCCAAGAAGGTTTGGTTATGCCCCCAAGAGTCCGGCTGGCTGTGCTGTCGATTTCGTCTTTGTTCGTGTTGTCGACGTTTGTGCAGGCGGGGCAGCGGTCCGCTTCGCAGCGGGAGAATCCCGTGTACACCGCGTGGGAGGCATTTCCCGTCGGGACCAAGGTGGTGGTTCGTTCCGTCACCGAGCGCGACGGCAAGCAGCAGATCGAAAAGACGTCCAAAGAACTCTTGGAGAAGACCGATGAGGCCGTCGTGATCGGCCGGACCGTGGTCATGGTTTCCGAGGACGGATCAGAGTCCAAGCTCCCGCAGATGAAGTTGCGTAACCCGCATTACTTCCGTTTGCCTCCGGGGATTGACCCGAAGCAGTTCGGTCAAGCCAAGGGTGTGAAGGAGCAGGGCGAGCAACGTTTGCAGGTCGAAGCGGGCACGTTCGAAACCACTTGGAAGAAGATTGAATCCAAGGTGGAAGCCGGGATCACGTACACGCAGACGTGGTCCAGTAACGAAGTGCCCGGCGGATTGGTCAAGGCGATCAATCGCACGCCGGCGACCGAGGTCATCAACACGATGGAGTTGATCACGCTGGAGATTCCCGGCCAGTCGTCGACGCAGTAGGACGGATTCGCAGCGCGTCTTCGCTTGGCGGCGATCAAGGAGAGTGCGATCGGCTTAGTTTCCGCTGGTCATGCGCAGCAAAATCCGGTCACCCCAATCTGGGAAGATTGCCCGCAGGATGATCAGTAGCCTTGCTTTGCCGGGCAAGATAACTTCGCGTTTGCGTTTGGCGATGCAATCGACGACGGCATCGGCAACTTTCTGCGGCGGCAGCCCTTTGATTTTTGCACCACCACCGGGGGCAGCGGCTTCTGGTGGCAGATCGTCTGCCAGCAGTTTGTCGTAGCGATGTCCGGCATCTTGTCGTGCGATAGGTCCTGGGCAAACCAGGCCGACATGCACGTTGTGTTGCCGCATTTCCAAGCTCAGTTGATCGGTCCAGCCGCACAGCGCGTGTTTGGCCAGGCAGTAGCCACCCAGGTACCGGGCCGGGATTTTTGATGCAAGCGATCCAATATTGACGACACTGCCCCGGTTTTCGCGAATCAACGGCAGTAAGGCTTTGGTGCAGATGACGGTCGAGTGGACGTTCAGGCGGACCAGTTCGTCGATTCTCTTCAGGGTGATCTCGCTGGCCAAGCCACGGTCGCTTTGGCCCACCACATTGACCAAGACATCCAGCCGGCCGAACCGATCGGAGACGAACTCGGCAAGCTTGGCAACTTCGTCGAGATTGGTCACGTCGCATGCGTATTGGTGCAGACGAACGGCGGATGAATCTGTTCGATCTTCCTCGGACGTCAATCGGTCTGCCGTCAGACGCAACCGCTCGGAGTCCCGGCCCACGATCAAGACGTGGTAGTTGCGATTCAGCAGCGCCTGGGCGATTGCCGTTCCCAGCCCCGCCGAGCCGCCGGTGACCAGGGCGACCGGGGATTCGAAACGCAACGAATGGGAATCGTGTGGTTGTGTCATCGAAAAGCCTGCGTGCCATGATTGCCTAGCCTGGATTGCCGTGGCGGACTCGCATGATAGCCGTCGACGTTTACATTCATAGAACGGACGAACCGTTTCGCATCTTGCCAGAAAGACCCCGACCCGATGACGCGACCACGATTTGAAGAAGCATCGACCAAGATTGTTGCCACCGTTGGACCGGCCAGTGACAGTGTCGACCGGTTAGCGGAATTGATCGAGGCGGGCGTCGATGTGTTCCGGATCAACACGGCGCACGGAACTCGAGAGGATCACGATCGGGTGCTGGCCGCCATTCGCCAGGCGGCCGAACAGACGCGATTTCCCGTCGGGGTCTTGTTGGACTTGGCCGGCCCCAAGATGCGACTGGGGCAGTTGGTTTCCGATCCGCTGCAGTGCGATTGGGACATGCGTGTCAGCTTTGTCCGCGGCGATACACCGGGATCGCCGAATGAGCTGACCAGCAGTTACAAGCGGCTGATCGACGAATTGGAAGTCGGCGATCGGGTCATGTTGGCCGATGGCACCGTGGCCCTGAAGGTCGAAAAGGTGACGGCCGATCGTGCGGATTGTCGGGTGACTGGACCGGGCGAAGTTCGCAGTCGCCAAGGCATCAATCTGCCCGGCGTGAAGCTTTCCGTTTCGGCATTGCTGCCCAAAGACATCGACAATGTGATTTGGGCGGTGAAGAATGACATCGACTTTATCAGTCTGTCTTTCGTGCGTTCGGCCAGCGACGTGAAGTCGTTGAAATCGCTGTTACAGGGCTATGAATCGGAGGCCTTGGTGATCGCGAAAATTGAAAAGCCTGAGGCGTTGGAGGACCTTGAAAACATCGTGGAGGAGTCCGACGGTGTGATGGTGGCACGTGGCGACCTGGGCGTGGAAATCGATGTCGCCGACACGCCGGTCGCCCAGAAGCGGATCATTCGCGTTTGTCAGGACAAGATGAAGCCGGTCATCGTGGCGACACAGATGTTGGAATCGATGCATCACAGTCGTCGGCCGACGCGGGCGGAGGCCTCGGACGTGGCCAACGCGGTGCTGGACGGAACCGACGCCTGTATGTTGTCCGGCGAAACGGCCATCGGCGATTATCCCGTCGAAGCGGTCAAGACGATGAATCGAATCATGCGACAGACCGAACGGCAACTGTTGGGGCTGCAACGTGTCGAGCCACCGGAAAACAATCATGTGCACCCGGTGACCACCGCGGTCACGCTGGCGGCGACGGGAATCGCCGAAACGATCGCCGCGAAGGTGCTAGTGATTGCGACGCACAGCGGGGGGACGGCATGGGTCAAAAGCAAAAGCGGGATGAGAAGCCTGATCCCGACGCTCGGTGCCAGCGATGACCCGAAATCGGTGCGCAGGATGAGTCTGTTTTGGGGGATCAAGCCGCTGTTGATGCCACAGATTGACGATGCTCAACGACTGATTTCCGAAATCTGTCAGTGGGGTCGGATGCACGACAAGCTGCACGCCGGCGACAAAGTCGTTTTCGTTGCGGGTACCGGTGTGATGAAGCGGGCCAACAACTTTGTGTTGGTTCACACGGTGGAATGAACCGATCGCCGGTGGGATGTGTGGATGAACGTTGGCGCCGAACGCGTCGACCTAGCCAATGCCGTTGTCATCCAACTTGTCCAACAGCGGCAATTCGTCGGGACGCCGTTCGGCCATGCCTTGTTGAAAGTGCAAACGGCAAACCGATGCATAGCGTTCATTGCCGCCGATTTGAATTTGCTGGCCGTGTTTGATGGCACGCCCCTGATCATCGATCCGCATGTTCATGGTGGCTTTGCGTCCGCAATGACAAATCGTCTTGATTTCGGACAGCGTGTCGGCCCAGCCAAGAAGCATCTCGCTGCCTTCGAACAAATGCCCCTGAAAGTCGGTTCGCAAGCCGTAGGTCAGGACAGGGATATCAAGGCTGTCACAAACGTCGGCCAGTTGCCGAACTTGAGTGCGGGTCAGAAACTGGGCCTCGTCGATCAGGACACAATCCACCGGCCCTTGTTCCACCAGACGTTGGACGATCGCGAACAGGTTGTCGGCGGTGGTGAAGCTGATGGCTTGTTGCGATAGGCCGATGCGTGACGAAACGGTGGACCGTCCTTCGCGGGTGTCAATTTCGGGGGACAAAATGACCGGCGTCATACCCCGTTCGCGATAGTTGTACGCCGACTGCAGCAGCATGGTCGACTTGCCGGCATTCATTGCCGAATAATAGAAGTACAGTTTGGCCATCAGTTATCAATGAAACATCTGATCGGGGAAAAGTGGCGTCATCGAAATCAGGAGGGCCGAGTCGAACGAGCAGGCTGTGGCGGCTGATTCTTGTGTTGAACGTCACCAGTTTGGATGCACCGATCGTGGCGGTCGTCTGGTTCGTCGTGCTGATGCGCGAGAATGACCCCAGTGCGAACATTTTTAGCGTAGCAAATCGCAAGGATATCGCGACGGGCTTGGTTCTGGCGATGACCGTTTGGCTGATCTACTGTGGCGATCGGCTGTTGGATTCATTCCGCAGCGACGCAGCCTTGCGTTCGGCCAGGCATCGATTTTCGCGTCGAAACTGGCGGTTGTTGCTGCTTGTGTGGACGACGGTGTTTGGCATCGATGCGGTGGTGGCGACCACCTGTCTGCCTTTGGCGGTGCAAATGTTTGGTGTCGTTTTGGCTGTGGCCGTTGGGTTGTACTTGTTGTGGGTCCATGCCTTTCGTCGCCGGTCGGCAATGCAATGGAAGGAACCGATCGTCGGAATCCTGTTTGCCGCCGGTGTCGTCGGGGCATGTGCCACAAACGTAGGCATGATGGACGGGGGCAGGGGCGTTTCCGTTGGTGCTTTGCTGGCCGGTCTGTTCACACTGAACTGCTGGGTTGTTTCCAGGTCGGAAAGCGTGTGGCTGTTGCGGGGCGGCGCTGAATCCGTGTCAGCGGGCCACATCGACGTTCGCTTTCTTTACGCTTGGGCGATCGGTTTGGTCGCGTTGTCGCTGTGGGGGATGACGACTGAGTGGCTGACCTGGACCTTAGGGGCGGCCGTGGTCGCATCCTCATTTTCTTTGATGGGCCTGGTCTATCAAACGCGATACCTGACGCGCGGGAGTGCTTCACGGTTCGCCTTGCTGGCCGATCCCGCTTTGATTGTGCCGCCGATGTTGGTGGTCGGGGCACAACTGCTGTACCGATCGTGGATGCAAGTCCGATGAGGCAACCCGACGGTTATGATCGGCTGGCCAAGTGGTATCGCTGGGTGGAATGGAGTCGTTTCGGTGGCCGGTTGCAACGTGCCAGGCAACGTGGCCTGGATGACCTGCCTGCCAGTCCAAACGCGGTGCTGTTCGTCGGTGACGGTGACGGGCGTTTGCTGGAAGCGTTTCTTCAACGGTTTGCACCGGAGCAAGTTGTCAGTGTCGATCGTAGTCGCCAGATGCTGTTGTTGCAGCGAAGGCGAATCGGCGGCGCAGGGCGGTCGCGGGATTCAAACGTGCCGAAGGATCACCGGTCAGCTGTCCGTTTCGTCCAAGCAGATTCAAGGCAGTTGCCGATTGAGAGGCGTTTTGACGTGGTCGTCACTGCGTTTCACTTGGACTGCTTTGTGGATGCCGAATTAGACGACGTTGTGCAACAGATCGGTCGTTGCGTTCAACCCGATGGTGTTTGGTACGTGGTTGACTTTATCGAGCCACGTGGCGGACCGGCGCGATGGTGGGCGGTGATGTGGATCAACCTGATGATCGTGTTTTTTCGTTACGCCACGGGGCTGAAAGCACGCCATTTGCCAGATGTCTCCGGTGCAATGGGGCGTGCCGGATGGCAGAAGCTTTCGCAGCGCCGCGACTCTTTGGGATGGATCGACAGCAGCGTCTATCGTCGAGTGATCGACCCGAGCATCGACGGTTAACGCGAAATCTGGTTCAGGCTGGATTGGAAGAATTGTTTTCAATCAACAGATAGACTTCACCGCTTAGAAGAGCCTGTTGATCGGTCGCTAGCAGTCCGATCCGCAACCGATTGCCCGTTTGCAGTGAAGATGTGACATCGATCCGCAGGGGCGCGTCGGTTTGGGCAATGTCGTGGGCAAGTACTTCGCCGTTCAGATCGACGCCCACCAGATGCCCGGCCCAACGGTCGATCTGAAGATGAACACGCGTGGCATCGGCGATGCCGGTCGGTCGATTGAACGTTCGCTGATAGACCAAGAACTCATCTGTGCCCGACGGTAACACCGACGTATCGGTATCCGGGACGTCGGATTTGAACGCGTCGACGCCCAAAGGTTGATCATCCAAGAAAGAAGCCGTGGTCGCTTTCAACCACGGCTTGCGTAAACGAATTCGGTGCATGTGATGGATCAGACGCTGCTGCCCAAGTCGGCCAGGACTTCATCGATCGCGTTGCGGTATTGGTCAAATTCCGCACGCAGCAGATCGATGTCGGCGGGGGCGAAGTCAAAATCGTCCACCGATCCAAAGAATTGAACACCGGTGCCCGCGTCGTTGACCACGAAGTGATCCTGCGACAGGCGAGCCGTTTCGATGACGCCATTTCGAATGATCGTTAGCAATGCTTCGTCATGGCTGTCGTTCAGCACCAGTTCGGCAAAGTCGACATCGTCGAATCCTTCGTTGGGCTGGAAGAATTCTTGAGTGCCGTCTTCATGAAGGGCAACGACACCGCCTTCGACGCCGCCACCGCTGAGTTCGTTGATGGCGCCGTTTTCGTTGATGTGCTTGGTGGCCAGCAAGTTCAGGTAACCCAGGCCGCTGCTACGGACACCGTACAGGCTGAAGTTCAGGCCGCCGATTTCCTCGTCACCTTCGTCATCGATTTGCACTTGCATGGTGCTGCTGGACAGCGGCATCGCCGACCCGGTGGACATGGTCGTTCCGACGATGATCGATCCTGGCGCGTCGTACACCACTTCGTAGGTGCCGGGCGCGACGTTTTCAAACTTGAAGCTGCCGTCCAGGCGGGTCAGGACATCCAGTTCGATGTCTTCGCCAAGGATGTTGTTCGCCGCGGATGAAACCAGTTTGACTTCCGCGCCGCCGAGTCCGTTTTCGTACGTGTCTTTGACGCCGTTTCGAATGGGGGTGACGTTCAGCGGATCCTGGCTGTATTCGACGATGTTGTCGACCAAGTCAAAGAAGACAAAACCTTCGACGGTCGACGGACCGAACACACGGACGACCACGTTAACTTCCGCGGTGATGGTGTTTTCACCGTCGCTAAGTTCATACGTGAAGGAATCGTTGCCTTCGAAGTCGGTGTTTGGTGTGTATGTGATCGTGCCGTCGCCATTGTCCACCGCGGTGCCGTTGGCCGGGTTGCTGACGCTGACGATGCTGAGCGTATCGCTTTCATTTTCCGCACCGGATGATGCACCGGCCAGGACGTTGAACGTCACCGACGTGTTTTGCGTGGCGCTGACATTTTCGGTTTCAGGGTCGGCGACCGGTGGGTCGTTGACGGCTTCGATATTGATGGCGACCGTCGCGGTGTCGCTGCCGGTCGAATTGGTGGCCGTGAAGCTGACCGAGTCTGCGCCGAATTCATCGGGGGCCGGTGTGTAGTTCAACACGGTTCCGTTCAATGTCGCCGTGCCACGCGCGGGAGACCCATTGAGCGTGATGCTGAAAGTGTCGCCGGTTTCCACCGTGACCAAGGTGGCCAAGTCCAGCGTGACTGTTCCCGCGTCTTCGACCGCATCGAGCGTTCCGTTGACGGCGGTCGGCGGATCCAAGACGTCGGTCACGGTGATGTTGACCGTCGCGGTTGCCGTTTCCGTACCGTCGGTAACGGTGTAGGTCAGACTGTCGGAGCCGAAGTAGTTGGTGTTCGGCGTGTAGACGATCTGATTTCCGGAAACCTGTGCCGTCCCGTTGCTCGGCCCGGAGGCGATCCCGGTGATCGTTAGCGAATCGCCTTCGTTGGCCGGTCCGGCGCTGTCGTTGGCCAGCACGTTGATCGCGACCGGTGTGTCCTGTTCGGTCAGGGCCGTGTCGTCGGTCGCAACGGGTCCATCGTTGACCGGATTGACGGTCACGGTGACCGTCGCTGTATCGGTATCGGTTCCGTCGGTGATGGTGTAGGTGAAACTATCCGAACCGAAGAAGTCGGCGGCTGGGGTGTAGGTGATCGTGCCGTCACCGTTGTCGATGGCGGTACCGTTGGACGGGGTGCCGACGGCGGTGATCGACAGCGTGTCGGACTCGTTGGTCGCTCCGTCGTCGTCGTTGTCCAAGACGCTGATCACGACGCTGGAATCTTCGTCCACGGACGCGGTGTCATCGACGGCGACCGGCGGATCATTGACCGCATTGACGGTCACGTTCACGGTTGCTGTCGCGGTCAGTTCACCATCGCTGATCGTGTAGGTGAAACTATCGGTGCCGTTGAAGTCGGTGTTTGGGATATAGGTGATCGTGCCGTTGGCATTGATCGAGGTGGTTCCGTTGGCACCATCGGTCACGGTGGTGACTTCAATCGCCTCGGTTTCGTTGGCCGGGCCGGCGGCGTCATTGCCCAGCACGTCGATCACGATTGCGGTGTCTTCGTCACCCGACGCGGTATCGTCGTTGGCAATCGGTTCGTCGTTGACCGGATCGATCGTGACGGTGATGGTCCCGGTATCGGTTCCATCATTGTTGGTCGCTTGGTAGGTAATCGTGTCGGTACCGAATTCGTCCTCGCTCGGGACGTAGGACAGAATGGTTCCGTTCAAGGTCGCCGTTCCGCGGCTGGCCCCGGTCGCAATCGAGATCGTCGCGTCGCCACCGGAGTTGATCGACACCAACGTTTCTAGGTCGATCGTCACCGCCGCCATGGCGTCTTCGGTGGTGGTCAGGGTGCCATCGGCGGCCACCAATCCGGTGTTCACTTCGTTGACGGTGATCGTGACCGTCGCGGTCGTCGAATCGATACCGTCGGTCACGCTGTATTCGAAGCTATCGCTGCCGAAGAATCCGGCGATGGGGGTGTAGACGACCTGGCCGTTGCTGATCTGTGCCGATCCGTTGGCCGGTGCCGTCGAAATCGATGTGATGCTAAGCGTTTGGTTCTCGTTGGCGGGACCGGCGCTGTCGTTGGCCAACACATCGATCGTGACGTTGGTGTCTTGGTCCAGCGTGGCCGAATCGTCTCCGGCGACCGGCTCGTCGTTGACCGAGTTGATCGTCAGCGAAATGGTTCCCGAGTCACTGCCGGCGTTGTTGGTCGCCGTGTAGACAAGGGTGTCGCCGCCGAAGACATCGGCGTTCGGAGTGTAGGTCAGCGTGCTGCCGTTGATCGTGGCGTTGCCGAGCGAACCGTTGTCGGTCAGGCTGAAGGTCGGGGTGTCGCCACTGTTGACGGTGGTCAAAGCCGCCAGGTCGATCGTGATCGGATCGGCGTCTTCGTCCAGCGATACCGAGGTGTCACCCGCGGTCACGCCGATTGCATCGCCTGTCGCGTTGATGATGATCTGGCTTTGGGATTCGTTGACGAACACCAAGTCGTTCGGAACCTTCTCGTCACGACCCAGCAACAGGATCGCTTCGTCGTCTTCACCCTTGGTCATCGTGACCACCAAGCCGGTGACCGGCTGGGTAATGGTCACGGGGATGCTGAAGGTGTCAAACGGTTCGGGCAGGCTGCTGGTTCCCACGGCGCCGAGAACGCTATTGGGACCGGCAACACCAATTTCGTCAAAGACGCCGGTGTTCTGGTCAAAGGTGCCGTATTTCAGGCTGCCGTAGACTTCTTTGCCGAACGTATTGAGGATGTCTGCTTGCGGATCAGAATTGCTGCGGGTGTCGACATTGTCACCGGCGGCATCGCCGTTGATCGCACCGGAGCCGTCGATCGGCGGTGTCGCCGAGCTTGCGGCGCGAACGTCAATGTTCAGACCGTCAATGACTTGTTGCCCGCCCGATTCGGTCGTCAGAATCGAGATGTTGGGCACATCTTGGTTGGCAAACTGATTGATGTCGTAACGAATTTCCCAAGTCTGGTTGGTCGGGTCGACATCATCCGGCTGGCCAGCAAACAGTACGCGGTTGTCGAATCGGCGTAACTGGTATTGATCGCTAGACACGCCAAGCGATTCGATGGCTGTTTCCAGAGCGGCGGCCCCTTGGTCCAGATAGTCCTGAATTGGAATTTGCGCCGAGCCAAACCCTTCGCGTTCCAGGGTGATTGTGCCACTGGTGGCGCTACGGATGTTGCCTTCAAAGGTCAGTTGCTGCGTTTCGCTAAGGACCGGGATCAGGAAGCCCGGCCGGTCGACTTCAAAATCGGTACGAACCTGGAACGCACCGATATCATCGCCGGCGGTGCGTAGGTCGCTGTAGCTGACTTGCAGATAGAAGATCTCGCCGACTTCGACATTGATCTCACGATTGGACGCATCGGTCAGGATCTGTTCTGTGGGCAGACCCGGCACGATCTCGGAGCCTTCGATGGTCGCATTGGCGAACAATTCCACCAGTTCGCCGGCCCCTTCACCGCGGTTCAGCGAATTGATCACCAACAGGGCATCGGACGCACTGACCATGCCGTCGGCGTTGACGTCGGCGTAAGAATCGATCTGACCGGCGTGGGTCACCTCCACCGCGCCGCCGGACCGGTTCAGCAGGTTGATCACTCGCAACGCGTCGCTGGCGGTCAGCTGCTGATTGTTGTCGACGTCGGCGGCGTGCCAATAGTTGTGGGCAAAGGCATAGTCGCTGGCCAAACCGATATCGCCGGCCAACAGGTTCCGCTTCTCCAAGGTTTCGCTTCGCAGCTGGCGATCGGCATAGGAGCCGCCCATCGCTTTGGATCGGCGACGCTTCGGGGCGTTTGCCCGCCGCGGTGCACGTGCCATCCATCCGGTGCGGCGAAGCAAATCACTCAGATTTTTCATCTGTAAATCTCGGGAGGTGATCGAAGATTTTTGGGGAAGGTGGGGAGAAGCGAAGCCGCCGAATCGTGGGAGGTACGGCGGCTATGCGATATCGCGTGTGTCAAAGTGAGACGAATAGGCGACTCTGGGTAGCGCAAAACCACAGAATCGGGGTTGGGTGTCGGCCCCTATCTTATCTGGGCGACCTGTTTTATCAACTTTCCGGTTTCGTGAAGTTCGGTCCGACCGATCCGATCCGCGTACTCACTGTTAGGCGTTGGATTCGCCCGTGCCCGGAAAGTTCCAAGGATCTGTGTGATCGCTGGAATGAATTTCTTGTCCCAATTGGCCAAAGAAAAAATCTCGGGGCTCGTCGATTCCGTCCTCATGATCGGAAGAATCCGCACCGGAACGGCCCGAGGCAAGGGGCGACATGGCGCCGTTGGTCGATTCTGTCTGGCTTTGCGAGCTTTCCCCTAAGCCTTCTTCACCCTCCGCGGATGCCAAAATCGCCGTATCGCCAAGGACGCTGTTGGACGATCCGGTGGAAGAGGTGACGGATGCCCAAGCATGGGGGGCGGGGGGCAAGGTGGCGGGGGCCGTCTGATCGGCTTCGCCACCGGCGGCGGTGCCCGCGGAGGTGGCCCCGCGGGCCAAAGCGTTGATCACACGCAGTGCGTCGTTGGCGGTGACTTGGCCGTCGTTGGAAACGTCGATGTCCAGCCCCGACATTTCATCGAGACCCAACGTGCGATTTCCGTTTCGGTTCAGGTCATTGATGACCAGCAGAGCGTCCAAAGCGCTGATTTCGTGATCACCGTTGACGTCGACTGGGTTGTCGGCGTTGAAACGGGGGCTGTCGACGACCTGCACCGGAATCGTTTGCTGTGCGGCAACGCCGCCGATCACGGTAACGTCGATCGATTCGGAAAGGGTCTGCAGGGTCAAGTTGTCGGGCGTGATTGCGACTTGGTAGGTGCCGTCGGCCAGTCCGTCAAAGCGAAACGATCCGTCGTCGCCCAGCGATGCATCGAATGCTTGTCCGAAATGCAGGCCTTCGATGCCGATGGAGGTTCCGGCGTGACCACCGACGATGATTTTGGCGATGCGTCCCTGAGGGTCGTCGACCACCAGTTGGAAAGATTCGCCGGGGCCAAGTGGCGGGCTGGCCTGACGGGCGATCAGGTTGCCATCGACGTCGTAGGCCTCGATCCTGCCATAGGACCCGTCGGAATAGCCGATGACGTCGGCCATGGCAGTGCCGACGGTCTGGGCGGGCCGGGCCACCAAGCCGGAGCGATCGTCCCAGCGATCAACCCAGTTGTTTTGAAAGACGTTGTAGGGTTGAAAGACGCGTCGAATCGTTGCGTCAGGCCAGAACGTGTCGGACACCGCCACACGATCGTTGATGTAGTCACCGGTCGCCGAAAAGGCACCTGCGGGGTGGTTCGATCGAACTTCGTGATCGGGCAAGTCGGCTGCGCTAACGCTGGCAGAAAACAGCGGGTCGCCGTTGGAATCGCGAAGGGTCACGTCACCAAGGGCCAGCCACGATTCGCCGGCATCACGCACACCGTTGGCGTCGGCATCGATGAAAACGCCGCCACGGACGGCTGATTGGCTGATCGCCAGGTCGTTGCGTTCGCCTTCGATGGTTGGGCTGGTGATCCCCGTGGTGTCATCGATGACGCGAAAGCCGATCGACTGGAAATCCGTTCCAACGTCCAAGTCCAGGCTGAAATCCCAGGTCTGTGTTTGTGGCGATTCGGCGGTGATCCATGGGCCGTCGTCCAATCGGTATTCCAGACGGCTGATTTCGTTCAGCGTGATGTCGCTTTGATTTCCGGAACTGTTCGCGTTCAACAGCGGGACCGCCGACGCGGAGCCTTGGATTCGATACAGGCCCGAATCGGCATCCAGGCTGCCGATCAAATCCAGTTCCAGCGGGACATCGGCCACATCAAAGACGCCATCACCGTCGCTGTCTCGCCAGCCGATCATGGCCAACGTGGACGCCGGGGTGGTCAGGGTGTTGTACGCCAGCGATGCCAATTCGCGGCCACCCATGATGCTGACCTGTTGGACAAAGCCGGGTGTCGGGTTGTCGGCGGCGTTCCAGTTTTGCGCGTCGTAATAGCCGCGTGTGTCGGTCCAGGATCCACCGCCGGAGTATTCATCGCGGGCCCAAAAAATGTGACCCATTTCATGGGTGATGGTCGACGCCGGGCGGGTCGACGGCGTGACAATGTATTGCCCACCGGGATACGCAAAGGCGGTCGAAAAAGAACCGCCGGATGCGAAGGCGCCGTCGGGATCGTCCGAGGCGTCGGCGATGAAAATCGTGAACGCCCAATCGGTATTCAGCTTTTGACGTTGATCGTGATTGAAGCGGACAACGGCATCCCCCAGCGACGCGGAATCACCGTATCCCAGCGGGCTTAGGAAGGACGACGCCGGTTGGTTGTGGTCGTTGCTGGTCAGTTCGATCGTTTCATAGGGAACCACCACGGGTTGGCGGGCCCACGTGTCATCGATGACGAATTCCAGTTGATGCACCGTGTCAAAGGAATCCAGCAAATCCGACCACCACGCGACGCCGTCGGCGATCTTTGCCAAGGTTTCATCGATTTCTTCGGTGGTCCAGTTCTGCGTGTTGGTCGTCGCCTGTGAGCTTTCGAAGAAGACCGGCGTGACGGCGACCCGGCCCAGCAAGAATTCGCCGGTGTCGGTGGGCGTTGCCCCTAGGGGGATCCCATCAGCGGCCAACATCTGACGCGGCTGCAACGCCTGAAGCTTGGGCAGGCGTCGCGCCGAAACGCGTTTTCGCGGACCGTTCGGTCGTCCAGCCATGAGCGATAAGGGGATCTGCTTGGGATAAGTGGGTGGCCTGCGGCACTGACGCATCATCAGCCGATTCGCCGAACCGCTGCACCATTATCGTTCGCCCGGGGGAAAACGATCGCGCGCAAGTCCATCAAGAACGACTGCGAAGTCGCGATGGACTCGCAAAATCGTTGGACGCGTTAAAACCCGCAAGGGTTCCCACCGCCAATCGGGCGGCGACAGACGCACGCGTCTGCCGCCGGCCCGAATGGCTGGAGGCCTATCGCTATCAAAACTCGCTAAGGACTTGGTCAAACAGGGCCGAATCCGAATCGTCGTCATCGTCCTGTGCCGCGTTGGCGGCGGCGATCAAATCGACGGTGTCGTCCAAGGCGACAACCGCTGCGTCGTCGAAGACGCTGGTCGAACCGGTCGTAACCGGTTCTTCGCCTTCGGCGATCCCCACGCTGGGGATCGAGTCGGATTCGGTCGACGGGTTTTCGGCGATCAGCAAGTCACCTTGCACCGTTGCCGCACTGGCCATGACCCCCGATGCCACCGGTTGATAGGCGGTCGTCGCGGCGGCTTCACCTTCGCCTTGGCCGAAGTTGTTGCCTTGCATGCGGTTCAAGTAGTTGATCACCAACAGGGCGTCGAATGCGGACACACTGCCGTCGCTGCTGACGTCCGGATAGATCGCCGGCGGCGGCAGGACATCGCTGGGTTGCAGATCGATCGTGTTGCCACCATTGCGGTTAAGCATATTGATGATCTGCAACGCATCGAGCGGCGTGACGGCACCGCTGGCGTTGACATCCGGTCCGAGCGACGGGTTGGTGAACGGATTCGACGAAACCACCAATCGGTAATCTTCGACTTCGCCGGTCGCCGCATCGCCGGTGCTGCCCAGGTTGTCGACTTCGCTCAACCGGAACCGAGCGTAGGTTTCACCCAGCACCGCGTTGACGGGAACTTGAACCGTGATGGTGTCGCCGTCGCTGATCAATTCGCGACCGTTGCCCGCCACCGATCCGTAACGTTCAACGGTTTCGAACACGCCGTCGGCGTTCCAGTCGAACCATGCGTCGAAGTAGAACGGGCGGCCGTCGGTGTTCAGGTCAACGGTGAACGAAGCGTCGAAACCGTTACGTACCACCGAGGGAACCAAGACGCCGTCGTCATCGTCGGCGTTGTCCAATCGGGCATCCGAATCGGGCGACAGGATGGTGCCGATGCTGAAGCTGGTGTCGACGCCGTGTCGTGCACCGCCGTCGGCGAAACTGCTGGCGTAGGGCGCCGGAGCGTCGCCGTAGTCGAAGCCGCCACCGATAAAGATCGTCAGCTCGGTGCGTCCGTTGATTTGGTTGCTTTGCAGCGGGTTGCCGACGTCATCGCTGATGGTCGACGACACGACCGATCCGTCACCGGTCAGTCCCGCGGTTCCTTCAACAAAAACAACACCGCTGATCGCATCGGCGGTGACACCGAACAGTCCTGCGCCGTTGATCGCATCGGCGATTCGCTGTGCGGCCTGTTCGTCGGTGGCATCGACGGGGATGACGACCGGAACCGAGGCACCGTCGCCTGGTTCGCCGATTTGGGTCAGCCCCGAATCGTTGAACGATAGGGTGACATTGTCGTTCCCGCTAAGTGCGACGCGGCCGAACCCGGCATTGGACGCCGTCAAGCCAAGGCTTTGTCCACCGATCGCACGGACCATCGCGTCGGCGATTTGATCCAGCGACGCTCCCAATGGGATCGTGACCGGAACCGCGCCCGCGGTGGTCGTGGCACCGTTGTTGTCGAATTCAAAGATGACGGTGCCGACACCGTTGGCCGTGATTTGGAACGTGTCGCCGTCACCCAAAGCGGAAGCCGGTTGATTGCCGTTGACCGGAATCTGGATTCCGAATCCGGGGCTGACGCCGATCGATCCGCTGTTGGTACCCAGGGCACCGGTGATCGCGACCGTCGATAACGGGTTGGTTCCCAAAAGTTGCACGACGTTGTCCGCCGATGCCGCGTCGACGTTCAACCCGACGCTGTCGATGGCCGCCGCGATCTTGGCGGCGATTTCGGTCGAATCGTCGTCGCTTTCGATGGCGATCCGAATGTTGCCACCGGTGCTGGCGTTGTTACTGTCCAGTTCCAGCGTCAGTTCGCTGACGCCGTCGAACACGACCACTTCCATGCCGTCGACATCGGCACCGGTCAATGCGGAGTCGACCGTAACCGTGATGCCCGATTCGTATTCAAAGGTGGTTGCCGTTGCCGTGGCGTCCGCCAGGCTGAACAGGCTGCCGTCGACATAACCGGTGCCCGCCGAAGCCCGGATCAGTGAATCCGATCCGGAAATCAGCCGCACGGTGTAGGTGGATTCTTCTTGCCAGACGCCGGCGATCGGTGTCAGGCGGATCGTGTTGCTGCTGGGGTTGTATCCGAAGCGATAGTCGACGCCTTCGGTCAACAGTTCGCCGTCACGCAGAAGGATCAAGCTGTTGCTGCTGACCGTGCGATCGTCGATTCCCGTTCCCGGGGTGACGTCGGCCGGCGCCAATCCATCGATCAGCTGAATCTCAAAAGCGTCCGGGGCGTTACCGAACACCGAAACGGTTCCGGCGCCGGTTCCCAGTCCGGCAGCCTGCGGTGAAACCAAAACGGCACGTGGGCCGGCCAAGTCACCACGGTCAACGGCGCCACGGTCCTTGAAGACACGTTCGCCCAGACCGCTGGGTGTTTCGACGTTGGGATCATCCACACGCAGTTGGCCGTTGACGTCCAGGCTGGGTGCCAGGATCGGCGACGGCGGCAAGCCGATCGGGTTCTTCACCGTCACCAGGCTCGGCCGGTCTTCCAGCGAATCAATACTGCTGTCGATGATTCGTGAGTTTGCCGCGGGCGAGAACACCAAGTCGGACGGTGCAACAAAGACGGATTCGCCGTCGTTCAACAGCAACGAGAATTCACCCGGCGTCACACCGGTCGCGTCGTTGGCGTTGCGGTAATACGCGTTGCCGCCCAACACAATGGTTTCCGCTGGTGTGTCCGAGGCGATGCCGGTGTCGGAGTTGGCCACCAAGTTGTTCAGCAACGTCGGGGCGACGGCACCGACCAAGTTGATGCCGGTTCCACCGCCGGTGAACTGATCGGCGGGAACACTGCTGATCGCACCCACCGCATCAATGTCAGCACCGCGTGAAGCATCGGCGGCGTCACCCTGACCCAAGTCGGTCAGTCGAACGTAGGCCACGCGGTCACCAGGGCCGAAGCCGGCCGCGTCGATGTCCAAGGTCTTGTTGTCACCGAACACCATGCCGACGTCGATGAAGTTGATGCCGTCACGGCTGAGTTCCACCATGACTGATTCGATCGATCCGACTTCGAAAATCGCCAAGTCGGGACTGGAATCCCCGCTGCCGGTCAACAAGTTGTCGGTGAACTGCAGCGTGATGGATCCACCCAGGCCCAACGAGGTGGTGAAGTTCCCGTTGGCGGGTTCGGTTGTCGTTGCACCTGCATCGGGAGCGCCCAACGCACGGGTTGCGTCATCGAAACCGGTGTCCGGGGCATTCGTTCCGGTGGCCGGGTCATAGCTGACGACCACGTCCGCAAAGGCGGTGTCGCCAAGGTCGAACAAGATGTCGTCAAAGATCTCCGCACCCGATGCGGCGCCGGCGGTGATCGTTCCACCAACGATCGTGTTGTTGATGATCCGTTCGAATGACAATGGCGGGTTGCTGGTTCCGTCGCCGCCGGATGCCAGGCCGGTGACCTGCAGTCCGCCGGTTTCGTTGTACGCCAACACGTTGCTGCGGACGACGACACCGGGGACCAAGCCTTCGGTGTTCTGTTCGATCAAGTTGCGTGGGTATCGCTGGATCGAATCGCTGGTCACGCCCGCAACGGTCGCCGTTGCGTCGTGGTTGATGTTGATGCCGTACTGGCCGTTGAACAGGAATTGACTGTTTTCGACCAAGATGACGCCCTGGCCGCCGCGATCACGGTTGGAATCACCACGTCGAGTATCAAATTCGACCGCGGCAAAGACACCGTCGTCGTCGATGATTTCCACATTGCCGTACAGGTTGATCTTCGGATCCGCGGTGCTGTCAATGCCGCTGGCGGGCAACGCACTGACATTAACCACCGATTGAACATCGGCACGGTTGATGGCCGCGATGATCGCCGCACCGACTTCGCCCGCCGTTCCGGGACGCGTCGTGGCGGTGCCGGGAATCGGCTGGCCGGTGGCCGGATCGATGTCTTCGGTACCGGCGATTTCCTGTTGCAAGGTAAACGGCACTCGGACATTGCCGGGCTGCACACCGTTGTCGGCTTCGACCAAATCAAATTCGAACGTCACGGTGGAACGACCGTCATGGATCTGGAACGTCTGGCCGTCGGACAATTGATCGGCCGACATCGCCGTGACGCTGCGCGAATCGCTCAAGCGATCATTGGTGTCGAACGTGCGGAACCGCTTGTCCAGTCCGTTGGGTGTCGAGGACACGACGTATTCGCTGGCATCGCGAATTTCGACCTGATACGTCCCGGTGTTCAGGTTGCTGGTTTCGTCGTTGGGCTGGGCGAAATCGGGACGAGCGTCGGTGATGAACGAGCCATCGACGATCGCCGATCCGGTGGCGATTTCACCACGTTCGGCGAAACCGATGATGAAATCGTCCAGGTAAACGCCTTCGACTTCGTTGTCCAACACGCCGTCGCGAATGGTGCGGGTGTCATTCAGGTTGACACCGAATCGATCGCCATAGCGGTCGCCTTCCAAAGCCAGCGGGCCGACGTCGTTGACGACGTGATTGCCCAGTTGGATCGACGATCCGGCGACCGGGACCGCGTCGGTGTTGCCACCGTTGAATCGATCCGCAATGGCCTGGCTGATCGCTTCGGCAACTTCCGCCGCCGACATGCCCATGGTCACCTGAACCGGTGCACCGACGATGCCCTGTGTTCCGCCGACCATGAATAGGGACGAATCGGACACTTGCAGGTTGCCGATGTTGGTCAATTCCAACACGCCACCGGTGACGCTGACGCCGCCCGGTGTGGCGATCGAAACGCTGGCGGTGTAGGTGTCGATTTGGCCCGGCGACGCCGAACCTGGATCACGGATATCGTACGATTCGTTGCCACGGCCACTGATGCCGATGTAGATCGTTCCTGATTCCGTTGCCGTGTAGCGGACCACACCGCCGGTGGACGTCGTCGTCAGCGGATTGCCAGCGGCATCAAAGAACCGGACCGCTGCGGTCAGTGACGGGTTGATGTTCAGACGAACGTCGACATCGATGACGCTGCCTGCGATCACATCAACGGTCAACAAGTCAACGTCATCGGGCCGCGTGGGATTGCCCAGCGAATCCAAGCCGCCGATGCGGCCGGTTCCGTTGATCTCCACATTGCCGCCGGTGTAGGGCAGGGGAGTCGCTTCGTAAATGAAGTCGTTGGTGCCGTCGGTGACGGTCGGCGAATCCGAAGCATCGGAGAAATCGAATCCGTTGGTTTCGAATCCTTGCAGCGGAGCGATCGCCAGGGAATTGGCAATAGCCTGTGCGATGTCTGCACCGGACAAGTCGCTGAGCGTCGTGCCGGCCGGTTGTTCGGCCAGCAGGTCGATCGAACGTTGACCCGGCAGCACGGTTCGCGTGCCATCGTTCAGCACGAACGTGTCGCCTTCGATCGTGATCGACGCCACCTCGTTCGGGTCGACATACAGTTCGGCCAGCGTGCTGCCGGCTGGCATCACGACCGTGGGAGCGAAATCAAATTCAAAGACTTGGCCGTTGACAGTAAACGTCTGGCCTTCGTTCAACTTGTTGGCCGGGACGGCACGCAGTTTGGTCGAACCGGTGACGACCGCGCCGGCGGTGGAGAATTCGACTCGCAGGCTTAGACCCGACATGCCGGCGAATTCGCCCAGCGGCACCCGGGCTTGCCGCCAAGTGCCGGTGTTGTCGAACAATTGTTGGACTTGCAGATCGATGTCATCGGCATACACCCCGGTTTGCGGCGGGTCGTCGAATTCATCGTCGCTGAAATTGCCACCGCGTGCGGTGTTGTTGGTTGCGACCAGGTGTTCGACACCTTCATCGGTCACGACATAGACACGCAACGCATCACGATCGCTGACTTGTCCGTTGCGGTTGGTGCCGTCGACGCCATCGGTTTCCAGGAAATAGCTGAAGTACAGCATCGGCTGGTCGGTCGACGAATAGCCTTCCAGATCGAAGGTGTTGGTTTGCATCACACCGTGGGCACCACCGGGGAAGTTGATGGTGTTTTCGATCGTCTGGCCGTCTTGCCGCGGGTTCTGGACGACGTTGTTGTTGTTCAGAACGACCGGGTTTTCTTGCGGGCTGAACAGGCCGCCGAAAACATCGGTTTCGTAATTGAAGCCCAGGCTGTAGTCGTCTGCTCCACTGGGGCCCGGCCGCGTGCTGTTGTTGATGTCCAACGGCGTTTGGCGGTGTCCCGCATCGGTGGTGCGTTCTTCGCTGGTGTGCCACAGGTTGAAGTCCAGCGTGCTGAAGTCCAAACCTTGGGCGCCGCTGATGCCCGTGGAGATGCTGGTTTGGCCGCCGGCAAAGATCGGTTGCAACACGCCATTGGTGTCAAAGGCGTGGATGTCTCCCGACGCAGTGATCCCGAACAGGATCTGTTGCAGTTCGCCGTTTTGCAGCGTTTGCGGGCCGGCACGCAGGCCGGTGAAGTTGATCCCGCGAAGGTCGGTGGCGGTGGCCACGTAACGACCGACGGTTCGGGCACCTTCGCTGTTCAGTTCGCCGCTGGACACCACGTACAGTCCACCGGCGTTGCTGATCGCATACAGTTGGCTGCCGACCATTTCAGCACCCGTGATCAGCCCGCCCATGCCGTTGCCGCCTTGGATGAAGCTGCTGGACGCATTGCCGGCCGCACCGACATCGGTGATGAACCCTTGGCCGCCGATTTGGATCGAATTAACGCGGGCGACCGCCGTGACATTGGCCAGACTTCCGCCGGCTTCGGCGTTGTCGATGGCCGCGACGATGCGTGCGGCCAGGCTGTCCAGGCTGTCGCTGGCGTACAGCGGAATCGCGACGCTGCCGGCGCTGACGCCCGGTGTGCCGGCGATGCCAACACTTGAACCGGAGACGATCGACAGGCTGGTGGAATTCGGCAGGGACACCAGCGTGCCTGACTGTACCGCCGCCACGCCGACGTTGCGGATTGCTTCGGCAAGCGCCTTCATGGCGTCATCGGTTCGCGTGCCAGGTGCGATGAAGACTTCGACCGCACCGGCGTTGGACAGGGTCGGATCGCCGGACAGATTGACGCCGCTGCCAGTCGTACTGACGGCGACCGGTGATGCGGACGTGAAGATGATCTGGTCGCCCATGCTGCGTGGCGACAATCCGGACAGTTGCGTGCCCAGGATTCCGGAAACTTCTGCCGCAAGTTCGCCCGCGGTTCGCGTTCGCGTGCCGTCGACGATCGAAACCGCGACGTTGCCTGGTTGGGCGACACCGCCGCCGGTGAATTCGATGGTCACGATTTGACCGCTGGCGTCTTCGACCATCAGCGTTGAACCTTGGGTCAAACCACCCAGGCCCGGAGAATCCAATTGGATCGCGACGCCGGTGTTGAATTCGAACGTGGTGCCATCGATCAGTACTGTGTCGCCATCGGCGATCGCGATCGACGGATTCGCGGCCAACGCATAGCCGCTGTCCAATTCGAACTTCAGCGTGTCGGTACCGTTGGACAGCGTGAACGAATCGCCGTCAAACACCTGTGGAACCAGGATGCCTTGGGAATTCAGCGTCAACGGTTCTTGCAGCCCCAATTCGGTATCGATGGGGGTTGTCGCTGCGGTGTTGATTTGTCCGACTTCGAACAGCGATGCACCGGCACCGGCTTGGGCTTCCAACAGCGGTGAAGGTTGGCTGTCGACGGTTCCGTCTTCGGGATTGAAGCGGAACAAGACGTTTTCGAAGTAATCCAGGCCGGCACGTGAGGCACGGTTGCCCACGAAGAAGCCCGTTTCTTCACCGCCGCGGGCGCGGATCGAGATGGCTTCGACTTCGAATCCGACATCGCTGGAATCTTCCAACGTGATTTCGTTGTCCACCGGCGGGTTGCCCGTGACCGGATCGGGATCGTCGTGGAACGTTTGGATGTTGCCGCCGGTGCTAAGCGGAGCACTCAACGAACCATCGGTCGTGTCGATACGGTTGTAGAACCATGTCGTGTCCGATGCCTGGCCGACAAAACCGCTGTAGCCAAACAGTTCGCCGTTGGCCGTGAACGCGATGTCGCGAACCGTTTCGCCGAAGTTACCCAGCAAACCATAGCTGTCACCGGTGTACGGATTGACGATATGCAGGCCGCTGCTGGTGTTGACGTACAAGACGACGTCGTCCAGCGTGTAATCGACCACGCTATCGGCATCGAACAACAGCGGGACAACCGGATCGTCGGCGGTGCCGCCATAAACCCAGTCGGTGTTGCCGAACGGCGCGATACGATCTTCGGCAATGCGTCGGACCGAATCGATCGGTTCCAATCGCAACAACGGGTTGGTCGAATTGGCGTTGAAGAATTGGTCCAGCGGTTGTGGCACTTGTTGTTGGTTAGCAACCGCGACGTAGTACGTGCCTTCGCTCAGTTCGGCTGCACCGATGAACGGGTCATTCGTTCCCGCACTGCCGCGGGACAGGTCGGTCGAACCATTGCTGCCGGACGACGCCGGCAGGTCGTCGGCGATATTGCTGTCGCCGCCGATCAAGATCAGTTGGCCTGCTTCGTTGAAGACGTACAACGCCATGTCGGCGCGGGCAAAGTTGTCCGCGTAGTCCAGGTCGAAGACTGTCGACAGGTACATCGCCGCGCCGTCGCGGGTCAGGCTTTCGTAATTGATCGTGAACTGATACCAGTCGACATCGGTCGCGCTGTCGAGCGATCCGGAGAACGACTTGGCCAACAAGTCGCTTTGCAGCGGGCCGGCGTCGGCGGCGCCATCGTTGCCGGCACCGTAATAGCCCAACGGCTGTGCGTCGGCGCGGACATCATTGGACGCATCGGTTTCCGATTCTTCGCCCAACAGCGGCGAATGCATCGGCTGGCCGATGATTTGGACGCCGTTGTCGGCATACCGGACGTCGGCAAAATTGATTTGCGTGCCGGGCGTTTCGTCGGTCTCCTGCAGTCGGACCTGCAGTTGGTACGATCCGCTGGTCAGGCCGCCCAGCACTTGGCCGGGATCGGTCAGCGTTGCAAAATCGGTCGGATTGTCCGTGTTACTGCTTCGAACGCGGACGTGGTACAGGTTTCGCGTTCCCGCTTCGCCCGGCAGCGTCAAACGCATACCGGCATCCTTGGCGTTGGTGCTGTACGCATCTTGGCCGTCGCCGCCCAGAACGGTCAGCGGTTGTGCCGAACCTTGGTTCAAGCCGTCGGCGATGAACAGGCCGCCGGCAGCCCCCGCGATCGAAGAATCGTTCGATGCGGCCAAGACTCGGCCGTTCGCATCGATCAATTCCACCACGGAATCCAGGCTGTTGGACGTGCGGTCGATGTCCAGCCAGACTTCGGTGTTGCTTTCCGCGACGAACGAGTACACGTCGACGTCATCCGTCGTGCTGATCTCACCGGACACGACAAAGCCCAGTCGGCGATTTTCATCGCCCGATTGTTCATCGGGGGCCAATTCACCCAGGAAGCTGGACTGTCCCGGAATGGCGTTGCTGTTGATTTTCGGACTGTCGTTCGATTCCGTTTCGTTGACCAATGCGACGTTACGGTCGTGCGCCGCTTCGCGGATGATGATGCCGGTCCAGTCACCGGGACCTGCGGTGGTGTTGGCCGCAGGCGTGACGGTGGTGGTTTCCAACAACGGGTTGCCCTGGGAATCGAACCCCGCACCCACCGTGTTGTCGAAAAGACTGGTCAGCACGACGGGGAAGTCGGGCGAACCGACGATTTGAAGCGAACCGCCGATCCGGTCTGCGATATCGACCAGTTCATCCGATCCGGTTTCGATGGTGCCGCCGACCACGATCGCGGCAGGTTCATCGCCGTCGGCAAACTTGACAACCAAACTGCTGTTGGCGTCGCTTTGCAAACGCAAGCCGCCGAAGATGTGTTGGTTGGGAATTTCAATGGTGTCGGTGACGACGTGGACGATATCGGTGTCATCCCAGACGCCCGCTGTGGTCAGTTCACCGCCACGAACTTGCAGACCGTTGATATCGTTTCCGCTCATCGTGTTGCCACGGATCAGCGGTCCTTGATTGCCGGTCACCTCGACGCGATCGATCGCACCGGTGCTGCGGCCCGGATCATTGATTTCCTTTTCGCCCAGCGAATTGACGTCGAAGGTGATTGCCGCACCGCCGCCGTCGAAGAATTCGTTGTCGACGATGACCGGCTGCGACGCACGGACGAACAGATTGCCCGCCGCGTTTTCGCCGCGACCGACACGGGTGCCGCTGTCATCGCTGTCGCCGCTGGCGTTCATTTCAAAGCGGCTGTTGGCCAGACGCAGATTTGCCTGGTGGACTTCCAAGGCGTTGAATTCGGCAAAGCCACCTTCGATTCGGGTCAGGCCACCGGCACCGGCGATGACCGCGTGGTCGATGCTGGCGGTGGCGCCTTGGCCGATGTACAGGCCGCCCCAGTCCCCGGGGTTCAGCGACGCGGAGGTGCCTTGGTCGTTGGTGTCAAAGGTTCCGCCGGCACCGTATCGGGTGTCCTCCAAGCCGGTGAAGACGACCGGCAATCCATCAGTGCCTTCGGCATAGATGTCGGCACCAAAGCGGGCTTCGATACGTGAACCTTCCAGCTTGATCACGGTGCCCGGATCGATCTTCAAGCTGGCGTCCAGTCGGCTTTGCAAACTGGCGCCCAAACTGGACAGCGGACCGGCCGGTGAACCGTTTCGATCCACAAAGGAGGTGCTGCTGGCGTTCAGTTGTGCCACCAACAAGAAGTCGTCGGCTTGCAACGTCGACGGATCCACGCCGGCGGGAATCTCGGCGCGGTACAGACGACGGGAAACAAAGTCGGTGTTCGATCCGATCGTCGGCAAACCGCTTAATTGAATGCCGCCAAAGCCGTCACTGGTTCCCGTCAGTTCAAACGGAACCGTGAAATCGCTGGCGGCTGATTCCAAACCTTCGGCGGTCACATACGTGATGCGATAGGTGTAATTGCCTTCGGCGATGTCGCCTTGGTCGGTGAAAGCCGATTGAACCAACAACGACGACGGCGATGAACTGACCAACAGCGGACCGCCGGGCGTGCCCTGGACGATCAAGTTTTCCGTCAGCACGTGCGTGATGTCGGTGTCGTCGAAACGCGCAGCGCTGGTCAACGGTTCCAGACGGTCCCCGGTCCGAGTGCGTACCCGAACGAACAAGCCGTTGAATGAGTTGTTGACGACAATGTTTCCGTGAATGTCCGGTCCGACTCGTGTGTAGTCGGGCGTGAACGCACCACCGCCTTGGAAGATGTTGTCGGTAAAGCGAGTCTCGGTGAACGTCGACGGCGTGGCCGCGATGGCCGCGTCGGCACTATTACTGATGACACTGTTGGCGACGGTTGCCCGGGTCACCGCCATGTCGATCGGCGAAACGGCAACTTGTTGCCCCGCGATCGATACGGCACCACCGCCGTAACGCATGTCGGCGTATTGGATGTGGTTCAGGAAGACGCCTTCGTTTTCGCGGTTGCGTCGTGATTCGTCAGCCGAATCCAAGTCGCCACGCAAATCGATTCCACCCCAATCGCCGGGGCGTGCGTCGGGGGTAAACGCGGACGTGTTGCCACTGCCAACGGTGTCGTCGTTGATACTGGTGAAGATCACGTTGCCGGGAATGATTTCTCCGACACTGTCGCGAACCGGCAAGCCGTTGGCACCGATGATTGACGGGGTTCCCAAGACTTGGATAGCCGCGTCGCTGGCGTCGATCGTCGGTGAAACGCTGCCCACGCCGATGCGTGCGCGTGAAAGCTTCAGGATCGCACCGCTGTCGATGATCAGCCGCGTTGATTTTGGCAGATTCAGCGTGGCACCGTCGGCCAATTCGAAGCCGTTGCTGTCGTAGCCGATCTGATAGCTGAAGTTGTCCTGCATCGTGGCCACGTCGCCGTCGATCCCGCCGTTGCCCACGACGCGGATTGTCGTTCCGGGACGTTGGGTCGCCGCCGCGATGGCGTCGTCGATGTTGCGATAGGGATTCGAAACCGATCCCAAGATGCCGGTCGGATTCTGTGGTCCCAACTTGTCGACATAGACCGTCTTGTCGGCGTCGGCCGGCACGAACCAGAAATTGAACACGCCACCGGGTTGTCCGTCGGCATCACCATCCAACGCGACGCCGGTCGCATCGGTGATGGTCGCCGCGGCGCGGGGGACAAAATCCAAACGCAGTTCGTAATCGCCCTCGGTGCGGCCGCCGAACCCGGTGCCGCCGATGCCGGGGTCGTAACTGGTGTTGCCTTTGGCACTGACGCCGACCGCGTAATCACCCGCGGCCAGATCGATTTGCAGCATTGCGTCGTTGCTGAAATAGTCGTCGTTCGCGGCGACTTCTTCGTAGCTGACGATGTTTCCCGAACCGTCTTTGGTCACGCGATACAAACGCAATGCCGAATCCAGCAAGCTGGGGCTGCCCAAGCGTTCGGCGATCGTTTCGGCGGTCAACGTGCCGGCTTCACTCAACGTGAATTCGAACAGGTCGACGTCCGTGCTTTCGGGACGGTAAAGGTATTGTCCGTGGACGATGTCCGCGGTGCTGGGATACGACGGTTCGTTATCGCTGCCCGGGTTGAAGATAAAGCTGGTGCTTTGCGTGGTCGGTTGCGGCAGATCGTCCGCATAGCCGTAGCCCAACAGTTGTCCCACGATGAACATCGCACCGCGGAAAAATTCGTCGCCGAATTGGTCGTCGATCGAATCATCGAAATCTTGCAGGTCCAAGATGCCAAGATCGTCGATACCGTCGGCATTGCTGTCGGCGGTCACGGCCGCCAAGCCGCCTTCGCCACTGGTCGCGCCGTCGCCGCTGGCGAACAGATCACCCACGGCGATGCTGATCGATGCCGGCGATGTCGGTGCACCTTCGACTTCGATAAAGCTGATGCCCAGGTATTCGCTATACAGCTGGATCGCTTCGCGGACGCGGTCCTTTTGTTGTTCGCTGATGACGTTGAAATACGTCTGTTGGCCGGGGCCGTTGGGATTGGGGCCGGAAAAGGACGCCGGAAATGCGTACTGCATGACCGCGATGCCGTCTTCGCTGTCGGCGTCGTTGCGGACGTAATCCAACGGGACCGTGCGGGTCAGACGCGACGGATCTTCGGGACGAATCGTGCGGGTCCCCGGCAGATCGGGGCCGGGCAGGGTGATGCCATAGGGCGATTCATTTTCAATCGTCGACTGGACGACGGTCGATTGCGTGCCGCCACCGCCCAGCGTACCCAGGTCGGTCGCGGTCGAAAGCGAATCACCGGGCTCGGCGCCTTGCAGGTCGAATTCCGCCGGTGCCGCCGGCAGACCTTCGCTGGTGCCGATCCGCAATCGCGCCGCGCTATCGTAAAAGCCGCCCGCCGGGTTGGGGATCCGCGACAGCGGGAAACTGAAATCCAGCAACGCAATGTTGTTGATCGGATCGAACTGAACCGACGTCGGGTTGATCGGTGCCGAATCGTCGGTGTTGTTGGCCGTGTCGCTGGTGAAGATCAGCTGGTAATGAGCCGGATTGCTGGCCGTCGCGGCGGACAGTGTGTCGTTGCCGAAATGGACTTCGATCTTGCCCGTTTGCGGCTGCAACGCGCCGGTGCTGGCATTGCGTCGAACCGGTTCGGGAACCACCGCAACGACTTGGGGACCCAAATTGATTTGGAACTGACGTGACAAGTTCACGCCGTCTTGGAAGGGTTCGCCCGCGATGTTGGTCAGCGCGGTCGGGCCGACACCGACGATGTCGATCTGATAGGTGTCATCGGGCAGCGGTTCGGCAAATCGGAAAACGACTTCGCGAGGCGAATCGCCCAGGCCCACATAACCGGGCTGGACCACCACGTCGCTGGCACCGGACAACGTCAGCGGCGAATACAGCGTGTTGCGGTTGCCCACCAAAGTGTCGCCGTTGCCACTGATCAACAGCGTCTTGACCAGCGCGGCCGAATTCGGATTGTTGTTGAGGGCGGCGACGAATTCGTCGGCCGTCGTCTCGTTGCCAAAGTTGCTGTTCAGTTGGACGTTGATCTGACCGTTGCTGACCAAGACGACCGGATTGGCTGCACCACCGAAGTCTCGTTTGGTGACGTTGACTTCAACACCCAGACCGTCTTCGCCGGGAACTTGGCTGATCATGCGAACCAGCACCGATCCGGAGGTACCCAAGTCGGTGACGGCTTCGGCGGCGTTGGCCCCTTCCAGCGTCAGCGTGGTCGTGCCCGAAACGTCATCGCCGACCACGCCCAGGGTGGATCCGCTGACTTGGATGACTTCGACCAAGTCGTTGGCCAGTGGATTATTGGCAACCGCCAGGATCACGTCCTGGGCATTGCTCAGACGACCCGGCGTGTTGCTGACGGTGATCGCTACCGTGCGATCGGAAACCGAAACCTGGGGCTGGCTGGTCACCAGCGAATCGGCCGTGATGACCACTTGGATGCCGTTTCCGGTCGCACCGCTCTGGCGGGCGCGGAATTCCAGCACCACATCCCCGTTGGTGCCCAGGTCGCTGGTGGCAGTGGCCGAATCGAACACCTTGTCTTCGCCGGCCCGCGTGATGCGAATGCCGGACAAAGTGTCGGGGTCCAGTTGGGTGTCGTCGTCAAAGCGGAACACCAGTTCCTGCGGCGACTGCTGCAGCACGGTCAACTGGCCGTCCGGATCGACGTTCTGGACTGGTGATTCGAACAGCAACGATCCCACGTTGGGCTGGACGCCGATCAGATCTGGACCGGCCAAAAGCTGCCGGTTTTCCAGCGTTTCCAGCAAGCCGCGACGATTCTTCAACCGGCGACGTTGCCGATCACGCGACGCACTACCGCGATTCGGACCCGGCTTGGACCTCGGCGATTCGTCCGAAATACGAGCTTGGGTTGATGAAGATTGACTGCGATGAAGGGTCATCCAGAGGCCTCGTCTAGGGACCGCGGCTTCGGCCGCGGCGGTGTTCGTCAATGAGGTGAAGGGGGGCGACGCGGACCGTGCAACCGGCTAGCGGCCGCCTTCGGCCAGGAAAAGTCGTGGGGAAATGCGCGGACTGGGGCAGACGCGAAGGCTGGATAAATTGCGCGAGTCCACGATTCGAAGTCTAATCGGGCACCGCTTTGAAGCAACGAAAAACGCCGCTAGGCCTGGGGTTAGGTCGCCTCTGGGCGACTTGATCCGGTCTTATCGAACCGAACGTCTGTGGCGATTCGATGGCCTGTGTCGACGGAAAGTTCCTTCGCGACGCGGCCGGACCCTCATTTCACATCTCTATTGCCACTGGCGACGCGCCGTTGCTACCGTCGCGCCCGAACCCGAATCGCCCCTTTTTTGCCGCGTGGACGTTCCCCCGATGACCACCACCGCCATCACCACACGACCTTCGGCCACGTCCGACACCGATTTTCAGACCGGCCGGTCGAATTGGCTCAACGGCGCGTGGGTGTTCACTGCCTTTGTTGCGGGGTGCCTGGCCGCCTGTTTGACCGGGTGCCAGTGGGCCAGCAGCGGTCAAAATGCCCAGGGAGCCCGTTTGTATGAGCAGGGCCAATACAGCGCGGCGATGCAAGAATTTCAAAAAGCGATCGCCAGCGACCCGGCCAATCCGGACAGCTACTACAACCTGGCCGCCGCCGTTCACCAGCAAGCCAAGCAACGCCAGGATCCGGAGTCGTACAAGCAGGCCGAAGCCCTGTACAACCAGTGCTTGGACCACAATCCCAACCACGTCGAATGCCATCGGGGCTTGGCAGTGCTGTTGGTCGACACCGGCCGGCCGGACCGTGCTTTCGCCCTGCTAAAGAACTGGGCGGCCCGAAATCCGAACTATTCCGAACCGCGAATCGAAACGGCTCGGCTGTATGAAGAACACGGCGAACCCCAGACGGCACTGAAATATCTGGAGGACGCCGTGCAGTTGGACGCGAACAACCCCAGGGCATGGTTGGCCCTGGGGCGGCTGCGTGAATCGATGGGCGATCCGACCCAGGCCCTGCAGAATTACCAGCGGGCCTTGGCGATCAACGGCGCCCAGCCGCTGGTGGCCGAGCGAGTCGCGGCACTTTCACGCCAGATCAACAGTGCCCAGGACGCCGCGTTGTCGCAGGCGGGGACCCGGATGGCGACCACCCCGGACTTTTCGACCCAGCGCTACTAGGGGCTTTCCGAACGACTTCGATCGACCGCGGATCTCGGGATGCCGCTGTCCAGCGTTCGGTCACCACTGGACGACTTCGCCGCCGGCAATTGTCAGCATGCCTTGCAACGTTTCGGCATCGACTTTCGCCCGGTCCAGCACGACGGCGGCCCCGTCGAACATCAGCACGGGGACGGTGTCGCGGTCGCCAAAAAAGCTTTCCACCAAGCGCTCGGTGTCCAATTCCCATAAACCGGGCCGTGTCCAAGGCACCGCTTGATCGGCGGGTGCCACCGCCAACGCGATCGTATTGCTGGTTCCGTCGGTGATCGAGCGAAACGATTTGGATGCGGCAGGATCGTCGTACATCGAACCCGGGATCACGGGGATCCGAATGTTGGTCATCGGGCCGTCATGATCGGGCGTGCCGAAATTCGGGACCGCCGTTTGGGTCACTTTCCGATTGACCTCCGAATCCCAGGCGGCGTCGCGCTGGATCGCTTCGTACAAAGCTTGCTGTTCCAAGAACGGCAGCAGCTTGACCCTCCAGCTTAGCAATTCCCCGCCATCATCCGCACGAATCGCCGCGTCGGGAAACGCTTTGAAAGCGGCGTGATGGTTGTGCATCGCCAGGCCGATCTGCTTCAAGTTGTTCATCGTCCGCAGACGCATCGAACGCTGATTCAGGTTGCCCACCGCCGCAGCCAGTTGCTCGATCAGCACGTCCGGCGAGGTCTGGACGATGGCTGACGGACCGTCGGTCGACACGGACCAGCGGTCGTCGATCCAATCCAAGCTGGATCGCAAATGCGTCAGTTCATCGGCGAGGGTCGTTGCGGCATCCGCGTCGGCGGTTTCGATTTCGATCACCGTGTCGCCTTGGGGGGGCAACGACAATGCGATGCGAGCCGATTGGACCACTCGGACCCACTGCGCCGGTGACAGCTTTGAAGGGAGACTTTTCAGGGGTTGCTGAGGCCACATCGCCGCCAACGTTTGACGCATGTCATTGGGCAAGGCGATCGCCAACTGGCTGTTCTCGTCGTCACCACGAATCAGGTCACGCCACCGGTCCGAACCGTCGGTTGCACCGGAGTCGATCGCAGGCGTCCAATTCTTGACCGTTGTGGCCGGGCCCAGAATCAGCCAACCGGAATCGACGTTGGCATCAAACTCCGTTCGGCCATAGATGCTTTTCCACAACGGTTCAATCCGCTGTCGCACGGAATCGGGATCGACTGTCTGAATCAGAACGGTGGCAACGCCACGCAGCATGTCTGACGTGTGGATCGCCAAGTAAACGTCGGTGCATCCCAGCGAGCGTAGTTCGGTGACAAATTCATCAATCCTTTTTGCCATCGGTGCAATGTCGCCGACGTCCACCGATGCGGCATCAGCGATCAAGCGACCGGTGGCGGCCGCGTCCAGCGTTTGCAGATTCAGCCGTGCCGCGGCAATGATTTGATCGGACCAGGGAACATCACCGGATGCCTGGGCCGGCGCTGGATTGTCGAAGACAGCAAGCGATGCAGCCAAAACCAGCAGAATTCGGGAAGGCGCCGCCGAGGCGGTACGAAAGGGGGTCCATCGTTTCATCGGTTTTCATTCCGCCAATTGGAGTTCGAAAGTGGTTTCATTGTCGTTGGAATACCGTGCGGTTCGTTCGATCGTCGCACGGTTGGGGCTCTTGCGTTGGTAATTGAAAGGCCCCGGACGCAGGCCATCGGGAAGGGCGGGCAGATACAGATCATCCAACTTCGATGGCAATTCGCCATGTCGAGCCGCATGATCGCGAATCGCCTGCAACGTCACGGTAAAGTGGTGCGTCTGTTCCAGCCGACGAGACGCCTGATCGACGGCACGCAACGCCGGTGCAATGGCTTGTAACAGCAGGTGTGCCGGATCCGGTTGGGAATCAATTGATCGATTGCCATCGGTCAGCGAGCTTTCAGATTGCTGCAAATGGTCGCTTCGCATGGCGCGGGGCAGGCTGTACCACTTGTAATAGTCGTGGATGCCGCGTCGCAATTTCAGGGCGGTCGCTCTTAACACGCATTCAACCGATTCCAGTTCATCCACGCGGTCGCCCCATTCCGAAACGCTGCGGAGATACTCTCGTGACGATGGCCCCATCGTTGCGATCATCAAGCCACTGACCACGCTGGCCTCGGGCGTTTCTTGCAGGTCGAATCCCGTGTCCAGCATCTTGACCACGGCGGCAAACTGTTGGTTCAGTTCGGCCAGTTTTTGTCGCGATGCTTCGCCGCCCATGGGGTGATCGGGATACCTGCCGGCATCGGGCAAAACCTTCAAGACGGCGAAGGCTTCCTTTTCCGCAGTTCGTTTCAGTTCAAACAGTTCCGCGGGAACCGCATTGAGTGCCCAGTAGAAGTTTGGGCTATCGCTGACTTCGCTGGCTTCTCGCACCAGTCGAAGCGTTTGTTCCTGGATCGCCACGGACACCAGTTGTGCCACCAGAAAGTCGCTTTGCATGCCGATCATGTCGGCCAATCGGTACAGCGTCCGCACGGTGCGGTCGAAATCGTTCCACCGATGCTGATTGGCTTCCAACCGTCCACGGATCAACAAGAACCGGCACAGCGTCCGCGATTCTTGGACTTCCGGCAGCAGCAGTTCAAACGTTTCGGTCAGATTCATCTGGTCGGTGGCCAGTGGGTAATCGAAACGCATGAAGTTTGCCGCGCGGTCGATTTCCGACAGCACCGATTCGTGGTACGAAAGAAATTGCTGCATCTCTTCCGCATGTTCGGGCTGCCAGGGAGATTCGATCCAACGCTCGATTCGCTCGTCGGTCAGCACGCCCGGGTGAACGTTGTCGCGGCTGTGTTGCGTGTGCTGAACGGTCATCAACACGGCACGCGACAACAATCCGGCCGCATTCGCGTCACGCTGATCGTTGGGCGAAGGCCAGAATCGATAGCGCAGTGCCGGGTCGGGTTCTTTGGACGGTGTGATGCGAATCAACGTCGCATCATC
Organism: Crateriforma conspicua; assembly: GCF_007752935.1. Lineage (NCBI taxonomy): Bacteria > Pseudomonadati > Planctomycetota > Planctomycetia > Pirellulales > Pirellulaceae > Crateriforma > Crateriforma conspicua. Next base: position 6,121,614 of record NZ_CP036319.1, on the reverse strand, counting down.
CGCGAATGCTACGCCGGCTGGGCCGCAGACCAGCCAAGCGATCACCGCCACAATCGTTGCGGTGCGAACAGGTTTTTGCATCGGAGGGCTCCGGGGCGCGGGACAAGGGGGAAAGGGATGGGGGACAAGGGCCAGTGAGACAGTCAGCATGCGCAGTCAAATTGGCGGCTCGGTCAATCGGCGGTTCGGTCAATCGGCCGTCCGACCGGCGAAGTCCAACACTCGCGTCAGGCCGTCGACGACACGCAGGTTCGCGGCCGGCCGGTTGACCGATTCGCCGCGGGGAACTTGACCACTGCTGGTAAAGCGGACGTCTTTGGATGACACTGCGCCCCGTGGTGCCAACATGGCTTGCGGATCATCCAATCGAGAAAGGTTCAACCGGCTGTGGCCGGTTTGCATCGTCGACGCCAAGCGAATCGAATCCGAAAACATCCATCCGGTATTCGATCCGGCGATGACCGGGCGGTTGCCGGTGTCGCTGACCGTTTCCGTCGAAACGACCTGGCGTCCGGGGCGGGACGACCCATCGGAGGCATTGGTGGGTGGCGCGATCTGGGCGTTTTGCATTGTGGGAACACCACGAACGGCATCGGCGTTGCCACGCCACTGCCCGGCCGCGAACGCGCCCACTACAACGGCCAGCCAAGACGCGGCCACCGCAATGCGCCGGATAACCGGGCGATGCGAATCCTTCACCGGGAAAGCGCCGGACACCGAGGCGCGACCCGCTTCGAAACCGATCTGATACAGGCGTCGGCTTTCGCCATCGGGGCGGGGCAGGGGGGCAAAGCTTTGGCGCAACACGCGTGCGAAATCGCGTTCGTCATCGGATGCAGCGGGATGGTTCACGTGGTGTCTCCGGGGCCAAAAGGGTTCTTAGGTGTGCGATGCCGTGCTGGTACTGTCGATGCGTGCGGCTGCGTGATTGACCCAGCACGCCTGCGATTTGTCGAAACGTCATGTCGCCCCACCATCGCATGACGATCACTTGACGTTGGTCATCGGGCATCGTCCGCAGGGCATCGGTCAGTTGTCGGGGATCGATATCAATCGCCACGGAATCGTCGCGGTGGACCAGCCACGTCATGCGGGCATAGTCGTTTTCTCTTTCACGACGTCTTTGTCGGCCGCGTCGCCACATCAGCAGGCGATTGCGAATGATTCGGGCCATCCACGCCACCGGGTCGTCGGGCGGTTGTCCGCGTTTGGCCAGTTCGATGAACGCTTCCTGGACCGCGTCATCGGCGCCGCCGTCGCTGACCAGCGGATCCATCGCACGAGCGATCAGCATCAGCCGATCACGGTGCGTGTCCCAAATCCGGCATATTTGTTCAGCGTCCAAACGTCTTTTTCCACAAGCGTTTTGTCGTCGGGGGCACCCCAAGGATGCCGCCAAAGCCCGCTTGTCCCAAAAAACGTTGCCAAGAAACGAAGATTTCCCGCCTCGTCGGGGTTCCGCCTGGTCTGGGACGAAACGGACCGTGCGGTCATGATAGGCGACTTCCCTTTGTCATCTGATTTGTCGACCATCCCCCAATACCCACCGATGACCGAAGCAAACGCCCCTGAAACCAACGCCCCGCAAACCAAGTCGATGGACAAAATCGTTTCGCTTTGCAAGCGACGCGGGTTCCTGTTCCAGTCCAGTGAAATCTATGGCGGCGTCCAAGGATTTTGGGACTATGGACCGCTGGGCGTCGATCTGAAGCGGAACCTGAAGGAAGCTTGGTGGCAGGACATGATTTGCGGCCACAACGAGCTGAAGCAGCCCGCCGGTGCGCCGTCGACCTATGAAATGGTCGGTCTGGATTGCACGATCATCATGCACCCGCAGGTGTGGAAGAACAGCGGCCACTACGATCTGTTCCACGATCACATGGTGGACTGTCGTGAATCCAAAAAACGGTACCGCTTTGACCAGGTTCGCGGTCGCGAGGTCACCTACCAAGATCGGACGATCTTCGTTTCCACCTTGGCCGAAGCGGAACAGGAAGAAGATGACATCCGCCGCCGCGGCATGAAGTTCTTCAAGCTGCGGAACAAGGACGCGGACAAGATCACCGTCGGCGGCGAATCAATCACGATCGACAAGCTGGACAATACGGAAAACGTCCTGGGACCAGACGCGAAGACCCTGGGCACGCTGACCGAGCCGCGTGAATTCAACTTGATGTTCAAGACGACACTGGGGGCCTTGGGCGGCGAGGACGATGTGACGTTCCTGCGACCCGAAACGGCCCAGGGCATCTTTGTCAATTTCAAGAACGTGTTGGACAGCAGCCGGGTGAAAGTGCCCTTCGGCATCGGCCAAGTCGGCAAGTCGTTCCGCAACGAAATCACGCCGCGAAACTTTACGTTCCGCAGTCGTGAATTCGAACAGATGGAAATCGAGTTCTTCTGTCACCCCGACCAGTCACAACAATGGTATCGCTATTGGCGGGATCGCCGCATGAACTGGTATCTGTCGCTGGGCATGGGATCGGAATCGCTGATCATGCGCGAGCACGATCCGGAGGAATTGGCTCACTACAGCGTCGGTACCGCGGACATCGAATACGCATTCCCGTTCTTGCCGCCGGGCGAATTCGGCGAATTGGAAGGCATCGCCCACCGTGGCGATTTCGACCTTCGCAGCCACATGGAAGGCAAGTTGGATCCGGCGACCAATCCCATGACCGTCGAATTGAATGAACATGGAAAGCCCAAGTATCGCGGCAGCGGCAAAGACCTGACCTATCGTGACGAAGCGACGAACGAAAAATTCATCCCGCACGTGATCGAACCGTCCGCTGGTGCCGATCGCGGCGTGCTGGCGTTCTTGTGCGAAGCGTACACCGAAGACCAACAGCCCGACGAAAAGGGCAATCTGCAAACACGCACGGTGATGAAGTTGCATCCCAGGTTGGCGCCGGTCAAAGCGGCCGTCTTTCCGTTGGTCAAAAAGGACGGGATGCCCGAGATCGCGCAGGACTTGTATGGCGAACTGAAGAAACACTTCAACGTGTTCTACGACGACAAAGGCGCGGTCGGGCGTCGTTACCGGCGTCAAGACGAAGCCGGAACGCCCTACTGCATCACGATCGACGGCGACACGGTCAGCGATCAAACCGTGACGATTCGCGACCGCGATAGCTTGGAACAGATCCGCGTCAAACTGGATGACGTCGTCGACACGTTGACCAAGAAGATCGACGGCTGATTCGACGTGGCGTAACGAACAACACGCCGGGCGATTTTCGAGAAAACTTTTGTCACGTTGGTCGCCCGAGATACGACCTATAGGCAGACAATGAATCCTGCCAGCTGCTTGGTCCGCTTTCTCGGGTGTTTTGACCGTGACAATCAATCCTGACACGACCCTGCAATCTTTGACCGTCGACCAATTGGTCGTCTCGGCTCGCCAGGGTGATCGGTCCGCATTCGGCGTCTTGGTCCAACGCCACGCCGCAATGGTGACCGGCGTGGCGTATAGCATTGTCGGCGACTTTGCCCACAGCGAAGACGTGGGGCAGGAGGTGTTTCTGGAGGCCTGGCAGAAACTGTCCGAATTGTCAGATGCGTCGCGATTCGCCGCTTGGGTCTGCTCGATCGCCCGGCACCGTGCGGTTGATGCGGTGCGTCGCCGTCGCCGCGCGACCGATGTGCATGCGGCCGAGAGGATGCCGCCGGAAATTGCCGACGGAGGCGAAAAACATGATCCCGTGTCGGATGACGAACGCCAGGCGGTCGTTTGGGCAAGTTTGGATGCGCTCCCGTCCAAGTATCGCGAAACGCTGGTGTTGTACTATCGCGGCGGGAAGTCCGTTTCGGAGGTAGCGGCGGCATTGGATTTGTCGCAGGCCGCAGTGCGTCAGAGGTTGGCTCGGGGCCGCAAAATGCTGCGACACGAAGTCGAATCCGTCATCGATCGGACTCTGCGCGGGACGACGCCGGGTGTGGTGTTTCTGGCCGCAGTGTTGGGCAGTCTGCCCGGTAATGTTGCGGCGGGTGTCGCGGGGATAGCGGCTGGGAAATCGTCCGCTGTCGGTGTGGCGGCCACATCGGCCAAGGTTCTAGGCACCGGAACGACAATCTCCGGTGCGATCTTTGGGTTGTTCGGCGGCTTGGCCGGTGGCGCCTTCGGCGCTTGGGTCAGTTACCGCAATGCACCCTACACAACACAGAAACTTCTGATCGTTCGCTTTTTACTGCTGTCCGTGTTTGCTTTGGTCGTATGTGCGGCCATGCTGATGTGGCTGGTGGGGCAACGTTCGGGACCTGTGCCGATGGACGATGGACGATACGCAATTGCGTTGTTGGGTCTCATTCTTACGATGCAGCTATTGTTTTTTGCAGCGTCTTGGTGGGGCGCGCGTCGTTTTCGGCAACTGGGTGATATCGCGCGCAGCGAAGGTCGGGCAATGGATCCCGTCGCGTCACGACGTCTGGCGGGGATCCGCCGTGCAGAGTTTCACTGGTCCACTCGGAATAGGTTTGCGGGTCGGCCATGGGTCGATGTTCGATTCGGCCCGGTATCCCACGATGGGCGGGTTGCCCCAACGGACGTCGCCAAAGGTTGGATCGCGGTCGGCGATCGCGCTGACGGATGGCTGATTGCCATCGGAAACCGGGCACGTGGCTTGATCGCCTGCGGCGGGTGGTGTTTTGGGGGGCTGACGATTGGCGGATTCGGGATCGGGGTGATCCATTTGGGCGGACTGGGCGTGGCGATACTCAGCATCGCTGGGCTGGCGTTTGGAGGGATCGCGATCGGTGGTATCGCGGTCGGTTGGTACAGTTTGGGCGGGCTGGCGATCGGCAAAGCCGCGCTGGGAGGTGCGGCCTTTGCCAGCCATGCGGCGATTGGCGGGGTGGCATGGTCGGCCGGTCAAGCGAAGGCGAGGCTTGACGAAAGCACGGAGGCCGGTGGGGCGGACTTGGAACGTCTTGAGATGTGGCGACGCTGGACCGAAAACGGGCTGCCGACGCCCTGGGCCGACGTTTTGCTGCTTACCGGCGGCGGAATCTTGTTTGCGTTGGTCTTGCTCAAGGTCATTGCTTGGCGACTGGCCATGCGTCAGGCGGTTTTGACCGGTCGAATCGATTCAAAACACCCCGCGGTTGCTTCGACGATCAACGACGCGCTGGCCTTTTATGGATCACTCATCGGTTGCAGCGTTTGGGTGGTCGGAATTGGTTTTGACGTCGCTTCGATAGCGACGGCTACCGCCGGATTGATACTGTATTTGGCGGCCGCTGCAGTGTCGTTTTGGACGGCGCGATACGACTGGCCTACGCAGCGGCTGGGACGAGCGTTTGCGGTTTCAATCCTTGCGGCAGATTTGGCGACCACCACCGCACTAGGGATGAGTCATTCGATCGATGGCTGGGAACGTTCCGGCGGTTTCAGTTGGTGGGCTTACCTGGGGCTCAGCCAGATTGGATACGTCGCCCTAGCAATCTTGGCATTGGTGTTAACGCAGACATCGGTCACACGATCAATTGCACCGGAGTCAACGTGCGGCTGATCGTCTCCAGCATCAACCCTCGGTCGCCCGCACCGGATCGCCGTTTGTCGATTTATCTTCGACCAGCCGTTGTCGCGTTTCGACCGCGTCGTCAGCGATCCCCGCGTCGTGAAGGGCGGTGGTCAGTTTCTTTTCCGCCGAGGCGACCGCTTCGGGGGTTCGGCTGATGCGAACACGGGTACCGCTGGCATCGCCTTCGGCCTGCCCTGCGGCTTGGACGATTTGGTCGAGCGACATCGATTGTCTTGCCGGTGAATCGTCCCCGACATTGGACTCGGTGACCCGCTGGACGCTGTAATCGGTGCCGTCAATCAGCACATCGATCAGCCACAATTTGGCATCTTCGATCATCGAGCTTTCGCCGCCCGATTGAACCATCGCTGGTGCATCGACGGATGTTTCGTCTGACGGTTCGGCATCCGGACTGACCACGCTGGTTTCCGATTGATTGACACCGACGTTGATGGAAAAGAACTGGCCCGCGATGAATGCCAAAATCCCGCCGATGGCGGCGATCGGAAGAAGCCGTTTGGTTTTGAACATGGAACGCATGGGATGACCAGAGTAAAGGGTGGTTTAATCGGTTGTCTCGTTGGATGCATCGACCGATGGCGTGTCGGTGGAATCCGCCAGCGGGATCAGCGTGTCGGTCTGCTTGGCGATCACATCGGGCAAAGGTGTCGCGCCCAGGACCGTGTATTCAAAACGCGTTGCCGGCAGATCCGTCCGCATTCTTTCCAGCGCGTGGGGCAGGGCATCGATCATCGGCTGATAGACTCCCGCCACCGCCTCGGGGGAATACGACACCAGGATGACGACCAAACCCTTGGGCTGGGGTAACTGTTTATACGCGGCGAACAGTTGGTCTTCCATTTCGTCGGTCCGGTTGTCTTGGCCGCGTCGTTCCAGACGGATCGACAGGCCGCGGTCGCCGGTGCCCAGCAAGACGCGGCGGTTCGGATCGGCGTGCACGTGCCAGATCTCCGCACGCTTTAGAAGTTCGGCGTGTCCGACCAAGAATCGAACGACCTCCTCGGGCGATGCCTGTGCGACCTGTTCTGACATCGCTCGCACGACTTCGGCCGATCCGTCGTCTTCGTCGCCGACCATTTCGTTCAGCCGCTTCAGCGTCGGCAGGGGCAGATCGAATGCCTGGGCGATGGTCGACATTGCTTGGCGTGTCCGCATGGCCTGACGCTGTGCGGCCTGCCGAGCGGCTTGTTGTTCCTGTTGGGCCGCGTCAGCCCGTTGTTCCGCAGCCTCGCGCTGACGCTGTAACTGTGTGACGGATTGCTGTGCAGCGACGCGTTGCTCGTTGGCAGTTTGGCGGACGTCCATGAACTGTGCAAAGACGACGATCAGCAACAGGTCCACCAGCGGAGCCAACTGGATCCCAAATCGTCGGCCGGGACGGTGCGACGTCGCAGTGTCGGTCATACCAGCGCCTCGGCATCCCGCACTTCGCCGTTGCTGGCAAGTTCGCGTTTCGCTTTGGCAACCGTGTCACGAACGTGGCGTCGGTTTTCCGACAATCGGCTGAAACCGGGTTCCAACATGCTGTGGATGAACATCAGCAGGATGGCCGAGACCAGTCCCGCAAACGTGCTCCAGATCGCATCGCCGAAACGGCCGACGATGTCCCCGACGCTGGCGGTATCACCGCCGGCCAGTGCCGCGCCGATTGCGCAAATGGTCCCCAGGACACCGGCTAGCGGATAGGCTTCGATCATTGTCCGGGCGACGTTCCAAACCGTGTCGAATCGCATCGATTGCAGATAACGCCGACGTTCGTCCAGGATCTTCATCCGCTGGTGCAGCAGTTTGCGACCGGGGGATCCCGGTGGCTCGGCCAAAACGTCATCGATGTCGGCCAAAAAGCCCTCGATCCGATCCGACGGATGCGCGTTCCAGTCCATCTGGCTGCGGTGCGGCAGGCCATCGGTGAATTGCGTCAGGGTGGTGGTAATGTCGTGGCGGTCCTTACGCGCCCAACCTGCCAGGTAGATGAAGGCCAGGGTGTGCAATAGAGCCACCACGGCGATCGCATGCGTGGAAAATTCGGAGACTTGTTCAAGCACTGACGGATTCCAAGCGGCGGTCGGGCGTCAATCATCATGTCGCGGGCGTTGTCCGTTTCGTCCGCGTTCGTCCAAAAACACCGATGCCGCCGGCAATCCGCGGTCGATCGGCCTCGTGGTCGTATGCTAGCAGCCCTCGGGCGATCGGGTCCATTCGGATCCGGCGACCAGTTTCGTCCACAAGCAGATCGGCGGGGCAGTCGGGCGTGGTCCATTTGGTGACCTAAGGTTTGGCAAAAACCGTGCCACATTCCGGTGTTCGACATGACTGACGCGGCCGCACAACCCGCAAATCCCAACCGATCCGACTCCCATGCAGAGGCGGCAACGTCGCCACCGATCGCATGGTTTGCGTTGACGATTTTGTTGTCGGCGTTTTTGGTTTTTCAGGTCCAGCCCGTCATCAGCAAGTGTGTGCTGCCCTGGTTCGGGGGCACGCCGGCGGTTTGGACGACGTGCATGTTGTTCTTTCAGATCGTCCTGTTCGCCGGCTATGCGTACGCGCACCTGTTGCGTTGCTGGTTTTCGCCGGCGGTGCAAGGCGGCATCCATTTGGTCATGCTGGCCGCGGCGACGCTGTTCTTGCCGATCCAGCCTGACGAAATCTGGAAGCCACGGGGGAACGAAAACCCGACGATCTATCTATTGATGTTATTGGTCACCCACGTGGGTTTGCCCTATTTCGTGTTGTCGGCCACCGGGCCGTTGGTCCAGTCCTGGTTCAGCTATCGAGACCGAACCGATCGCGTCTATCGATTGTACGCATTGTCCAATGTCGGTTCGCTGTCGGCATTGCTCAGCTATCCGTTCCTGATCGAACCGTTCGTTTCCCTGACAGGCCAGTCGGCGACCTGGTCCATGTTGTTTTGTGGATTCGTTATCGCCGAAGGCTATTTGGCAATCTGGTTGTTGCGATTGTCGGGGATCGCGTCACAGGCGGATGCACCGGAGGATCTGGCATCCAAAAACGAAAGTCCCCAGGAAAACGTCTGTGCCCAATATGCGTTGTGGCTGGGATTGCCTGCCTTCGCGTCAGCGGGGCTATTGATCGTGACCAATCATGTTTGCCAGGACATCGCGGTGATCCCGTTTTTATGGGTGCTGCCGCTGAGTTTGTACCTGCTGAGTTTCATCATTTGTTTTGATTCACCGCGGTGGTATCGTCCCAAGTGGATTGCCGCAGCGACGTTGTTGTGCGTCATGCTGACACAGATCCACTGTGTGTTGCCATCGGGAGCAAAACTGGTCACCGAAGCGGTCGGCTATTTCGGTTTGCTGTTGGGCATTTGTCTGCTGTGCCACGGTGAAGCGGCGCGTTCCAAACCGTCGGCCGAACGATTGACCACGTTCTATTTGTGCCTGTCCGGCGGTGGAGCGATCGGGGGCGTTCTGGTTGCGGTGATCTGTCCGTTGGCGTTTCGCAACTATCTGGAATTGCCGTTGTGGTTGGGCGTCAGCGCCGTGGTTGCGTTTGCCTTCTTTGTGGCTTGCACCCACTGGGGATCGGCTGAATCGACGGCCGGACATTCGTTGTACCGATGGGCTCAATTGCGTCGTTATCGCTGGGGGTTGGCTGCGGCGATGTTGATCCCGTGTTTGATTGGATTGACGACCACGCAGGACGAATTGCTGACCAGTCGTCGCAACTTTTTTGGCGTATTGAAAGTCACCCGCGATGCGGGGCAGACCAAATTGATCCACGGACGCACGGTTCACGGGATCCAGTTGTCGGGCGACCGCCGGACGTCACCCACCAGCTATTACGGCTATGAAAGTGGCGTCGGACGAACGATTGCCGCGATGCAGGATCGCAATCGTGAAATGCGTGTCGGTGTCGTCGGACTGGGATGCGGTGTTTTGGCGACCTATGGCAGACCGGACGACCATTTCGATTATGTCGAGATCAACCAAGACGTCGTCGACATCGCGGATTCGCATTTTTCATTTCTGAAGGACGGTGCAGCCCGACAGCAGATCCACGTCGGTGACGGTCGGTTGGTGTTGGAGCGTTTGACGGATGCAAAGTTTGATCTATTAGTTCTGGACGCCTTCAGCAGCGATGCGATCCCCGCACACCTGTTGACGCGGGAAGCCATGGAGTTGTATCGGGATCGACTGGCGACCGACGGTGTGATCGCGGTTCACGTCTCGAACAATCATTTGGACTTGGTGCCGCTGGTTCATCGATTGGCCCAGTCGGTCAATCTGGACAGCCGACTGGTCGAAAGCGAACGCGACGCCGAAGCTGCGGTTTGCCGGGCCCGGTGGATGATCCTGGCGGCGCCACAATCCCTGTGGTGGCAAACGGGGCCACTGGCCGAGTATCCGCCGGTTGCTTCGCAGACCCGTCGCCGGGGGCCGCTGTGGACTGACCAGCACCACAACCTGGCCAGCGTCCTGCGGCTGTGGTGACGGTCTGATTTGAATACCGCCAAAAATGGCGTTAAAAAAATCGCTCGATCATCACGTTTGGATTCAAGAACATCGCTCTTGCGACCGACATCCTGGTGACGCTAAGGTGCCAATGTTGTCTCGGATGGATTCGAGCTGTGAAAGCAGATTCGACTGAAGCGAAGACGTTGGAAGGCCGATGAAACAAATGTTTTCGCCTTTCTGCGCTGTCGAAGTCTCTCTTCAAGGCTGACGGATTGCATCCTGGGACAAGGAATGCAGCGCGGGCCGACCCGAAAACTGTGTGCACGATCACCTCGTGAAACTTCCGGAGGAAGTCCACGTTTGGGGTGCTGGTCGCACGGTCCACGTTGCCCGTCCCTGTCGTTTGTGTAGTGAAAAATAAGCGTGAGAAGTCTCGCGCGGTTTTTCCATCAACCCCGACGACGTCCAAACCCGCATGGGGAGCAATCCATCCGATGCAGATTTACGGTCCTTATCGAGTATCGACACAGCAGCCGGTCGGTCCAAATTCGCGAACGGCCAAGCCCGCCGCTCCGGCTGAAAAACCAGCCGCTTCATCGGTCGATCAATTGGATCTGTCCAGTGCGGCGACCGCCGCAAATCGTCTGTCCGGCATCACCAGCCCGTCCACCGAAAGCGACATTCGCGTCGATCGTGTGGCCGAAATTCGGCGACAGATCGCCAGCGGCAGCTATGACACGCCGGAAAAAATGGACGCGGCGTTGGACCGATTCTTGGATCAATACGCCTAAGGCTGGGGCGACCTGATCGACCGCTGTTTCACAAACGCGACGCCCGGGTGTGGGGCACCCAAAATCGACAACCGTGTTGTTCTCGAGGCATCCAAGCGGTCTTTTGATGGCCAGGCATCTGCGTCAAAACGTCGTTGCCCGTGCCGGATCCGTTGCGAAATTCCGCTCGATGGCACACGATGGGGATAGACGGCGTGCATCGATCCGTTCACGGTGTCGGTTCCGGGATGGTTCTGGATCCGACGGTGGGCACGGGGCGGCCGCTTCGTCTGTTCTGTACTGCTTGTCTGCTTGTTGATCGTCCCGTCGGGTTACCGCCCGGGCATCGCCCGATGGTCCCCGTGCGGGCGTGCGGCCGGCAACCCGTATTCGTGATCCCCCGCTGGCCCCCGAGCATTCAACATGGCCTCATCCTTGCAACCTCTGGCGACGTCGCTTTCGCCCCAGGAACGGTTTCAGGAATACTTGCAGGCCAAGGGATTGCGTCAGACGGAGCAGCGAAAGTTCTTGATCGACGAAGTGTTCAATCAGCACGAGCACTTTGACGCTGACGAATTGATCGAGCGATTGCCGCGTCGGGGAAGCCCCAATTACGTCAGTTCCGCGACCGTGTACCGGACGCTTCGTGAATTCGTCGATGCGGGGCTGCTGAAGAGTTTTCAGCTGGAAGGCCGGACGGTCTACGAACACGATTACGGCTATCCCCAGCACGACCACCTGTACTGCACCCGGTGTCAGGAACTGTTCGAATTCACCAGCGATGAACTGATCGCGTTGCGGGATCGCGTGGCGGCGGACCAGGGGTTTCGCGTGACCGGACACCGTTTGATCATTCAGGGCGTTTGCCAAAAGTGTTCACAAACGCGTCGCAAGAAGCGCAAACAGGACCTGGTTTAGCGGTGGTCATGTTTATCCAGGTGTCAGCGATCTGGAATGTTCGGTGGGACGCGGTTCAGTCTTGGTTTTGCAACTGGACCAGGATTGCTTGAAAGACTTGTTCGTTGGCGATGAAGTCGCGGTCTTCTGCCTGGATTTGAACCAGCATGCGTCGCTGCCGGCTGCTTAGCAGCACCACACGGGACTGGATCAGCAGATCCAAGTAATAGAAGCGGAACTCCATCGTGGGTGGTGCGGCTGGATCCGCGCTGTCGACGGATTCCGATTCCAACTCTTCGTATTCCGCCGCCATCGCCTGGCCGACTTGGGCCAAGACCTGGGCATCGGTCAAAGCCGGGTCCGTCCACTCGACGGCCAAGAAGCCACCATTGGGCAATTCCAGAGTGACACCCTGGGCGTCATTGCTGCCGTCATCCTGTGCCACCGTCCAGTTGTCGGGGTACATGAATCGCAGGCCGTGATCGTTAAATTCCGCAGGCATGGGTCGGGGGAAAGCGTGGACGGGCTCGAGTCAAAGATGTGCGACCCGCGTCAGGTGGGCGACCTCGGGTACATCGGGCGACGGGCGATCCTAACAAACGAACTCCGATTGCATCAGCCGCACGATTCTTGTTAGCACCATGCATGCCTCCGTCGCTATTCAGGTGAAATTGGTTTCGTGCGAATCTGCCATCCCTTTTGCTGCGTCGTCGTGGCCCTGGCGATCGCATCACAGGGCTGTCGGGCGATCGGTCATCTGCGCCAAAACCGGCCCGCCATCGAAGCTCGCAAGCTGTCCCGCGAAGGCCAGCGATGGATGTACGACGGGAACTGGGATGCCGCGGAGGCCAAGTTTGCCGCCGCACTGAACGTCAGCGACGACGACGATCGTGCGCACTGGGGCCTGGCCGAAGCTTTGTGGCAGCGAGGCGAATACGAAGAAGCCCTGCAGCACATGGAACAGGCCGTCCGGCTGAGCGCCGATGATCCGATGCTGCTCAGTCGTCTGGGACGAATGGATTTGGAACTGGGGCGTCTGGATGCGGCCGACCGAAGGTGCGAACAGGCGTTGGCGGCCAACCGAAATTCGGCGGAAAATTGGGTGCTTCGCGGCGACTGCTTGGCGGCACGGCAACAGTGGGATGAATCGTTGTCGGCCTACCACCGGGCGTTGGCAATCCAGCCGGACTTGTCGGCCGCGCTGTTGAAAGCGGCGGAGGTCTATCACCGACAGGGCCGCTATGACCGGTTGCTGGCGTCGATGGATCGCATGCGGGATCACGTGGGGGAAACACAGACACCCGCCCGCGCCGATGTGTTGCGGGGCATCGCACTGCGACAGCTCGGCCGACCCTGGGAAGCCCAGCGATGCTTCGTCGCGGCGGTTCAAAAAGACGACAGCAACCACGCCGCGTATTTGTTGTTGGCGTCCCAGTCGGTCCGCGTGGGCGATTTGGAGCGGGCACGACAGGCTCTGGCCGAATCGTTGCGACTGAATCCATCACTGCGGCGGGACGAAGACGTGCTGCGAGAATTCCAGCATCCCAGTTTGGCGGCGGTTTTCAACGAGTCGTCCGCGACCGAGATGCGGTAGGACGCAATTCCACCATCGGCATGGATCAATGCGATCATTTGTCGCGTGTTGGCAACCCAAGGGGTGACCCAATCGTTGCGACCTGAATCATCGGACCGGTGATTGCGGGCAAAACGACCTGGGGAAGACGACCGACTGTCGATTTCCGTTCTAGGTTTTCGATAGTTCGAATCACCGGCCCACTTTTGACGCAGTCATTGCCATGCATTTACCAGCGATACCGTCGACCGCCGATCCCGAAGCGGGATCTCAGTTCATCATCGGCGGCGCGGCATCGAAAACGACCGCCACCAACGAGAACGTTGAATCCCACAAGCCCGGGTTTATCGACCGACGTCAGGGTTCCGGTGGTCGCGGCGGCCATAACGAGCGGCGACAGTTCGGCAGTTCCCACGCAGAACTGTCACAGGAAGGCCGTGAATTGGCCCTGGCGATCGACCAATACAAACTGCAAAACCACCGACGCTACATCACCTGTGATGAAATGTTGAAGGTGTTGCATCAGCTGGGATACCAACGCGTCAGCTGATCAAATGTGCCAGCAATTGCCGCCGGGTCACGATCGACTTGGCGTTGCCACGCGAATCCAACAGGATCGCGACTCCGCTGGCTTTGTCATTCAGGCGGACCAACGTCTTGAGGTGGCTGTCACTGACCGTGCCGCGCACCAGCGGCAACACTCTTGGCGGACCTTCATCGCAAACCAAATCGATGAACCGGAGATAGCCAAGCCATTCTTTGCCTTCTTTGACCAGGACGATCGATTCATTCAGGCGCTGGGCTAGTTTTGCCGCAGCCGGAACGTCGATCGGCGTCGTCACCTGTGGAATCCGATCGGGCGATCGTCCAAATGTGGCGGCCGACAGGTTTCCGACCTCGAACAATTTGGCGGCCAAGTTCCGCTGGCTTTCGGCCAGTAATCCTGCTTCGTGACCCGCACGCAGAACTTGATCCAATTCGCGACGTGCCATCGCAAGACGCAGCTGGAAGGGCAACTGACCGGTGACCCGTTGCAGCAACCCGCCCAGCAACCCCAGCATCCATGACACTGGTGCAAACAGGCAGGTGGCTGCAATCAAGATCGGCTTGGTCGCCATCAACAGGCGATACGGTGCGTGAAAAAACAGGTACTTCGGCAACAGTTCACCGAACACGAAAACGATCGGCGTCATCAACATCGGGCCGATCAATTCCGCCGCCGGATTGGCGGTGAACCAATGCTGAACCGCGATCACCACGGCAACGCTGGTCAGGTAATTCGCCACGTTGTTACCGACCAGTGTGGTGGCAACAAAGATGGCCGGATGATTCAAAAGCCAGACGATCCAACGGGCCGACCAAGACCCGTCCAGACCGTCCAGCACCAGACGCGTGCGCGAGACGCGATACAGCCCCGTTTCACTGCCGCTGAAAAACGCGCTGAGCGCCAGTCCGACCAAGAACAATGCGATCGCGATCACGGTGTGCCGTCCTCCCCGTCATCATTGATGCGTCCCGCCGACACGTCGATCAACAGATCATCGTCGGATTCCGACAACACGGTCAGCACGAAACGATCCAATGCGGCAGAATCACCCGGACGCGGCAAACGTTCGTTACAACGCTGGATATAGCCCGCCACCGTGGCGGCGCGCTCGGCGGGTTCGTCGACGCCCAGCAATTCGACCAGCGAACGAAGGCGAACGGATCCGGACAGACGCCAACGGTCGGGGCCGATCACGTCAATTTCAGCCAGCCCGCCCGGTCCCGCGTCGGATGAACCCAGGATGTGACGCAATAGATCTTCCATCGTCACCACGCCGATGGATTCACCGAACTCGTTGACAATCACGGCAACGTTTCGTTCTTCGGTGACCAATTGGTCGAACACCGCAGCAATTTTGGCCGTCCACGGCGCGTAGATCACATTGGTTGCTTGGGCAGCCAATTCGTGATGATGTGCTTGGCGTTTCCATCGATTCGGACGCATCGTTCGCAATTGCAGCGCCGATACGATGGCTTCGTCGTCTTCGTCCGCGAAATACAGATACCCATCTTCGGCAACGCATTTTTGAATCACTTCACGTTTGCCAGTCGGCGTCATCAGATTCAATCGTCCGCGTGGTCGCATCAATTCATCGGCCCGCAAATCCGACAGGCTGACCAACCGTCGCAAGACCTCGCGTTCGCGCCGTCGCAGCGCCGCATCGTCGGTCCCCAGTTCGATCGCGCGTTCAATATCCGTCAGGTCCAACTCGGGCTCGGCGCGAAAGGTCGGCCACAACAACCGTCGCGCGATTGCGTTGGACGAACGAATCATGGGCAGGGCAGGGCTGATCAAACGCACCGCCCACTGCAACGGCAAAGCCACGACGATCGAAAAACGCGTCGGGGAAACGACCGCGATGCTTTTTGGCAACATCTCGCTTAGAAAGATGATCGCCAACAAGCTGCCCACCGTGAACAACACCGCACCGGTCGAACCGGTCGATGCGTTGCTTTCCAGTTGCCCACCGACGATGGCCGCGATGGCAAAGTAGGTCATGTTGATCAGCAAATTCCAAAACAGAATGGCTGACAACAAGTGTTCGGGGTTTTGCAACAAACGGTCTGCGATCTGACCGGGTAACCCGGACATCCGCAATCGGCGGCGGTCGCGATCGCGTAGCGAAAACAAGGCGGCTTCGCTGCCGCTAAAGAAAGCGCTCAGCAAGATCAGCGCGATCATGGCGGCGATCCAACCCCAACGTTCGGCGGTCACCTCCAGGGTGGATTGCAGCGTCGTCCAAAACGTGCCCATGCAGCGCATCTAGGTCGATTCTCCGGTCCCGCCACGGTCCGGTTCCAAGCAGACGTCGAATTCGCTGAGCGCCGGAATCATCATGGCGGCCACCGCAAAACCGTAGCCCGCCACCAGTGCCGAAACGACGTACAGGTGGTCCATTTGCAGCAAGAATTGGGTGATCGCATAGAACGTGATCAACGGCAAAAAGAATGACGCCGCAAAGATCGCGCTGGACGGGTTCCGCCACCCCAGCGAAGCGAACAATGCCGCGCCACCACCCAGAATCATCACCAGGAATGGTGCCAGTTGTAATTGGAACGCGCCGCGGAAACTGACCATGATCGTCATGCAAATCGCGATTCCCACGCACAAGAAAAACACGGTTCCCAAACTGGCCATGGTGGCGGTTCGACCGGCGACGTAATTCAGCCCCGTGTGAATGCCCAGCATCGATACAAAGATGTACAAGACCAACGCACCCAATACCGCATAAATCGTGTTCTCCCAAGTCATCACATCGCTGGCCCCCATGTAGATCAGCAGCAGGATCGGCAGAACAATCATTTCCTTGGCAACGTACAGGACGCCCAGCAATTTCCCGAAGATGAATTCACGCGGGCAGAGGTCGGTGACCAGTAACAGGTCCAACGCCAGTCCGTCGCGTTCGCCGGTGATGCTGTTGACCGCCAACGCGTTGACAAGCACCAGGCTGACCACGCCCAGGATGGCCACTGGGATGGTGGCCGAAGGCAGGGCGCGATCGATGCGGCCGGCCGGTTCCAACGCGACGCCGCTGCGGACCTGCCAGGCAATGGATGCCGCGACGATCGCGAACAGAACTACGAAAGTGGCACGGATGATCAACACCTTGCGACCATACGCCCACGTGCGGACTTCGCGCCACAGCACCGGATTGTCCCAAACGGCACGTGGTTGGCGGACTTTCCAACTGGCTGGTTCGCCGGAAGGTTCGACGTCCACGCTGTTTTCCGCTTCGGGGGCCTTGAAACGGACTTCGCGGGATGGGTTCCAGATGCGGACCATCACGACGCCGTAGATCAGCAAGGCCACCGACAGGGCCGACGCAAGCAAGACGAACAGCACCACACCGGCAAGCACATCACCCTGCAGACTGGATAGCGGCGACGCCGCAGCGGTCAGTGCGCGGATCGGGCTGACGGCTAACTTCCAGGACGTCGGCAGTGGGACCAGGGTCGCGATCGCTTCGCCCAGACCCAGGAACAACAACAACGTCAAAACGGTCAACGCGATCGCTTGGAACGTTTTCTCGCGCCACAAACCGATGACCGTGCCCACCGTTCCCGACAGGACGATCATGGCGGCGGTGACCGCAAACACACTGAAAACTTGTTGGGGGGAAACACCGCCCAGCAGCGGAAACGTCAAAAAGACGGGCAGCCCACAAATCAACAGCGACAAGGGAGACAGCAGGGTCGCGGTCAATTTACCACCCACCACTTCGAACCCGCTCAGACGCGTCAGCAACAGCAAGATCAGCGTCCGCCGGTCCTTTTCCTGGGCGACACTGCCCGCCGCCCCCACCGCGGCCAGGGCGGAAAGGACCAGCAGTTGCAACGGGGCCAGCAGGGCGAACATGAAACCGCCGAAGCGAGCCGAATCCGACGTCGTGGCCAATGAACGCGAACCGTCCAGCACCAGATAGCCCGTGCACAGCAGCAAAAACAGTGCACCGACATAGATTCCCCGCGACAGATACGTTTGCGGACGCTTGGGCGTGACGATCGCTTCGCGATTGAAGACCGGGCCTAGCATGGTCACCGTTCGGGGAATGCAGCGGGGAAAGGTTTGGACATCTAAAAACGACGGCTTCGGCCGACACACCCCGATCATCCGCCGGGCCGCCGGGACCCCCGGGCGAATGGGGCTTGTACGATCCCGCCGAGCGATTGGATCGTGGCAGTATCAGCATAATCGCGAATATCGGTACAGCTGAACATGGCCGGTCGATGGAAATGCCCCTGAACCGGCCGATGACGGTTTCGTTCCAGCGCAGCGACCTAGGTTTCCATTGTTCCAAGTTGCTTAAACACCGTTGCCAAAACGCCCAGTCTTTGACACTCGCGATGAACCTACGAAAAACCATCCGTTGCGTCGGTCGGTTCGCCACCGACGAAGAAGCGACGACGGCGGTCGAATACGCCGTCATGTTGGCGTTGATCATCGCGGTCTGTATCGCCTCGGTCAGCTTTTTAACGATTCAGACGAAAGAAAGCTTTGACAATTCCGGCGAAGCCATCGTCGGTGCTTTAGGCAACTAAGAATCCACGCCGGTTTGCTTGACCGGCCTGCTTTTCGCAAGGAGCCCGACGGGACTCACCCTCCCGACAGGCACGTTGGTGCGA
Source organism: Crateriforma conspicua (assembly GCF_007752935.1). NCBI lineage: Bacteria > Pseudomonadati > Planctomycetota > Planctomycetia > Pirellulales > Pirellulaceae > Crateriforma > Crateriforma conspicua. The sequence continues at coordinate 6,103,241 of NZ_CP036319.1, read as the reverse complement.
TTCTCACACGATCGCCGCGCCCACAACGTTCGTGCGGAAAGACAATCAAGCAGGGCGTCTGCCCCGATGCTCCCAACATGCCCCACTGCCACCATACACCTTAGGTGTAGAAATCCATGTTTAATAAGAGCGACCAACGTTCCGCGCCTCGCGAACAACTGCTGATTGAGAAAGACGTTCAATCGGCGCTGCTGCTTCGAGCAGCCCTTCACGGCGGCGCTTTGGCGACGTACTTCACCGTCATTCAATTTTTTGCCCAGTCAATGATCAATCCCGACGTGGGTTGGTTCGACACAGCGCTACGATTCTTTGACGAAGCGATCTATTGGGTTCCGGCCTTGATTTTGTTGGCACCATTGTTCGCCTATGACCTGCTGAAGCTCAGTAATCGATTCGCCGGTCCCGTATTTCGCCTGCGTCGTGAAATGATCCGTCTGTGTGCGGGACAAAGTGAAGAGCCGATCTTTTTTCGCGGGTCCGATTTCTGGAGCGATCTGCAAGATCCCTTCAACGAATTGCGCGAAGAACTGTTGGATCTTCGACGCGAAAACGAGCGTCTGAAAACAGAACTCGGCGGCACAGCGGCAACGGCCCCGCCGCCGCAATCGGATGTGGCGGACAACGGCACCAATGTCGACGCGGCACATACGGTCCTGCAGGAAGTGTGATCCCGATTCGGCATGCCGGTGCAAAGCTCATCGCCACCGTGGCGGTGGGTTGATCCCATCACGCACTGCGCCCATGCTGGCTTGCATGAAGATTGCATTGACCGGCGGCAGCGGATTCTTGGGACGATACGTCATCCGTCACCTCGTCGATGAATTGGGGCATCAAGTCGTTGCCCTGACGCGCCGCGATGATCCGGGACCCGATCGCCAAGGCCTGCATTGGATGCAAGGCGACTTGGCTGATCCGGCGTCCCTTGATTGATTGACCGACGGAGCCGATGCGGTGGTGCATGCCGGTCTGATGCGAGGCGGCGATTCCTTCATGGATCATCCGGATGACCCGGTCGGCTACTTTGACACCAATGTGTTGGGCACACTTCGTTTGTTGCAGAGTGCAACGGATCGGGGAATCAACCGCTTGGTCTTCGTGTCCTCCGGTGCGGTTCACCAACATGTGGTCCAGGGACTCGCGTTGGATGAAGACCACCCGCATCGACCGGGCAGCTTTTACGGGGCCGCCAAAGCGTCGGCCGAAGATTTGGTGCACGCGTATGGTCTGTCCGGCCGATTGGCGGCTGCCACCGTGCGTCCGCCGACCATCTATGGCGTGGATGATCCGATCAGCGACAGCCGCTGGTATGCACTGGTCAAAGACTTGGTCGACGGCAAAGAAGTTGCCGCGACCGGCGGTGGAAAGTGCGTGCACGCCGCCGATGTGGCCAAAGCCATTGGACTGGTCTTAACCGCACCGCAGTCGAAAGTCGCCGGTCAGACATTCAACTGTTGTGACCGATTCTTCAGCGAGGTCGAAGTCGCGCAGTGCGTCCAGTCGTTGGGCCACACTTCGGCACGCTTTACAGGTCCGGCCAAATCGGCAGGTCATCCGATGGCGACCGAAAAGATTCGGTCGCTGGGGATGGAATTTGGCGGCACCGATTTGCTGCGTCAGACGATCAAACAGCTTGTGCAAGCGGCCGAAGTTGCGTGACCGGACGGCTGGCCAGCGCAGCCGAACCGAACATCGCGACGGTGAAGATCGCGTCGCTGGCCAACGTGTTTTGGAAGAACGGGATGGCGGCGGTGAAGCAGGTCACCAGGCCGGCCAACGACGGGTCGTACCACTTCATCCAGACGGCCAGATTGGTCATCACAAAAAACAGGGTCGAACTGGCCAGGCCGGCGGTGGCAATTCGCATCACGCCCGGTTGCCGGCGGATCCAACGCCCCAGCATCACGCTGGCGGCGAAGCACCCATAGGTGGCCCACATCGCCACGTGAAAGCCCAAGAACATGTCGCTGATCAGCATTGCAGCCAGCGGAACCAGGACGGCCATCCGCCGCGATGCGAACATCGCGCCGCCGAACAACGCCAACGATCCGATGGGCGAAAAGTTGGGCGGGTGAGGCAGGAAACGGCTGACCAAGCCGATCGCCACCATGGCTGCTGCAACGGCCACGGCCGATCGTGCGGAAGACAATTCGGGCAGCCACTGGGAATCACGCGGTGTCGACGATTTCATGACAAGTGTCCTGATGGAAAACGGATAAAGTGGGTTCAAAGCGTGGCGGATCGGCGTGGACCGTCCGCCAAGTTTAACGGTCGATAAGGATTTCGGCACGGCGTCGCATTGCCGCTGCCACAATCTGTTGTTTCTGTTGGTTGCTTGCTGCCGACCACAGGCCGATTTCTTGGCTGTGCCGAAAACACCCCGTGCAAATCCCTTGGCCGTTGAGCAGGCATTGGCGAACGCAGGGCGACGCAACCACGCCGGTGGGGACAGGCGGCTGAGAAGCCGGGGATCCGGCCCCGCCGGATGCCGGGACCGGCGAATGCGACAGGGTGCTTTCGATTTCCGGGGGAGTCTCAGGCACGCACCTTCTCCGATTCCTGGTTATCGGTCGAGACCGATTGGCCGGCCAGTGCGTTTCGTCGCCGACGCAGGCGCGTCGCCGCCAGTGTCGACCCGCCCAGCAAGACCGCCAGCATCGACGGCTCGGGAACGGCTGACACCGTGACATTGTCCATGGCGACATATGCGGGCAGATTAACGCCAAAGCTTCCCGAATCACTCCCGACAAAGTCCAAACCGATAGCGGTCGCCTCGCCCAAGACACTCAGATCCACGGTGGTCCAATCATTTAGCAGGACGGGGCCAGTATCACCAACGGTGAAGGTGGCCAAGTCGACTTCGACGAATGAGCCGGCGGTTCCGGTGGAAATGTCGTAGAAGCGGACGCTTAGGAACTCGTTTCCGCCCGAACTTCCCATCGGATCCGTGAATCCGCTGCCGTTCTGTACCACATGCGCCGCGGTCTGAGTGATCTGTACGTCAATGGATTGAAAAAAGGAGCCGTTGCTGGCTTCCAACGAAGAGGTGAACAGACCAGCGGCCACACTTGAATCGGGACCATCACCCGAGGCGACGATCCAGGTCGACGATCCGCCGGCACCATTGCCCGTCATGGTCACTGTGTCGTTGTCATTTTGGTATTCCAATGGAATAAAGCCGCCCATCGGATCGTTGCCCGATGACCAAGCTGGTAAGCCGCGTTGCGAAACCGCGATTCCCCGCCAGCTATCAAAATCTTGATTGTAGTAGTTCTTCACGGTGACCCCGTCGATCGTGAATTCGGAAATCACTTCGGTGCCTCCAAACGCCCCCGGTTGAGTTCCCGTTTCTGTTGGAAAGGGACCTGAGTTCGCGGAGGTTGACTGAATCGGAACCGGCACCGATTCAAAATCGATGACGGTGGATGCGTGGCTATCCGAAACAAAAAAGGCAAGGCCGGCGACAATCCATCCGCGACGGGAAATGTGTTGAAAAACGTTCATGGTGTAGAAAGCTAGATGTGTGGTTAGTGGATGAAATTTCCGGGCGTACCTGCTGTTAAAGTCGATCGGACACCACGTCACTCTTGGATCGTGTGATGAGTTTTCCGAGCGTCTGTTTGTCGATCGATTCGGATTCGAATTCGACATGACCGTCGGCGTACAAAACCATCGCGCCGCCACTGTGTTGGCTGCGGATTTCGTTGTCGCCGATCCAGGCGGTCGAATCATTGATGCCGTGGGCTTGAACAAACACGTTCAGCCCGTTGATCCATTCCGAATGGGGACCGCCGACGTCTTCGCCGATGATCAGCGTTTGGCTCAAGCCGTCACGGATGTCACGGAAACGAATCCTTTGGTCGTACAGGAACACGCCGTCTTCCGGTTCGCGGTCGACCAACCGTTCGCCGAACAGACCGCCGTAATCGCTGGGACCTCGCTGGGCATCGCGGGGCAGGGCAGAGGGGCACACATAGGTCGGCACGATTTCGGCCGCAGCCGAAGCGTTGTCGGGATGGTCGAAAGCGACGTTGAAATCGATTCGGTCGTGTAGGTTTTGTTGCTCGATGAACGGCAACAGCATCGCCGACCAGGCGTACTGGCGGTTGGTCGCCGGTGCACCATACGACCGCCATTCGAAACAGCCCACCGGCAAACAACCGTGGGTGTTGTGATAGGCGTGCAGCCCCAAACCAATCTGCTTCAAATGGTTTTGGCACTTGGTTTTCCGGGCCGCTTCACGGGCCGCCTGAACGGCCGGCATCAACAGCGAGACCAAGATGCCGATGATGGCAATCACCACCAGCAATTCGACCAAGGTAAACCCGGTCAAGCGTCGTCGCTGTCGTTGGACGGTTTGGATCAAGGCACTCGTTCCGACCCGACGGACCGATCCCACCGGTGGCATCGCGTACCGTTCGCATCGCTGCGACGAATGAACGAGCCGCGTGAAGAATCAACCGCTGGAAGACGATGAATCAAAGAGAAGATCGCGGAGCTATGCCATTACTGGCACACCCGTGGACTTCTCACAACGCCGACCTCGCCCAAGAAGGTCCCACCCTAGTTCTGACGAAGAGCCAAGGCATGCGTCCGATTCGCGGTAGGTCTTCTGACTCTCGATGGATGTCCGCCCGGTCGCCTTCTCGTTTCGCTAAACGGATTGCGGGGCGGACGTTTCGTCACGTGTCCCGCGGGTGCGTCGATGGAAACAATGGCAGAAAGAAAGACCGGTCGGCTGATGTGCGTCACCAAAGTGGATGCCACCCAGGTTCGTCATCGCCATCGATCACAGCGGCCGGGCCGTCTCGGAATTTCACCGAAGTTCCCTGTTCACGCGGCGTGCCAAAATGGACCACCGCGTCACCGTGAATCGTTGCTCGGACTATCCACCCCGTCATACCGACTGTCAAGTCGAAAGCCATGGCGATCATGCGAAATTCAACGACCGCGACGACTTGTCCACCAACGTGTCGGGATGTCCACTGTCGGGCCTGCGGCCGTGTCCCCGGGGCACGATGCGTGTACCCGGGGCACCTGGCGAACCGTGCATTGGGCGTCCTTGGGATCACTTCGACTGCGACCATTGATCCCGACGATCGCCTCGTCACGAAGACCTGTTCACGAAAACTTGACCATGAAGATTCAAATCGTCATTCCCGCTCGGCTGGCATCGTCGCGGTTGCCGAAAAAGCTTCTGCTGCGTGCCGGCGGTAAATCGGTTCTGCAACACACCTACGACGCGGCGATGCGGTCGCAAACGGCGATTCACAGTGATTCATCGTCACCGGTGATCGTGGCGGTTGATGACGATCGGCTGTACGACGAAGTCCTGTCGTTCGGCGGTCACGCCGTCCGAACCAGCGTCGATTGTGCCAGTGGGACCGACCGCGTGGCGGAAGTCGCCACGCAGCAGCCGCAAACCGACATCTTCGTCAACGTCCAAGGGGATGAACCTGAAATCGATCCGGACGCCATTGATCGGGTGGCGAGGGCGCTTTGCGATGACGCCGATGCCGAGATGGCGACCGTGGTCACGCCCATTCGCGACCGTCAGCGGATGCAGGACCCCGCCTGTGTCAAAGCCGTCTTCGACGACGCCATGCGGGCGATCTATTTCAGTCGGGCCCCGATCCCGTTTGACCGTGACGGCAAATTCGGGACCGGTCATGGCGACGGGCCGGATGCGCCGGTTCTTGGATACCAGCATCTGGGGCTCTACGCTTACCGCCGCGAATTTCTGGGGTGGTTCGCAGGTCAGGCTTGCGGCGTTTTGGAATCAATCGAGCGTTTGGAGCAATTGCGGGCCATCCAGGCCGGTCGACGGATCGCCATCGGTCTGGTCAATGCCGCGACACCCGGGATCGATACCGAAGAAGATTTTCGCCTGTTTGCCGACCGCGTCGAAACAGCAAAGTAGATCGTCGTTTCGACGGTTGCGGACCAGGTCGCTGGTGGAAACCGGGGGGCGAATCGCAACGTTAGGCCCGCCACTGGCGACCCGCCGACGCCACAGCGTCGATGGCGACCCGAAAGGGCCTAGGACGCCCGCCGACAACCGTTACATTGAGCGTCCATGACAAAGCACATCTTCGTAACCGGCGGCGTGGTCAGTTCGCTCGGCAAAGGCCTGACAAGCGCGTCCATGGGAATGCTGCTGGAGCAGCGGGGCCTGCGGGTCCGAATGCAGAAACTGGATCCGTACATCAACGTCGATCCGGGAACCATGTCGCCCTATCAACACGGCGAAGTCTACGTGTTGGATGACGGCAGCGAGACCGACTTGGACTTGGGCCACTATGAACGGTTCACGTCCAGCCCACTGACCCGCGACTGCAATTACACGACCGGACAGATCTACCTGTCGGTCATTGAAAAGGAACGTCGGGGCCAGTTCCTGGGCAAGACGGTCCAGGTGATTCCGCACATTACCAACGAAATCAAATCCGTCATCAAACGCATGGGCGGCGATGACGTGGATGTGGTGATCACCGAAATCGGTGGAACGGTCGGCGACATCGAAAGTCTGCCGTTCTTGGAAGCCATTCGACAGTTTTCGCTGGATGTCGGTCGCGAAAACTGTTTGTACATGCACCTGACCTTGGTGCCGTATCTGAAGGCCGCCGACGAACTGAAGACCAAACCCACCCAGCACAGCGTCGGCCAGTTGCGTGAAATCGGGATCCAGCCGGACATTCTGGTTTGTCGCTGCGAACATTCGATCAGCCGCGAAGAACGTGAAAAGATCGCGCTGTTTTGTAACGTGCACAGCGATTCGGTGATCGAAGAAAAGGACAAAGACTTTTCGATCTATGAGGTGCCCATCTCCTTGGTCGAAAACAAGCTGGACGAATTGGTCGTCAACAAACTGGGCCTGACGTCCGCCAAGTCACTGGACATCACCCCTTGGACGGATTTGCTGCATCGATTGCGAAACCCGCGGCATGAATTGTCGATTGCCGTCGTGGGCAAGTACGCCGAACACAAGGATGCGTACAAGTCGATCTATGAAGCGATCGATCATGCCGGTATCGCGGCAGACGCGCAAATCCGCGTCGGTCGAATTCAAAGTGCCGATATCGAACGTGAGGGAGCCGAGCGTTTGTTGTCTGGATTCCATGGGATCCTGGTTCCCGGTGGATTCGGCGAACGCGGCATCGAAGGCAAAGTCGAAGCGATCAAGTTCGCACGGCAACGGGGCGTGCCGTTTTTGGGGATTTGTCTGGGCATGCAATGCGCCGTCATCGAATACGGTCGCAACGTCGTCGGATTGGAAGGTGCCCACAGCACCGAATTTGACAAAGACAGTCCGCACCCAGTGATCTGTTTATTGGATGAACAACGCAATGTGACGGAAATGGGCGGCACCATGCGTTTGGGATCGCATCCGACGACCCTGGATCGTCACAGTGCATCCGCAAAAGCCTATGGTTGCGAAGACATCCACGAACGTCATCGACACCGGTACGAATTCAACAACCAATACCGACAACAGTATGAAGCCAACGGGATGCGATTTGCCGGAACCAGCCCCGACGGGGCGCTGGTGGAAATCGTCGAAGTCCCCGAACATCCTTGGTTCGTTGCCGCACAATTTCACCCGGAATTCAAAAGCAAGCCGTTGCAGGCCCATCCGTTGTTCAAGGGCTTTGTCGATGCCGCCATCGTGCGACGAAAGCAGCGGGTGGAATCCAGCGAAAAGGCGGATCCCGCAAAAACTTGATCTTGTCAGCCGATCCTGTGCATCGGGGAAATTCCGGTCGGTCGGAATTTGAATCCCTGGTCCAGCCTCTTTGTCTTAAGTAAAGACCATGAGCGAAGAAGAAAAAGAACCCAAACTGGTGATCGACAGCGACTGGAAAGAACAGGTCCAAAAAGAAAAGGAGCAGGAAGCGTCCGAGTCAGACGCTGAGCAACCTGCAGTTGCCTCCGACGCGCCGGCGGATGCTTCCGCGGGACCTGCCGGCGGTGGGCCGCCCGAAGCATCCTTCACCGTGCTGGTTTCGATGCTGTTCACCCAGGCGATGACTCTGTTGGGGCAAATGCCGGGCCCTGACGGCAAGATGCAAACCAACAAGCCGTTGGCCAAGCACACGATCGATACGCTGGAGATGCTGCAAAGCAAAACCGAAGGCAATCTGGACGACGACGAAAAACAAGTGTTGTCCGAGGCCTTGCACGCTTTGCGGATGACCTTCGTCGGGGTGAAGCCATAGCGTCCCGCATGCGGGGTGCGTCTGCTGCGAACGCGTGTCCTGGGAATGCGTGCAACGCCGCTGATGGAATGGACGCGAACGTCTGATGTCGCTGCACCCCAAGCGGACGTTACAGCACGCCCTTGGTGCTGGGGATGGCGTCGCTGCGAGGATCACTCTCGGCCGCCATGCGAATCGCCCGCGCGGTTGTCTTGAAGACACATTCGGAAATGTGGTGTGCATTGCGGCCGTGATGCAGTACCACGTGTAGATTGCATCGAGCGTTGGCGGCAAACGATTGCCAAAAATGCTCGACCAATTCGCTGTCGAAGGTTCCGATCTTCGCCGCCGCAATCGGCGCGTGGTATTCGAACGCGTAGCGTCCACCCAGGTCCACCGCCGCGGTGACCAAACACTCATCCATGGGAAGGGTGAAGTGTCCGTAGCGGCGGATTCCGGCCCGATCCGCCAAGGCCTGGTCAACCGCTTGTCCCAGTGCGATCCCAATGTCTTCGCTGGTGTGGTGATCGTCGACATGCAGGTCGCCCTTGGCACGGACCGTTAAGTCGATCAAGGAATGCTTGGCCAACAGGTCCAGCATGTGATCCAAAAAACCGATTCCGGATTCTCGTGTACCGGCACCGCTGCCGTCCAAATCGATCGACAAATCGATGTCGGTTTCGCCGGTCTTGCGGCGGATCGTTGCGGTGCGTGCCATGGCGTTATCAACAATGAAGGGCAGGGGGCCAGGGGATGAATTCGTGTCAGGACCAAGGTTTGAATCGTGCGTCCCGGCGGGTTCGTGCTGGGGGCGATTCGGTCCGATCCAACGGATGGATCAATTGATCAGGTCTACTAGATTGATCGTCGGATTAGGGCCAAACAAGCGTCGATCTGTTCGTCGGTGCCGACGGAAATTCGCAGGCCGTCGCCCCAATCGGGAAAATCCATGTAACGGATCAACACTTGGGCCTTCTTCAGGGTTTCATAGATCCGTTGGTGACCGCCGTCGGGGTGCCGGCACCAGACGAAATTGGCCTGTGACGGGGTCACATCGAAGCCCATTTTGGCCAATTCCACATGCATCCGGCCTCGGGTCTGGTTCATTCGGGTGACCACGTCACGCAGCCAATCTTGGGACGACATTGCCGCGGTGGCTGCGGCGATCGCCAACGCGTCGCAGTTATAGCTGTCTTTGATCTTGGTCAGTTCGGCCACCACGCTGGGCTGGGCGATCAGAAAGCCGAAGCGAATGCCGGCCAGTCCATAAGACTTGCTTAGCGTCCGCGTGATCATCACGTTTTCATGTTTCTGCACCAGTTCGATACAGCCTTTGCCGAACTGTGCCGGATCATCGCTGGCAAAGTCCACATAGGCTTCGTCGATGATCAGCGGGCATGGCAACCCTTGTGCGATCGATTCCAAGTCATCCTTGTCGACCAGCGTCCCGCTGGGGCTGTTCGGATTGGGGATCAGCACCAACCGCAGGTCATTATCGGCCTGGCCAAAGGCCGCGGGCAATTGCCAGTCATCGACGAACGAGGTCTGTTGCCAAGTCGCGCCTTGGATATCGGCCAAGGTGCGATACAGGATATAGCTGGGGTAGGGCAGACGCAGTTTCTGTCCCTCGCCGACGAACCCGCGCACCAGCATGGTCAAGATTTCATCGCTGCCGTTTCCGGCCAGGACCCATTCCGGTCCTGGCAATCCCAGTGCGTCGGCGGCGGCACGCCGGAACGCCGTCGCCATCGGATCGGGATAGCGATTCAGCGGACCGGTGGCGGCTTTTTGAATTGCTTCGACCACCGCGGGTGGCGGTGGGTAGGGGTTTTCGTTCGTGTTCAGCTTGATGTATTTCCCCGGCGGCGGTTGTTCGCCGGGCACATACGGCAGCATTCGGGAAAGGGCAGGGCGGTAGGGCAGCATGTTCAACGGGATCGATGGATGGGTGCGTTGTTGGACGTCGACATCAGGCGGGCAATGCATTCACGACGTGCGGATACTGACGCTGCGTGCATGACCGGTCAGCCCTTCCTTTTCCGCCAACCGAATGACATCGGGTGCAATGCTTTGTAACGCAGTTTCGTCAAACTCTGTCAGGCTGCCGCTGCGAAGAAAACTGTTGCTGCACAGGCCGGCCGCCCAAGTGCAGGTTCCCCCGGTCGGCAGCACGTGGGACGGGCCCGCCGCGTAATCGCCCAAGGCGACCGGTGTGTGGTGTCCCAGAAAAGCGGCACCGCTGTTGCGGATTTTGGCAATCTGGGAACGGGGGTCGGCGGTTTCGATGTGCAGGTGTTCGGGGGCAAACCGATCGGTCAATTCACAAGCTTGATCGGCGTCACGAACCAAGATGATGGCACCAAACTGGTTCAGCGAATCGATGGTCAAATCACTGCGGTCCAGGACCCCCAATTGCGATTGCAATTCGGCTTCCACCCGGTCCGGCAACGATTCGTCCCACGTGATCAACAATGCACTGCCGGGGCTGTGTTCGGCCTGTGCGATCAAGTCGGCTGCCACATAGTCGGGGCGTGCGGTTTCATCGGCGATCACGATGACTTCGCTGGGACCGGCAAACGAATCGATGTCGACCGTTCCGTAAACATGTTTCTTTGCCAGGGCCACGAACAGATTGCCCGGGCCCACGATTTTGTCGACCGCATCGATGGACTGGCAACCGTATGCCAGTGCCGCGACCGCTTGCGCACCGCCCACGCGATAGACCTCGGTGACGCCCAGTTCGTGACAGGTCGCCAGCATGTCCGTGTTGTAGGCGCCAAAGGGGGTCGGCGGTGCGACGACGGCGATTTCTTTGACACCGGCGACCTGGGCGGGGACGACCGTCATCAACACCGTGGAAGGATAGGCGGCGGCGCCGCCGGGAACGCAAACTCCGATGCGGCGCAGGGGCAGGTAACGCTGGGTCAACGCCACGCCGGGCCTGGGAGTGATCGTGACATCGCGATGCAAAATCGCTTGCTGAAAATCAGCGACGTTGTCGCGGATTCGTCGGACAGACTCGATTAGCGCGGGATCGGCGTTCTGGTGAGCCTGTTTTAAATCGGCATCGGGGACGCGGATGGTGTCGGCGGTCAGTTCGGCGGCATCCAGTGCTTGGGTGTACCGCAGCAATGCATCGATGCCCTGACTTTGAACATCGGCACAAATGGTTTGAACCACTTCCACCGGAGTCAAAGGCCGCCCAAAAACTTTTTCGGTCAGTGCTTTCCCGCGGGGGCTGACGACGTCGCCTTGGGGGCTCAAGCGGTCGCGCAGCTCATCCAAAATGGGTGGCGATTCGCGACGGGCATCGACGCGTTGCAGGGAAAGAGCGGGGCTTGGAGTCATTGGAACGACGGGATCCGGGTGCAGGTCGAAACGGGACGTTGGTTCAGGTAACGAATTCGCAGGGCATGAATCTGAGGGGGCGACGAACGGCTTGGTCGACTCGACCCGCCATCCTAGCAATCGCAACGGACTGTTACGATGCACCCAAGAGGCGGCTGGTTTCTACGTCAAACTATCTTTCGGACGCTCCATGATCGACCTGCGAAGTGACACGCTGACCAAACCCACCGCCGCGATGCGGCAAGCCATGGCGACCGCGGAAGTCGGTGACGCCGTGATCGATACCGATCCGACCGTTGAACATTTGGAAAGGTTCACAGCCGAACTGTTGGGAAAGGAGGACGCCGTCTTTATGCCCAGCGGATCGATGTCCAACCAAATCGGGATTCGAATCCATTGTGAACGTGGTACCGAGTTTCTTTGCGAAACGGAGGCCCACATCTATCAGTACGAACAAGGGGCGTTTGCCCAGTTGTCAGGACTCGTCGCGCATCCAATTGCGGGTGAAAACGGGGTGCTGAGGGTGGCCGACGTTCAAGATCAGATTCGTCCGGAAACCGACTATATGGTTCGGACGGCGTTGCTGTGTTTGGAAAATACGCACAACCGATGGGGCGGCCGGGTCTTGCCGCACGACGAAACGATCGCCCTGTGCGACTGGGCGGCGGAGAACGGGCTGCGACGGCATTTGGACGGCGCCAGGCTGTGGAACGCTTCGGTCGCCAAAGGAATTTCGCTGGGCGATTTAGCCGCACCGTTCGACACCGTCAGTGTTTGCTACAGCAAGGGGCTGGGCGCCCCGGTGGGGTCGGCTTTGGTGGGGCCGAGGGATTTGATGGATCAAGCCAGACGAGCCCGAAAGTTGTTCGGCGGTGCGATGCGTCAGGTCGGCATCGTTGCGGCGGGGGCTTTGTACGCGCTGCAGCACCATCGCGACCGTTTGATCAACGATCACGAAGCGGCACGCAAGTTGGCCGTTGCCGCGTGTCGTTCGCCCATGATTCGCGCCCGTGGCGACCGAGTGGAAACCAACTTGGTCGTGTTGGACGTGCACCCAGATTGGGGAACAGCCCAGCAGTTTTGTGAAAAACTGGAGCAAGCCGGAGTGCGTTCTTTCACGTTCGGCAAACAGGCGATCCGACTGGTCACCCATCTTGATGTTTCGCCTGAGCAGATCGATCGAGCTTGCAAGATCTTGGTGGAAGTTGCCGATGATCCGGTCGCCGACACAGCGGATGCGGCCCAAGACGGCTAACCTGTGCGATTATTTCAGCACGGCGAATCCGGACGGCTAATCAGCTTTGATGCTTCAGTGGGAACACCAGTGGTCACCGCGACGGACGACGACGATTGGAGTCGTGGTCGCGTCGGTTGTTGCGATCGCCGCGTGCTTGTTAAGGCTTTCGTCGTGCTACGAAAGCTTTTGGGTCGATGAGCTTCACACCGCCTGGGCCATCGATGCTGATTGGCATCAGGTCCGCGGCCGCGCGGCGCTTGGCAATCAAATGCCCGTCTATTTTTGGGGGCTTTGGGTTTGGAAGTCCCTGTCCGGTGACAGTGAAATCGCGCTGCGGTTGACCAGCGTTTTGTCGGTCGCCGCCGCCGCGGGCACGATGACGTTCAGCATCGCCCGGCACAGTCGCTGTCTAGTCGCCGGAGTGGCGTCGGGACTGGTGCTGGCGGTTGAAGCGAACGCAACTTTCTTTGCCACGGAATTGCGTCCCTATGCGGTCGTGTTATTGGCGTCGGTGTTTGCCATCGATGGTTGGTTCACACTCATGCGGCCGGATGCGGCGACGGTGCCCGATGCCACGTCTGGGCTGGATGCGACGACCGCCGGCGTCCGGCGGGGCAGGGCGGCATGGCAATTGACCATCGCCATGGTGCTGATTGTGTTGTGCCAGCCCGCCAATTTTGCCGCAGTCGCTTGGTTGCCGCTGACCGCATGGGCATTTCGTCGTTTAGGGACAAACCGCGAGCCCTGGTTGCGTGTTTCGCTGAATGATGGATTGCGATGGACGATGCTGGTCGCTGCATTGCTGGCTGCCTGGCAATGGACGCTGTTAAATTCTTGGGCACACCGCGACCACTGGGCGACGTTTGCCACGGCGCGAACTTGGAACCAGTGGTGGCACGTCTGGCCGTGGGCGGGACTGTTGATCATTCCGTTGACCGTTTCGGTGGTCTTCGGTGGAATTCGAACGACGGTGTGGCGGTGTGGGTTTGGGATCGCTTTGATTGCGATGGCGGCAACGACAACGTACTGGCTGGCATCATGGGCCGGCTGGGTACCGCTTTGGCATCGTCGCTATTTCATTGTCGTCCTGCCGATGTTGGCAGCCGTACCGGGGTGCTGTGCCGCATCGGTGCATCACGGTGGGTGGGCATGGGCATGGCGGCGACAGTCGGTGCCCGCGTTTCGCTTTGCGATGTCGTTGGTTGTGGCGTTGGCCAGTTTGGGATGGATGATGTGGCAGCAGCGGACACCGTCGGCCATCGCTCGTTTGCCGCGTCCTTTGGTGGCACGTGGGGAAGACTGGCGTGGCGCGATTCGCTGGCTGGACGAACAGATGGGGCCTGGGGACACGTTGTATGTGGATGCGGGGCTGATCGAATACGACGCGTATTTGCAGCGAGGGTTATCCGAAGGCAGGACCGTGTCCGTGGCAGGTGATTCCAGTCCGATCGCCTATTTGACGTTGCCGGTTCATGGCCCGTACCGGGTGAACGTCGGCGACGGCGAAGCGATTGAAGTGCGTCCCATCGATCGCCATTTGCTGTTCCCGTTGGAACAGTTGGGGGCACCGATGAGTTCCCGTGATCGTGTGTGGATTCTGTCTCGTCGAAACAAGTCGGCGATGAAAGCCACGTTGCGTCAATCGATCCGTCGTAGCGGCCCGTTTGATTACCAAGGGGTCCGCGTTGCGGGATTCGGCAACGTTTCGGTCGCCGAAATTCCTTGGTTGAATCGGCCGCCTGGACGGGGCTGGCTGCTGCCCTGGTCGCGATAGGTCGCGATGCACCGGCGGCTAGACTTGGGGGGCCGGGTCGGGCATTCCGTTGGCTTCGAATCCCTTTTGCCGCAACAGGCACGCGTCGCAGTGTCCGCAGGCGACGCCGCCGTCGCCCGGGTCGTAACACGAAAGTGTTTGTCCGTAGTCGACCCCCAGTTCCAAGCCGCGGCGAATGATCTCGGCTTTGGATAACTCGATCAGCGGCGCGTGGATTCGAATCCGCCCACCGTCTTGGACACCGATCTTGGTCGCCAAGTTGGCCGTCTGTTCAAATGACGCGATGAAGTCCGGGCGACAATCCGGATAGCCACTGTAGTCCAGTGCGTTGACGCCGATGAAGATATCCCGCGCCTCGATCGTTTCGGCCATCGCAAGTGCCAAGGACAGAAACACCGTGTTGCGTGCCGGGACATAGGTCACCGGAATCCCTTCACCGATGCCGTGCACCGAATCGCTCTTGGGGACATCGATCGATGGGTCGGTCAACGCCGAACCGCCAAACGCGGCCAAGTCGATGTCGACGATTCGATGCGATGCAACGCCGAACTGTTGGGCGACCGCGTGTGCCCGATCCAGTTCATATTGATGTCGTTGTCCATAGCGAAAGCTGATTCCGTGAACCGCGAATCCTTCGGCGGATGCGATCGCCAGACAGGTCGTGCTGTCCAAGCCACCGGATAGCAAAACAACGGCCTTACGTTTGGTCACTTCTTCCACAATTTTCGTCCGATCGACGGGTTGTAGTTGGTCCAGTGTGGGTCGGCCGAAACGTCTTGTTCGATCACGCTGGCAAAGCTGCTGATCTTGGCGTCCAAGTTGTCAATGTGATGCAACGCCACCGCTTCCATCGTCGACGGCAATCGTGGGCTGCCGTATTCGAATTCGCCGTGATGGCTGACGATCAGGTGTTCCAATTGGTACCGCAAGTCCACCGGGAAAGGTGTCTCCGGTGTATCGATTTGTTGGATCTTGTCGCCCAGCATTTGGATCCCGATCACGATGTGGCCGACCATTTGGCCGCGATCGGTATACGACAACTCGCCGTCGCTGGACAGTTCGTGCATCTTTCCCAAGTCGTGAAGGAAAGCCCCCAGCAACAACAGATCGCGATCGATCGATTCGTATCGCTTGCCAACGAAGTCGGCCAGTTCCATCAGGTCGACGGTGTGACGCAGCAACCCACCGGGGAAAGCGTGATGATGTACGACCGCCGCAGCGGCGGAGGCCAATTGGTTCATCAGATCACCGTCGTTCAGATAGCACTGGGCCAATCGTGACAGTTGGGGGTCTTCGATCGAACCCAACTGCTCGGTCAGCCGAGCCATCAAACGCTGAGACTGCTCGGCGTCGAATTGCTCGAAGTCCGCCGGGTCAACCTCCGATGGGTCCATGCGTTCCAGCTGTGTGACGATGACTTGCAACGCACCGTTGTGAACTTGCGTTCGCCCTTCGGTGTGGATGTAGTCGGCCCGGTCGAACGAATCGGCCACTCTCTCGTCGACGTTCCACATCATGCCCACGATCTTGCCCGTTCGATCGGCCAGACGTAGGAACAAGTACTTGCCGCCCTGGCGGTTGACTCGAATCTGTTTGTCGGCAACACGAAATGCCTGGGCCACCGTCTGGCCGTCGGCCAATTGATTGATCGCGATGCGGGGGGCGGTCGATGTCACGGTAAGGCGATTCCATTGTCGAAGGGGGGCATGACGCGCACCGAAGATTCGGTTGGACTGCGGGCTTTCGGTCGCAACGGCAATCTGACACACCTGGGCATGATGGTCCAGGGTTTGAAAGCCTTGGTCGGATGATCCGTTAGCCTTGGCGTCAGTCCGGTCCATATTCCACTGTCGTGTCGACGAAGCGGGGAACGATCAGCATCCCGCCGACTGCCGCGGTCTAGCCACGCCGTCGGCGCGGGATGACAATGGAATCCCCTCCGCCGTTGGAACTCGCACGCCGCCCGGCACCGACGGCATCGAATGCCACCCCACTTTCCCGCCTTCCCCACCCGAAAGATTCGCACAAGGACCCTGGTCGATGATGGTTCCACAAGTCTTACGATTCACAATCGCATTCAGCATGGTCTTGGGGGTCGCGGGGACCGCTGCGGCACAGGACGAACGCATGCCACGCGATGACGAGGGGCGTTTGGTGGATTTCCAGCGAGACATTCTGCCGATCCTGCGTGACCGATGCTTGGAGTGTCACAATGCGGACGAAGCCAAGAACGATTTTCGCGTCGATGAGGCGGAGGAGTTCATGTATTACGTCGAGCCGGAGGACGCGGAATCCAGCAGCGTTTTTGCCGACTACCTGGCCACCGACGATCCCGACATGCTGATGCCGCCGCGTTCCCAAGGCGGACCCTTGAGCTCGGCCGAACTGACGTTAATGGCGACCTGGATCAATGAGGGAGCTCATTGGCCCGAGGGCGTGGTCGTCCGTGCGGTCGATGACGACACGCCGATTGAGGAGGCGATCGAACAGGCCGCCGATGTGGCGTTGCCCGTCGCTTCGCGTGTCTGGTCGTTCCAGGGTTTTTTCCACCCCGCGACCGTACACTTTCCCATCGCTCTGTTGCTGGTCGGTGCGTTGTTCGTGGTGTTGGGGTGGCGTTGGCCGGCGATCGGTACTCAGATCCCCGCCGCGTGCCTGATTTTGGGCGCGTTGACCGCGGTGGCGGCCACGGCCATGGGCTGGTCGTTCGCGACGGAGAAAGGATATGCAGGTTGGACGCGAGTGGATTTTGACAGCGAAGTCTTCTGGCATCGCTGGGGCGGTGTGATCGTCACCGTGTTCGCTTGTGTTTCAGCGTTCATCGCCATCGTCGCTTTGCGATCAGACAAGTCACACTTGAACAAGGTTTGGAAAGGCGGGCTGTTGTTGGTCGCCATGATGGTCGGAATGGTCGGTCACCAAGGTGGCGAATTGACGTACGGAAAAGACTTTTATCCGAAAGCGTTTCGCATTCTTTTGGGGACTTCCGAGGTCGACGAAACGGCTTCCGACGCTGTTGAAACCGAGGGCGAATCGGATGCGGGGGATTCACCGGTTGCCGCGACCGCGCGGCGACCGTCCTCGGCCGGGGGCGACGGTTCGCTGCCGCGCTAGGCTTGGCCGAAAATGGTCGGCCGCTTTGGGTGGGCTGAATGCGAATGTCACCAAAGGGGTATCGTGACGATCGTTCGATCCCGTTGACCGATTGGCGGTAAGCCCGATTGATGCGGTAAGCCCAATTGATTTTGTGTCCGCCTGAGTGACGATAAGACGGCGGCGTGCCGAATCGCGACCCATTTCCATTACGGTCGTGGTGACGTTTGCAAACCCGGTGATCCCTGTCTTCCCGCGTTTTTTATCCAGCGAGTTCATCCTTTGAGTGCTTCGACCCCACGGACGTCAAAGACGTCGAAAGCCACGAAAAAGTCGACCAAGTCCGAATCGAAATTGCCGGTCGATCGATTCGTCAATCGCGAACTGGGATGGCTGGAATTCAACGCCAGAGTCTTGGACCAGGCGACCGATCCCGAGGTGCCGTTGCTGGAACGGGCAAAGTTTTTGGCCATCACCGGATCCAATCTGGATGAATTTGTGATGGTCCGCGTTGGCGGGCTGAAATTGCAGTACGAACGCAATTCCCTGTCGCGTGATCCCGCCGGAATGACGGTCAGCGAGCAACTGCAAGCGGTGCTGACCCGTTGTCATCTGCTGGTCGGACGCCAGGGGGCCCATTTTCGCGAACAATTGGAACCGGAATTGGTCGAAAACGGGATCCATCGTGTGGACCTGTCGAATTGTTCCGAAAGCACGCGTCAAGACGCACACCGAACATTCGTTGCGGATGTCTTACCCGTGTTGACGCCGCACGCGGTTTTTCACGATCGGCCGTTCCCGATGCTGCAAGGGCTGTCGATGCATCTTTGCGTCCGGTTGGACGGACAGGACCCGGGGTTGGGCAAGCCGGTGGTGGGGCCCGACGGAGAAACCCCGTTGTGGCATTTCGCGATCATCCCACTGGGACGCGCGTTGCCGCGGATCATTCAATTGCCGTCGGATGACGGTTATGCGTACGTGTTGCTGGAAGACTTGGTCGGTCACTTCGCCGCAGAGTTTTTTCAGGGGCGTCGCGTCCTGGAAGCCACGCCGTTCCGAATCACTCGGAACGCCGACATCGAATTGCGTGAAGACGGCGCCGGTGACTTGCTTGAAGGCATGGAAGAAGTCCTGGAAGGCCGACGGCAAAGCGACGTGGTGCGGTTGGAATTGGCCGCGACGGCCGGCGATGAAATGACCGCCTTTCTGACCGAAACGATGGGCGTCCAGCAGCGGGACACGTTTCGTATTGATGGTCCGTTGGACCTGACGTATTTGTTCGGCCTAAGTGGCATCAAGGGATTCGGCAAACTGAAGGACGTTCCTTGGCCGCCCCAGGGGACGCCCGGGATCGATCCAGCGGATTCGATGTTTGCAACGATGGGCGAAGGTGATTGGTTGCTGGTACATCCGTACGAGCGATTCGATCCGGTGGTGCGGCTGTTGGAGGAGGCGGCTGGAGACCCCGACGTTCTGGCGATCAAGCAAATTTTGTATCGCACCAGCAATAACAGTCCCATCGTCGCCGCGCTGATGAAGGCCGCGCAGAACGGCAAATACGTCTCGGCGATCGTGGAATTGAAAGCACGATTCGATGAAGCACGTAACATCGAATGGGCCCGAGAAATGGAACAGGCCGGGGTGCAGGTGATCTACGGCATTCGCGGCTTGAAGACTCATGCGAAGGTCTGTGTGGTCGTTCGCCGCGAACCGGAAGGCATTCGGCGCTACATCCACTTTGGTACCGGAAACTACAACGAAGCCACCGCGAAGCTTTACAGCGATGTTTCGCTGCTGACGTGTGACGAAGTCTTGGGCGACGACGCGACCGCGTTTTTCAACGCCGTCACAGGAGCCAGTCAGCCCCAGCCGTTCGAATTGCTGGCGGCCGCGCCGCTGACGTTGCGACAAAAAGTGATCACGCTGATCGATGCGGAAACGCGTCGCGCGGTGCAGGGCGATCAAGCGGAAATCATCGTGAAGCTTAACGCGTTGGTCGACACCGAAGTGATCGATGCGCTGTACCGAGCCAATCGAGCCGGTGTGAAAGTTCTGTTGAACATTCGCGGCGTGTGCTGTCTGAAGCCAGGCATCGCGGGGCTAAGCGAGAACATTCGTGTCGTTTCGGTCGTGGATCGATACTTGGAACACGCCCGGATCTTGTACTTTCGGCACGGTGGCGACGGGCAGCTGTTCATCAGCAGCGCCGATTGGATGCCGCGGAACTTGGATCGACGCGTGGAATTACTGGTCCCCGTTCTGGATCCGGCATGTCGTGAGAAACTGTTCGAGACTCTGCAGACCTATTTCCAAGACGACACCAACGCCTGGGTGATGCAGCCCAACGGACAGTACATTCGCACGGTGCCTGAAGATCCGGATTCTGCCTTCCGGTCTCAACAGCGGTTGTACGAGGCGACCGTCGCGCGAATGAAAGCGTCGACGGACCTGTCGCGTGGCCAATTCGATACCCAGGTGCCACGGAAAGATTAAACGCCGCCTGGCCGCACGTTGCCGATACCAGACATCACGGAACGAACATGATGCCCGGTGTGCTTTGCTTTCGGCATGGCGTCGTTGCTTCAACAGGCGTCGGTCTTTGTTCCCAGCTTCGGCGCTTAGACGTGAACGTCGACGCTAAGGTCAGTATCGCTTTGATAACGCTGGCGGATCGGGCCGACGACGTCGCCAAGGAATTCGTCGACTTGCTCGGGGGCCCGCCCGACAAAAGCCGACGGGTCGGTGGCGGCATCGACATCGATACCTGAAAACGCGGTGTCTTGTTTCAGGCGGTCCAGCAGATCGTTGTCGGCGCCTTCGTTCTTGACCCGCTGGGCGGCCGCCTGGCTGTGGACCCGAATCTGTTCATGCAGTTCTTGCCGGTCGCCGCCGGCCGACACGGCCTGCATCAAGATGTTCTCGGTCGCCATGAAGGGCAGTTCGGCGGCCAAGTTGCGGGCGATCGTCGCCGGATAAACCACCATGCCGTCGGCGACGTTTTGCATCAGCACCAAGGCCGCATCGATGGCCAGGAAAGCTTGTGGAATGACCAAGCGGCGATTGGCACTGTCGTCCAAGGTTCGTTCCATCCACTGCGTCGCGGCGGTCATCGCCGGGCTGCTTTGCAGGCAGATCACAAACCGTGACAAAGCGCAGATCCGTTCGCTTCGCATCGGGTTGCGTTTGTAAGCCATGGCACTACTGCCGATTTGGTGTTTTTCAAACGGCTCTTCCACTTCCTTACGACCGGCCAACAGTCGCAGGTCCGTCGCGATCTTGTGAAGGCTTTGGCCGATCCCCGAAAGGGCGTCTAGGATTTGGCTGTCGACTTTGCGGGGATAGGTTTGACCAGTGACGGCGTAGATCTTTTCGAAACCCAGTTTTTCGGCGACCCGCTTTTCCAATTGCCGGACTTTGTCGGCGTCGCCGCTGAACAGTTCCAAAAAGCTGGCTTGGGTGCCGGTGGTGCCTTTGGTGCTGCGGCAGGCCAGTTGGTCCAAGCGATGTTCGACTTCGACCAAGTCCAGCACCAAGTCGTACATCCACAGCGTGCATCGCTTTCCGACCGTCGTCGGCTGTGCCGGCTGAAAGTGGGTGAACGCCAGGCAGGGCAAGGCACGGTGCTGTTGGGCGAAATCGGCCATCCGAAGGATCGTCGCCGCCAGGCGGCGGGCGACCAGTCGCAAGGCCTGACGAATCAACACCAAGTCGGCGTTGTCGGTGATGAAGCAACTGGTCGCGCCCAAGTGGATGATCCCCCGGGCGTCGGGGCATTGGTCGCCATAGGCGTGGACGTGCGCCATCACGTCATGCCGTAGTTTTTTTTCGTAGTCCTTGGCGACGTCCAGGTTCAAATCGTCTTGAAACTGTTTCAACTGGCGAATCTGATCATCGGTGATCGCGATGCCCAGTTCTTGTTCCGCTTCTGCCAAAGCGACCCACAGCGACCGCCAAGTCGCAAAACGGCGGGTATTTCCCCAATGGGTCGCCATTTCGGGCGACGCATAACGCTGGATCAGGGGGTTCTGGTAGGTGTCCAAGGACGTACCGTCGTCTGGGGGGGTGTTAGGCACGAAAGGTCTGTCTTAAACGGCGTATCGAATCAAAAACGAGTTCGATAACATACTGCTTGGCGGTGGGGCCGCAATCGAACGCGGTTCCCGACAAGCGAGGGGCGGCGACGAACCCAAACGGATGCCGATCTTGCTTCGACAAATGCAACTAGCAATCTGACGGACTCTATGTCTCTTTTGTCTTTTTTTGCGATCCGGCGAATCGGTCAACCACGGTCGGTCAGCCGTCTGATCCTTTCGGCATGCTTGGTCCTGTGCGTTGTCGCAACGGGCGAGGGCCAAAACGTTGCGGCCGCCCAAGATGCGGTCGAAACTGATGGCGATGTTTCTGCCGCCGAAGCGGACGGTGACGGGGAAGCTGCGTTCGCATCGGCGATCGATTTGCTGCCCAGCACGACGGCCGGGCTGGTGCGTTTTCCCAGTCTTCCTGATTTCTGTGCTTCCGGCGGCGAAACCAATTTCGGGCGGCTGTTGGACGATCCTTCGATGAAGCCGTTTCGCGAAGCCCAACGCGAACTGGCCAACAAGTACCTGGATTCGTTGGACAAAAAGATCGGGCTGAAGGTCGAAGACGTTTACGACATCGCATCGGGTGAAGTCGTCGCGGCTTGGTTGCCGTACCCCAAAGAACCGCGTCGGCCCTACGCATTTTGTGTGATCGCCGACATCCGTGGTCGTAGCGAGGCTGCTGATGAAGTTCTGCAGCAGGTCGACGCCGACATGAAAGTCCGCGAAGCCCAACGCAAGGATCTGGAACATGCCGGCGAAACGATTCGCGTGTACATGCCAAAGACCAAAGTCGGCCAATACAAGATCGAACAGATCGCGATCTGGAAAAGCGAAGATCGTGTGATCGCGTCTGATCGTGACACACTGGTGACCGAACTGATCGATGCGATTCAAGGCCGTGCACCCTCGGACACGATCCGCGATGCGGATCTGTATTCAACGATTCGCTCGCGTTCCGAAGCGGCGATCAAGGATGATGTTCAGCGACTGGGCGACGACGTTCCCGGCGTCCCGATGGGCGTGCAGTGGTATGCCGAACCCTTTGCGATGGGCGAAATCGCACGCGAAGCATTTCACGTTGATCGACGTGGCAATGTTCAAATCTTGGAACTGTTGCAGAACCAGGGGTTCGATGCCATTCAGGCGGCCGGCGGAACTGTGGCGATCGGCACCGGTGATTTTGATTGGCTGCACCGTGGCGTCGTGATCGCACCACCGACCGCCGAAGACGATCAACGCTATCTGTTGGGTGCTCGAGTCCTACAGTTTCCGAATCGACCACGACCCGAAATCCCGGACTGGGTCGGCGGCGACACGGCCAATTTCATGCGGCTTAGCTGGGAAGTTGGTGATGCGTTTCTGGCGCTGGAAACGTTGGTCGACGAAGCGATGGGCAGCGAAGTCTTTATGGACACGCTGGAAGACATTCGCCGCGGTGAAGACACCGCAAACGTCGACATCTTGAACGACGTCGTGCCCAACCTGGGCGAAGAAATGATCTTGTTGACCGACAACGTTTTGCCCGCTTCCGTTTCATCGGAACGCATGTTGGTCGCGCTGGAACTGAAGGATGCGGCGGTCATTAAGGGTTCGCTGCGTCGCATCATGCAAAACGAACCCAATTTTACGTTGTTGGAATCGATTCCCGATTTGGAAGTCTGGAAATACGAAGTCACCGATGACGACGAATCGTTCGAGGACGAATTGTTTGGCGACTTTGGGGACTTCCAAGACGTCGCGCCCGCCGAAGAAGAAAAACAGCAGTTGTTGACGACCTGGGCGATCGCCGTTGTGCCCGCGACTCGCGAGGGCCAAGCGGACTATGTCGTCTTCAGCAGCCATTCCGATTTGCTGATCGAAACCGCCAAGCGGATGCGAAAGCCGCCCGCCGATGGTCTGAATGCGAACACTCGGGTGCAAAAGGCTGTCGCGGCCATGCAGTCGCTGGGGGCCGAAGACGTGGCAGTCGATCGGATCGTTCGAACCGATCTGTCGCGCCGCATCAAATATGAATTGCTTCGCCAAGGAGAACTGCGAAATAGCGATTCGGTGCTGGCGTCGCTGATCAAGCGAATCGTCGACGAATCGGAATTACAAGACGAGCCCGACCCGATCGAAGCGAAGAAGTTGCCACCGTTCAAGACGATCCAAAAATACTTTGGTGTCGCCGGTAACTTTGTGGTCACGACCGACGACGGTTGGGCATTGTGCGGGTTTGTCTTGAAGCAATAGGCGGCGCAGCCAACCTTTGGCGTTCCGTGGATTGCGTTCTGCCAATGCCTTCGGCCGAATCTTCGTTCGGCCGTGGACATGGCTGTTGTGACGCCGCTTCGCCGGACGTCTTACAGCCCCAACGCCTTTTGCATCGCTTGGCGGACGACCGGCAAAACACGTTCTTGGGCTTCGGCTAACGTGCCCTCGACGAACGCCCCAGCAGCCGCCTTGTGGCCGCCGCCGCCGAATTGGCGTGCGATTTCGTTGCAATCCATGTCACAGCGGCTGCGAAAGCTCAGTTTGTATCCGCCACGCAGTTGGCCGACGAAAATGACCGCGCCTTTTGTGCCACCGACCGAAAGCGTCAGGTTGATCGCGTCTTCGGTGTCCGATGGTTCCGCGCCCATCGCGGCGAAGTCTTCTTTCTGGACGTAGGTGTGAACGAGTGCTCCGTCCAATTCCGCCTCGGTGCGTGACAGAATCAATCCACGCAGCTTCAAACGGCCCAACGTGTCACGTTCGTAAAGGTCGCCGTAGACTTCGCTGGGGACCACGCCGACTTCCACCAACCGCGAGATCACGCGAAACGTTTCCGGCGTCACACTGCCGAAACGAAACCATCCGGTATCCGTGGCGATCGCCGCAAATGCCGCCACGCCCATCTTTCGGGTCAGCGGAACGTTGCAGGCATCGGCCGCTTGGATCACCAAATGACCGGTCGCTTCGGCCTGGTAGTCCTTGAACATCGTCGCGCCCAAGTCGTCTTCACCGACGTGGTGGTCCAGGACCATCTTGTCACAGGTGGCGGTGCGAATCACATCACCCATGTCGCCCAACTGGGCCCATGCGCTGGTGTCCAGGATCATGAAGCAATCGCAATGAATGTCTTCCGCTTCGACATCATCGCCCAGCACGTCGATGTTGCCGGCCGGATCCAAGAACTGCAACGCCGGAGGTGTGCGGTGGGCGTTGATGATCCGAACGTCTTTGCCGATCGCTCGCAGGACTTCGGCCATTGCCAGTTCGCTGCCCAACGCATCGCAGTCGGGGCGAATGTGACTGACCAGCACAAAAGACTGATAGTGCGAGATTTGATCGACGAAAGCTTTCCAATTGACGCCCATTAGCGATTCATCCAATTCAAGTAGTGACGCCGCGTCGTGGCAACGTCGCGTTTCAACTGTGCGATCAAGTCGTCCACGGATGCAAACGAATGGACCGCGCGAATGTGGTCGATGAAGTCGACCGCGAGAATTTGATCGTAAAGCGACCCACTGTAGTCCAACACGTGGATCTCAAACTTCAATTTCATGTCAGTTTCAAAAGTCGGATTCGGCCCCAGATGAATGGCTGCGGGATGTTGGGCACCCGATTCCAATTCCACGCGTCCGCTGTACACACCCGGCGAAGGCGCCATCGTCGACCATTGATCCAAGTTGGCGGTGGGGAACCCGATCTTGCGGCCACGCTGATCACCCGTCACAACGAACCCGGAAACTCGATGCGGCCGGCCCAGCATGGCGGCGGCCGATGCCACATCGGATTGCGACAAACACTGACGAATTCGGCTGCTGCTGATCATTTCGGCGCCGTCGTCGGCGGCCGTCACGATCTCCAATTGCATTTGTTGCTTGTCGCAACGCTGCCGCAGCATCGGAATGTCTCCCCGGCGGTCTTTGCCGAAGCAAAAATTGGGGCCTTCGACCATTCCGCGGGCGGCCAGTGTCGACAGGATGAAGCGGTCGAAAAAGTCGTCCGGCGAAAGATTCAAAAGCGCCTGGGTGGTTCGGCAAACCAACAAGAAATCGATTCCCAGCGGCGACATCAAATCTGCGCGGCGGGGCAGGGTGGTCAGCCGCGGCGGCGGGTTATCCGGACGCAAGATCTCTGCCGGATGCGGGTCAAAGACGATCGCCACACTGGGGCCGCCCAGTTCATCGGCCATGGAACGCAAACGGCGTAACAACGATTGATGACCCAGGTGTACGCCATCAAAGTTGCCGATCGACAGCACGCCGCGCTGCAAGCGATCCAAATCGGATTGACGCGCACCAGTGTCCCCGCGCGGCGAGGTCCGCGGGGGCGCCCCGGCGGGGCCGGGGATTTCATCCAGGTACACGATTTCAGTCACGGGGGGCATGATGAACTTCACGCGACGAATCGGAAAGGCCCACCCCCAGCGGTTGCCGGTTTTGGATGACAGTTCTTCGCCGCGTCAGCTTCATCGATCCGACGGACCGTCGCTCAGCCCGTCAATCACATCGGTCGCCACCATGAAGGCTTGCCCCAACCGTTCCGCCGCACGGTCGCCGGCGGTGCCGTGCAGAAAAACACCCAGCCGTGCCGCATCCCAGGGAGACATTCGCCGACCATCGTCGCCGCGTTGCCCCAACAGCGACGTGATCACGCCGGTCAACACATCGCCGCATCCCGCCGTCGCCATGCCCGGGTTGCCGGTCGTGTTGGTCCAGCGGCCCGCGCGGCCCACGACCACCGTTGGCCCGCCTTTGACCACAATGACAGCGCCCGTACGATTCGCGATCGAAGCAGCCGCATCGATTTGTCTCTGACGGTCGGATGCGGAAACACCCGTCAATCGCTGCAGTTCGCCCGGATGGGGTGTCAGGACAACCGGTCCGACGTCCGCCGATGCATCGGCGGACTGTGTCGAGTTCAGCCATCCTTTCGCGGACAAAATGTTCAGCGCGTCGGCATCGAACACGCGGGGGACCTTGGTGGTTTGATTCCACAGCAAATCGACGATCCGCTGTGACCCTAAACTGGTCGACATTCCAGGTCCGCACCCGATCGCATCAAACTTGATGTCTCCGCCGGTGGCGTCGTCTTGCAGGAAATCCGCCAACTGCTGGGCCGCTTGAGCGCCGAATTGGCCGCCCTGGTCGTCCAGCGGCACCGTCATCGCGCACGGGTGAAACGCTGCCACTGTTTCCAGGCAACCGTCGGGAACCGCGGCGGTGACCAGACCGGAACCGGTGCGCAGCGTCGCCAAGGTGCTCAGTGCGATCGATCCGGCCATGCCACGCGAACCACCCACCAACAGGCATTTTCCGAAATCGCCTTTGTGAGCGTCAGTTTTGCGGGTCGGACGGGCTGGAAGCGGCGGGGCAGGGTGGTTCATCGGGTTTCAATGTGCCGAAAAAGTGCGAAAGGCCGGGCGCCGATGGGACGCAGGCGTACCTGGATCGTTCGCGATGGCGTCGCTCGATGGGTCAGCCAGACGCTTGCGTCGTGGCGTGTTGGATTCGCGAAACCACCAGCCCGGCCAAGTAGCCGCCCTTGAATCCGGCATCGACGTTCACCACGGCCACGTTCGCCGTGCAGCTGCTAAGCATGCCCATCAGCGGAGTCAGGCCGCCCAGGTTGGCACCGTATCCGACGCTGGTCGGCACCGCGAACACGGGAACCGCGACGTGCCCGGAAACGACCGACGGCAGTGCACCTTCCATGCCGGCGACCACCACCAAGGCATCCGCCTTTTGCAGCTGAGGCACCGACGCCATCAACCGGGCAGGGCCTGCGACGCCGATGTCGTCGAAACGACGAAACGGGATGCCCATCCAAAACAGTGTCTCGATGGCTTCCTCGGCGACGTGCTGATCGGTGCTGCCTGCGGTGATTACCCCGACGTGCGGGATTTGGTCGACCTGTTCGATGTCCAGCTGCTGCGCCGCAGGGCATTCCAGCTGGCCGACGCGCAACGTATGGGCCAGGGGATTGTAAAACGCATGCTCGAAACAGCGGCGAACCTGGGCCGCCGTGGTGTTATCCAATCGGGTGACCAAGGCGTGCTGCTGGGCATCCAGTTGGGTTTGGATGATCCGCGTGATCAGTTCCGCCGACTTGCCTTCGCCGAAAATCACCTCGCCGAAACCACACCGGTCACGGCGTCCCAGGTCCACGGTCGCTCCATCGATCGAACGCAAATTGTCCGCGGGGCTGGCCAAGCATTCGGGGCCGCCGGCGGCTCGAATCCAATCGGTCACTTCGTCGACGCTGGCGTTTCCCGCGGCCAATTGTTCCAGCTGGCGGATCAGATCGGCGGGCAGTGGGGTCGAATCAGACATAATCACGGTCGCTTTGGCGATGAAACGAGGGCAGGGCAGGGTGCGGGGCCGACCCGTGGCACCGATCGGATACCAGGAGGCGGGTGACGGGTGGACGCGGAAATGGAAACCGTGGCCGGTCGCAAGACCGGTCATCGATCGACATCGGCACGGACCGACGCGGTATCGAATCTATCGGTCGACAAAGGCCGCCGGAGGGGCGGTTGCCAGCGGAACGATTCGATTTTCCAATATCGTCAAATTCGTCACAAATTTTCTCAACAGAATAACGATCCATGAAAAGCTGCGTCCTCGCCTATTCCGGCGGCCTCGACACTTCGGTCATTCTCGGTTGGTTGCAAGACCAGGGCTATGAAGTGCATGCGGTCTATGTCGACCTGGGCCAACCCTGCGAGGACCGCGACGCGATCATGCAGAAGGCTCGCGATTGTGGTGCGAAATCTTCGCGGCTGATCGACGTTCGCGAAGAACTGTGTCGCGACTTCGCTTTCCCCGTGCTGGCATGGCAGGCCAAGTACGAACAGATCTATCTGCTGGGCACTTCCATCGCCCGTCCGCTGATCAGCAAGGTGTGTTTGGAAGTCGCTCGCGAAGTCGGGGCGACGGCGTTTGCCCACGGTGCCACCGGCAAGGGCAATGACCAATGTCGGTTCCAATTGGCCGCCGAAGCATTGGACCCGACGGTCAAGATCATCGCGCCATGGCGGATCAAGGAGTTCCGTGAACTGTTCCCCGGACGTACCGAATTGATCGACTACTGTGACGCGAAGAAGATTCCCGTCAAAGCGTCCGCCGCAAAGCCCTACAGCAGCGACGAAAACGTGCTGCACATCAGTTACGAAGCGGGCCAGTTGGAAGAATTGGATGTCAACGGTGTGGAGCTTGTCGATTTCGGCATGGGCGTCAGTCCACAAGAAGCACCGGATCAACCCGAGGAAGTCACGATCGGTTTCGAAGCCGGAGTCCCCACGACGCTCAACGGCAAACAAGTCAATGCACTGGAGATGGTCGAGTCGCTGAATACGATCGCCGGTCGCAACGGAGTCGGGCGGATCGACATGGTGGAAAACCGTTTCGTGGGCATGAAGAGTCGCGGCGTCTATGAATCGCCCGGCATGACCGTGCTGTACGACGCATTGATGTACATCGAGCAATTGACGATGGATCGCGATCTGATGCACCTGCGTGATCGCATGGCGCCCGAAGTCGCCGAAATGGTGTACTACGGGTTTTGGTACACACAAAAGATGGATGCATTGTTTGCGTTCATCCGTGACGCCCAAAAACACACGACCGGCGAAGTCACGTTGCAGTTGTACAAAGGCAACGTCATGGTGGCTTCGCGAACCAGCCCCAACAGCTTGTACGACGCGGAAATCGCGACCATGGAAGGCGGCGGATCTTACAACCAAGACGACGCCGAAGGCTTCTTGAACATTCAAGGACTGCCCAGTCGCGTTCAAGGCACGGTGACACCGCGAAAGTATTGATCGTGTTCGCGTTCAACGGAGGCCCCAGGCAGCGGACCGGGGCCCCGTTGAACGCTTCGTCGTCTTTGAACCGGGAAAAGTTTGTGCGCGTACTGCACGTCATCACGCGAATGATCATCGGCGGCGCGCAAGAAAACACGTTGCTGAACTGTTTGGACTTGGTTCAGCTGTATGGGGATGACGTGTTGCTGGTGACCGGACCCGCGCTGGGCCCCGAAGGCGATTTGATCAGTCAGGGACGAACCGGCGATTTGCCGGTGCGGATGATTGATTCGCTGCGACGAAACATTCATCCGTTGCGTGACGCCACCGCCGCCCGTCAATTGCGACAAGTGATTCGGCAATACAAACCGGATGTCGTTCACACCCACAGTGCCAAGGGCGGCATGCTGGGACGATGGGCGGGGTGGGCGGAAAAGGTGCCCGCCGTTGTGCACACCGTTCACGGTGCGCCATTTCACCCTTATCAGCCTGCCGCGTCGCGACGATTCTTCGCCGCGTGTGAACGCTGGGCGGCGAAGCGTTGCCACCGGTTGATCTCGGTGGCCGATGCGATGACCGATTTGATGGTCGACGCATGCGTCGCGCCACGTGAAAAGTTCATCACCATTCACAGCGGAATGAATGTGCAGCCGTTTTACGACGCTGATCAGCATCGCACGGAAATGCGGCGTCACTACGGCTTTGTCGATGAAGACATCGTCATCGGCAAGATCGCTCGACTGTTTCATTTGAAGGGCCATGCCGACCTGATCGAATCGGCCAAGGACGTTGTCGCCGCCAATGCACGGGTGAAATTCCTGTTGGTCGGAGATGGCATCTTGAAAGATTCCCTGCAGCGTCGCGTGGACGAACTCGGGCTGACGAAGCACTTTGTGTTCGCCGGATTGGTTCCACCGACCGACGTCCCACGTCAATTGAGCGCGATGGACGGCCTGGCACACACGTCGTACCGCGAAGGCCTGGCTCGAGCTTTGCCTCAAGCTTTGATCGCGGGCCGCCCGGTGGTTTCTTATGACGTCGATGGGGCCCGCGAAGTTTGCATCAGTGGCGAGACCGGATTTCTTGTTCCCCCCGGAGATATCGAAGCATTGACCCGCGCATTGATCGATTTAGCCGCCGACCCGCAGCAGCGACAAACGATGGGAAATGCCGGACGAAGCCGGTTCACCGATCAGTTCAAGCACGAAACCATGACCCGGCGGATCCGCGATCTGTACGAAGAATTACTGGCCGAATCGGGGGCCCACACCGGTTCCTGAAAGGGCAGGGCGGTGCGTCATCGACCAGGTGATTGGCGGCCAGCTTCGCGCGATCCGCAGCGTTGCCGCCATCGGCAGGGGTTCCCAGGCCGTCGAGGCCTCAGCGACAACCGCACGCCGTGCGGTTCGTGACGATTGAGGCCACCTTTCGGTCTACACCAATCTGCCGGTCGTCTACTATGATGAGAGCCCGCAAAACTTCTCTAACCCTCATCGGCCGCAAAGATTACGAATGTCAAAAACTCGCGACTTCCTGGGCCCCTATCGCCTGGCACGACTGATCCGGGCGGGCAGTACCAGCGAAGTTTGGGAAGCCATCGAGGAGCATGACCACAAGCGGTATGCGTTGAAAATTTTGAAACGCAGCATGCGGGAGAACAAAGGGGAGATCGCCGCGCTGAAGCACGAATTCAACGTCGCCAAAGATCTCAGCAGCGATCGCATCGTCAAAATGTACGAACACCGTGTCGAAAACGGGGTGCCGTTTCTGGTCATGGAATTGTTCAGCGAATTGAACATGAAGCAGGCTCTGCGACGCGGGCCAGAGTCTCTGGCGTTCATGTTGGACAAGATCATCATGCAGGCCGCCGAAGGCCTGTATTACATGCACACCAAGAATTGGATTCATCGCGATATCAAGCCGGACAATTATCTGGTCAGTCGCGAAGGCGTCACCAAGCTGATCGACTTCACGATCGCCGAGCAAAAGAAGTCCGGCATCGGCAAGTTGTTTCATCGCAGCGGCGGGACAGTGCAGGGCACTCGCAGTTACATGTCGCCGGAACAGATCCGCGGCAAGATCTGTGACGAACGCAGCGACGTCTATTCCTTCGGCTGTGTGTTGTACGAAGCGGTAACGGGAAAGCCGCCGTACACCGGCCAGACGCCGAACGACTTGCTCAGCAAACACCTCAACGCGTCCATCCCGAGTGCCGTCGCGCAGAACAACAACGTGACCAAAGAGTTTGCGGAGTTGGTCAAGAAGATGATGGCCAAGAAACCCGATCTACGACCCGAATCCATGTGGGAGTTCTTGAAGATCTTTCGATCACTGCAGATCTTCAAGAAACGTCCCAAGCCACCTGAAATCAGCGTCTTTGACGACATGCCGGGAATCCGCGGCAGCGAAGACTTGTTGATCAAAGGCAAGCCAAAGAACGAAGGTGATGAAGAATGAGCGCCGGCCCCGGTTTGGAATTTGAACAAGAGATCAACGATCTGGAAGAACGGATCGCTGCGATCGAACGCGCCACCGATCGGACCGGTGCCGATGATGACCAGTTGCGTCAATTGCGATTGGAATTGGTCCATCGCTTGAAGGAAGTCTACGGTTCGCTGGATGCATGGCAGACCGTCCAGATCGCACGGCACAAGAACCGTCCTTACACACGCGACTATTTGACCCTGGCGTTCGACGAGTTCGTTGAATTGCACGGCGACAAACACTTCGGTGATGACCGTGCGATGTTAAGCGGATTCGCGAAGCTGGATCGATTCAAGGTCATGGTCCTCGGTCACCAGAAAGGCCGCACGTACAAGGAACGTGCCGCCTGTCATTTCGGATGTGCCCACCCCGAAGGCTATCGAAAAGCCATGGTCAAAATGCGGCTGGCCGAAAAGTACCGCTTGCCGCTGATCTGTTTCATCGACACGCCCGGTGCCTATCCCGGCGTCGGTGCCGAAGAACGTGGGCAAGCTCAAGTGATTGCCGAAAGCATGTTCATGATGAGTCGGTTGAAAACGCCGGTCATCTGCATCGTCATCGGCGAAGGCGGCAGTGGCGGCGCCCTGGGGATCGGCGTCGGTGACCGTGTCGCCGTTTTGCAGCATGCTTACTACAGCGTGATCAGCCCCGAGGGTTGTGCGGGCATTTTGTGGAAAAGTCACGAACACGCGCCCAAAGCCGCCAACGCGCTGCGGTTCACCAGCAGCGATTTGGTTCGCCTGGGCGTCGTCGACGATGTCATCGAAGAACCGCTTGGCGGTGCCCATCGTGACCACCACCAAATGGCGTCGCGGCTGAAGACCTATCTGTCTCGCAAGTTGTCGGAATTGGAATCCGTTCCGGTCGATCAGTTGATCGAACAGCGGTACGAGAAGTTCCGCGCGATGGGCATCTTTGATGAGATTGCGGCGACCGCTTGATGGTCTGCGTTGTCGTTGTCTTGGGCGTGCATGGCCAGCCATCAGTCGGCTGGTCGATCCCAGGCGTTGACGCTGATGCGGCCTGAAAGCGGGGCGAATTTTAACCGCTCCGCAACGTCCGATAATGCCCCTTATGTTGTATTCGAGGTGCGGTTTTCCCCGTGTTTCAGGCGATTCGCCGATCCGCGGGTTCCTCACACTGGACCCTCGGCGATGCATGCCCCGCTAGCGTTGCCACGGCGGCACGGCGTTGTTCGGTCCCCCGTCATTCCATCCGCCGTTTTGCGGCGATGATGCGCCGCCGGGATTCGATCCGCCATGCGAAGAACCGTTCGTTCCGTAAGCCGAACCGTTGCCGGTTTGGCCTTGGTTGAACGAAGAAGACGGCTGAAAATTTTGGTACGCACGCTGTGCGTTTTGATACGTCTGCGATGCCGATTGGCGGACGTCTTGATACGCGTTTCCGGCTTGTCGATAGGCGTCTTGTGATTGGTCAATTTGGCGTCCCCAAGCGTCGACTTGCTGACGTGCCTGATCGAATCCTTGTTGAATGAACTGGTTGATCGGCGTCGCATTGGATTGGCCACCGGACCACGATGATGCCGATGCGGGGATCGCCGGTACGCCGCCGGGCGAAGATCCCGAACCCGATGCGAATCCGGAATTCCAGTTCTGCGTCGCGGGATTGTTTTCTGCCGAGTTACTCGACCACGGTGCCGACCATGGTTGGGATGGATTGGGTTGTGCCTGTTGGAACTGCTGGTCGAATTTGTCCAAAACCGGCTGAACGATTTCGTGCAATTCCGGTGGGATGATCGCTTGACTCTTGTCCAAGACGCGAGCGATGTAGCGACCGCTGTGGCTTGCGACGATGGACTCCCGGAGGCCCGGGCCCAACAGCGTGACCGCGAACAGCGTAATCAGCGTGCAGTACAAGGCACCTTTCAACAGACCGAACATGGCACCGATTTGCCGGTCAAATTCTTTCAGCCGCATGCGGTCGATCGTCCGGCTGATCATCCGGAACAACATCCAGATCACTAGCGACGTACCCACGTACAAAATCAGCATCGCAAGGAACCGATTCCACGGCGGATCGGCTTTGATGGATTCGCTAAAGGGTTCGCGAAACTGGTACGCGACGATGTAGCTGACGACGATCGATGCGATCGAAGCCAGCTGCCACGCAAAGCCTTTGATCGCGCCGAACAACGTGGCCCCGACCAAGACGACCAGCATCAGGATGTCGTAATTGTCCATTCCGCGAACGAGTTTGGGAGCAGGGCGTTTTGCTAGCAAAAAATGAAACACGACTTCGGTGTTCCATGACGCCGCGACGTTGGCCTCTGGCAAGCGACTTTCTTATACGCGATCGACCGGAGGCATCTGAAGACCAATCGCGGTGGCATTCGGCGGTGAATACTGGCTATGTAAGACGCGGGGAACTCCGCATGGCTGTTGTTGGTGATGGGAATCCAGCGATCGCCAAACTGACCGGCGTGTTGCCCGGGGCAAGGGCGACGCAATGATGCCCCGGTGCGACACACCGCGGACCGCCCTGCTCCGTCGATTCCAACCTTCACCCCTGCATTGAAACCCGACGCGTCGTGGCCGATTTCAAAACCCACATCACCGGAAGCACGCTGGTCGGCGTCGGCTATGGGTATTGGGGAATGGCGTCCCAGGGGATGTCGCTGGAATCGGCGATCATCGCAGGTGGTTTGTGCAGCGTCAGTGGGATGCTGCCCGATCTGGACAGTGATTCGGGAATCCCGCTGCGTGAAACAAGCATGTTCGCCGCGGCGATTGTGCCCGTCCTGATGATCGAACGCTTTCGCGACATGGGGTTGTCCAACGAAGCGATGGCATTGGGGGCGATGCTGGTTTACGTGACGATCCGATTCATCCTCGTGGAAGTCTTCAAACGCTACACGGTCCACCGCGGAATGTGGCATAGCATTCCGGCGGCTTTGGTTGCGGGACTTTCGGCTTATCTAGCGATGCCCTGCGCCAGCGAAGGGATCCGCGTTTACAAGTCGTTGGCCGTTTTCGTGGGCTTCATGGTGCACCTGATACTGGACGAAATTTGGAGCATCGATTTCCGACTCGGGCACTTCCGACTAAAAAAGTCGTTTGGAACCGCGCTCAAATTCTTCGGCAACAACTGGATCGCCAACGTGTCGGTGTACGCCAAGCTATTTCTGTTGGCTTATCTGGCGTGGGGCGACTACGGGATTTTGGATCGTCTGCGTCAACGCAATCGCATGCAAGAAACCGGGGCGGCCTATGAAACCTACATTGCCGATCCACAGCAGGAATTTCGGCAATGGGCCGATCGATTGCCTTGGCGATGATCCTGGCACCAATCGGAGAATCAACCTCGCTCCAAAATGAAAGTGACCGGTCCGTCATTGGTCAGTGCCACTTTCATGTCGGCCGCGAAGATGCCGGTCTCAGTCGGAACGCCCTGCCCGACCAACCGGTGAACGAAATGCTGGTACAGTTCATTCGCAATGGCGGGGTCTGCTGCGTCGGTAAATCCTGGGCGACGACCTTTTCGACAATCCCCCAGCAAGGTGAACTGACTGATCGCCAACGCCGATCCGCCGATATCCAGGATCGATTGATTCATCTTGCCGTCGCCATCATCAAAGATGCGAAGTTCGGCGCATTTTTTGGCCAGCCACTCGGCGTGTTCCGCTTGGTCCCCCTGCCCCACCCCGACAAGTATCATCAGGCCTGGGCCGCAGCGTCCCACGATCTTTCCGTCGACAGACACCGTCGCTTCGGTGACTCGCTGGATAACCAGACGCATGTTTCCGTTTCCAAATGACCAAAAAGGGCGATCACGTTCGTTGGGTTTGCGGCGACATTCATCGCGGACAAACCCCTCCAACCGTCTTCGACGACCCCGGGGAAAGATGACACTGGGGGACTGCGTCCGCAGCCAAAATGTCATCGATGGATTGCCGGGCTGAATCGCAGGCTGTTTGGGCCATGGATCTGATCCAGATGCCCCGCCTGTTTTACAATGGACCGTCGATACAAACTGACCGCAAGCCGCCTGATTCTTTGATCCGCATCGTCCATGGAATTCCTTTTCACCTGTCCGCACTGTGGGACGCGAACCGAAGTTGATCGGAAATTTAGCGGTGCGCAGGGGGCATGTGTGACATGTGGACGACCAATCACGATTCCCGATTTTGATAGCCCTGACGCATCGTCACTTCGATCAACTGCAAACGCCAACGACACGTTCCGGTGGCGAAGCACCATTGCCCGCAAGCCGCTTGCCATCTTTACCGCGGGGCTGGTCTTCCTGGGTTGCCTGGTCGCCATGCTGGTGGCGGTGGTGAGATTTGGTGGTGGAGCCGTTTCGACCATCCAGACGGCACAAAGCCGCGCGGTGTCGACTTCCAACCTAAAGCAGATTGCAAAAGCTTTGAATGCTTATGCCAATGACTATGGGCGTTATCCGCCGGCCTACACGGTCGGTCCGTCGGGGGCTCCACTGCATTCATGGAGAGTCTTGATATTGCCTTATCTCGGCGAAAATGAGCGATACGAATCCATACAGCTCGACCTGCCCTGGGACAACGCGGCCAACCGGCAGTGGACGAATGTGGTGCCCGACGTTTACAGCCATCCAAGGAATGAAGGGTTGCCGGGAACAACGCCCTATCAGGTTTTTCTAGGACCGCGAACGGTCTTTGCGCCCGGTCAGTCGATTTCGCCGAAAGATATCACCGATGGCCGTGCATCCACGTTGTTGGTCGCGGAGGTGCAGCCCGATGCTTTTACCAGAAGTTGGATGCAGCCGACCGACTTGGATTTTCGTCAGCAATGGAACCAGGGATACGGCGGCATGTCGGAAGAAATACGCGGTATGCATCCAGGTTCCATTCTGGTGACGACGGCAAACGGCCAGGTGCATCAATTGGATCTTCAGACTCCCGTTACAACCATTCAAGCGATGATCACACCTGACAGTGGTGATTCGGTGCCGGCGGGTACGCTGCGTCCGGTCGTCGCTCGATAAACCCGCTGGCGACCATTTCGGGATCGAGTGGCTTGGTGTGGCACACTGCGGCGATCGCTCGGGGTTCCAGTGGCAGTGTCGCCGATTTGCTGGTCCGAACGAGCCCTGGGGGACCGGTGACATGGGAGATGAACGCCCGCCCATCTTCAGCCGACAAAAGTTGACGCTGAATTGCCGTCGACATTTCGATCGGCGATCGTATTACAGTTAAGGTGTTCCTGCGGACGATCTGAAGCAGACAGTCCAGGACCGTCCTGGCCCGAGACATGCGGCCCCTACCCTACCCCGCCCCTTCGATCCGAGTTTCCGCCCGTGAATGGCATTTCCATTCTCTGCGGTACTCGGATCCGATCTCGACAACTGAGAAAACATGCCAAATCAAACGAGCATTGCGCGTCTATTCTTGATAGCGTTTTTCTGGATTTCTGGCGTCTGCTGGACTGGCACTGCGATGGGCAGTGAATCAGCCGACGCTGCCAAAAGGGAACCCAGCAACATCGTATTTGTGATTGCGGATGATTGTACGTTTCGAGATATCGGTTGTTATGGCGGGCAAGCGTTGACACCCAATATCGATGCGCTGGCGACGCAGGGCATGCGGATGACGCACTGCTTTCAAGCGGCCCCCATGTGTTCACCCACGCGTCACAACGTTTACACCGGTCTCTATCCGGTCAAAAGCGGGGCGTATCCGAACCATACGACGGTCGATCCGGGGACCAAGTCGGTCGTTCAGTACCTGGGCGACTTGGGGTATCGCGTCGCACAAAGCGGGAAGACACACGTAAATCCGAAGAGTGTCTTCACTTGGGAAAAGCTGAATTCAGATGCAAAGAAGAAGCGAGGCAAGAATCCCGATTTCAAACGCATCGACAATTTCTTTGTGGAGTGCAAACAGGCTGGTCAGCCGTTTTGTTTGCTCGCCTGTTCGAACGAACCCCACAGCCCGTGGGACAAGGGGGATGCGTCGCAATATCCCCCGTCGGATTTGGAACTGCCGCCCTACTTTGTCGACACGCCTGAAACACGTGACGCATTCTCGCGGTATCTTGCCGAGATTACATACTTCGATGGTCAAGTCGGCAAGTTGTTGGACCTGTTGGATAAACGGGGTTTGACCGACAATACTCTGGTCATGGTCGTCAGCGAGCAAGGCAATTCCTTCCCGTTCGCTAAATGGACCTGCTATGACACAGGGCTTCAGTCGGCTTGCGTGGTTCGTTGGCCTGGAAGAGTGAAGCCAGGTACGGTGAATCCGGCCATGATCGAGTATGTGGACTTTTTACCGACTTGGATTGAGGTCGCCGGCGGGATGCCTGA
The DNA here is from genome assembly GCF_007752935.1 of Crateriforma conspicua. Lineage (NCBI taxonomy): Bacteria > Pseudomonadati > Planctomycetota > Planctomycetia > Pirellulales > Pirellulaceae > Crateriforma > Crateriforma conspicua. The sequence goes on along the minus strand of NZ_CP036319.1, from coordinate 6,064,960 downwards.
CAACAATCTGGACGGCGCAAGCCTTGTGAATGTGTTTGCGGGCAAGCAGACACACAAAAATTATGTGTTTGGTGAAATGACCACGCGGGGGATTCACCATGGATCGGAATACTATGGAATCCGATCGGTTCGTTCCGGACGCTTTAAGTACATCTGGAACTTCAGTCCTGAAATGGAGTTCCAAAACGCATGCACTCGATCAAAAGAATTCAAAAGTTGGATTGAGGCTGCAGAAAACGGAAACGCACAAGCCGCCGAATTGGTTCGACGCTACACACGTCGCCCGGAATTTGAATTGTACGACATTCAAAGCGATCCGCTGGAGCAAGAAAACCTGGCACGAATGCCGCAGTACACGGCGGTGAAGGATCGATTGAAAGCGGAACTGGATCGTTGGATGGCCGCCTGTGGCGATGCCGGTCATCAGACGGAAATGAAGGCCTATGATCGCATGCCCGGTCATTCGCCCAAGGCAAATTAGTCATCCGATCGCTTTTTGGGTGTCGATTTCAAGGAAACGTATTTCATCTTGCCGAGGGATTCGTTGATGCGATTGGCTGTGATATGGATGGCTGCATTCACCGCGATTGGGGTGTCTGTGGCGGATGATGGTGGGACGCAGTTGCCACATTTGGTCGTCTATCTTTCGGATGACCACTCGCAGGCAGATTCCAGCCTTTATGGAAATTCAAATATTCCGACGCCACAGATGGAGCGTTTGGCTGATGAAGGTCTTGTGTTCACCCATGCATTTGTGGCTTCACCCGCCTGTGCGCCAAGTCGCGCCGCTCTACTGACCGGATTGATGCCTGCTCGCAACGGCGCGGAGGCCAACCATACGCAACCACGTCCCGAAATTGCGTCACTGGTCGGGAATTTGAAAGACGCCGGATACTATGTTGCTGCGTTTGGAAAAGTCGCACACGGCAAACAGGTGAAACGGTACGGGTTCGACCAAGTTCGATTGCAATCGTCCCTCCAACAGTTGAAGCCCAACGTCCGGAAATTTTTGCGGACATACGATTCGTCGAAACCGCTGTGTCTGTTTGTGGGGACGAGCAATCCTCATGTTCCTTGGACCAGCGAGACGACCTTTGACGTGGGCGATATAGAATTTCCACCGCATCATCTGGACACGCCGGCGACCCGCAAGCACCGCGCGGATTATTACCAGGAGATCAAAGAACTGGACCAGTACCTGGGCGAACTGCGATCGGATGTCGACCGGCATTTGGGATCCAATGTTTGCTTTGTGCATTCCAGTGATCATGGATCCCAATGGCCGTTTGGGAAATGGAACTTGTATGATTATGGCACCCGCGTTCCCTTGATCATGGCCTGGCCAGGCCACATTCCAAGCGGGAAGACGACCGGTGCCATGGTCAGTTGGATTGATCTGTTGCCGACGCTGATCGACCTGGTTGGTGGCCGTCTTGCGGATGATTTGGACGGACGTTCGTTTTCTAATGTCGCCTTGGGGGAAACGGATCAGCACCGAGATTGGATTTTTACCACGCACACCGGCGATGGCCGGATGAATGTCTATCCCATCCGCTCGGTGCGTTCGCGTCGTTGGAAGCTGATCCACAACCTGCATCCAGAATGGGCACATACCAATCACTCGGATCTGCTGCGCAAGCCCGGTGCAGGTGCCTACTGGAACGAATGGTCGGATCGGTTTCTGTCCGACGAACGTGCCAAAATGATCGTCAACAAATACTACATGCGGCCGGAGTGGGAGTTTTACGATTTGGAATCGGATCCCTGGGAACAGCGGAATTTGGTGAACGATCCAAGCCATGAAGCAATCATCGGTGATTTCAAACACAGACTGAACGATTGGATGCTACAACAGGGGGATCAATGCACCGTTCATGCTGATCCGCGGCCTTTGGAGAATTCTAATCAATGGCATCCACGCTCGTTTCCCGATATCGCCGACTGACGAAGGAATGGTTCTTGCCGTTCGTGGAAATGGATCGTCCTTCGTTGTGCTTTGGCGGATACCGATCGCTGTGCAGCGTCGCAAAGTTTCCGTTGGCCATCTTGGTTGGAACGCTGCTGGGCATTTGTGCGGCCACAGTGGATGCGGAAACGCCGAAATCGGTTCTGATGATTGCGGTCGACGATTTGGGCGCCGCCATTCGGTGCTACGGTGATCCGGTTGCGGTGACACCGAACATCGATCGGTTGGCGTCTCGCGGGGTCAAGTTTGATCGTGCCTATAACCAGTTGCCTCTTTGCAATCCGTCGCGTGCTTCGGTGATGACCGGATTGCGGCCTGACGCCATCAAGGTGTACGACTTGGCGCGTCATTTCCGCGAAGAATTACCCGGTGTCGTGACCCTGCCCCAAGCCTTTCAAAAGGCGGGGTACCAAACCCGACGAGTCGGGAAGATTTTTCACTATGCGGTTCCCGCTGCAATCGGCACCGATGGGTTTGATGATCCTGTGTCTTGGGATCAGGTTGTCAATCCAAAAGGTCGAGACAAGCGTGAGGAGCACCTCGTCTTCAACGCCGAACCGCATCGCAAGATCAGTGCTTCGTTGTCATGGTTGGCCGCCGATGGAACCGATGAAGAACAGACCGATGGGATGGTTGCAACGCAAGCGATTCAGTGGCTGGAAGATGTGCCAAAACGACCCCAGTTCATTGCAGCTGGGTTCTTTCGACCCCATACGCCTTACATTGCACCCAAGAAGTATTTTGATCTTTATCCACTTCAGACCATTCGGCTTCCTTGGTCACCCGAAAATGATCGTGACGATATCCCCACGCCGGCGTTTGCACACAATTGCCCCGTTCCAAACTATGGTTTGGATTCAATGACGCTGCGGAAAGCAATCCAAGCCTATTATGCGACCGTTTCATTCGTTGACGCGCAAGTGGGACGGATATTAGATGCCGTGGACGCTGCCGACTTGTGGGATGATCTTGTGATCGTGTTTTGGTCCGATCACGGATACCATCTGGGAGAACACGACGGCGTCTGGCAAAAACGAACGCTCTTTGAACAAGGGGCACGAACACCGCTGATCATGTATTCGCCCGAAGCCAAGGGAAACGGCGCCAGTTGTGATCGTATCGTTGAATTTGTTGATATCTTTCCGACCTGTCTACAAACCGCCGGTGTGCCGTTGGGTGACTTGGCCGGACGGCTGCATGGCCGTTCATTGGTGCCGTTGTTGGATCAACCGCTGATTGAAGATTGGAACGGCAGCGCGGTGACGCAGGTGTTACGCCCTGCGGATCAACGCTTGGCAACACCAGTCATGGGACGCTCGGTTCGAACCAGAAGGTATCGCTATACGGAATGGAATGGCGGAGATTCAGGTGTTGAACTGTATGACCACCATAGCGATCCGATGGAATTCCATAACTTGGCAACTCAACCGGATGAATCGGTCCGGCGCAGCGTTGAAAGACTTCGGGAACTGTTTGGGGATCGCGCTATTGCGTATCCGCCGACCAGTCCTTTTGAACCAGCAGCCCTTTGATCGGGCCGACGGAAGTCAACAATGGTTGCAGCTATCGGATGCAACGTTGTCAGGTGGACTAGCGAATTTCCATCGGTTTAGATGGCGGAAAGAAGTGAGCTGCCGTTTCGCGAAAGTCGCTCAGTTGCGTCTGTTTCCAGTCGCCATCTTCTTTCAGTTCGGTCGCCATGATGTCCGCCACTTTCTCGGCGATCGCCATTGTCGACGATGTGTTCAGGAACAGACATCGTGTGCGGCGTGCCAGAACGTCCTCCACCGTTCTGGCCATTTGATAGCGTACTGCTCGTTGGATGTCGGCAACCGTGTAGGCGAAGTCCTGATGAAGAGGCGTCGGGTCGGCACAGTCCGGTTTGATGGCATTCCCATCGATGATGGCAGTGTCGGTGGTGCGACATGGTCGCGATGGCAGATTTGCTGTTTTGATCGCTCGGTCCACCACGTCTTCCGCCATTTTCCGAACGGTTGTCCATTTGCCGCCAGTGATGGTGATTAGTCCGGAGGTGGACACCTGAATCTTGTGATCTCTTGAAAGCGATGCCGTCTTGGCGCTCGGATCGTCTTGCACCAAGGGGCGAATCCCGGTGAAGACGCTTTGGATGTCTTCGTATCCTGGTCGGCGGTTCAGATAATCCGATGCCGTCTCCAGAATAAAATCGATTTCCTGATCCTGCGCCGACGGTTCGACGATCGCTTTGTCAATCGCCGTGTCGGTGGTTCCGACCAAAACATGATCGTGCCAGGGGATCATGAACAATACACGCCCGTCGCTGGTCTTGGGCACCATCAGTGCCGATGATCCCGGCAGGAAATCTTTGGGCAAGACAATGTGGACGCCTTGGCTGGCGGCGACCAAGGGTGAACTGTCCGGCGCATCGACCGCTCGTAGCTGGTCGCAGAAGGGGCCGGTCGCATTGACCACTGCCCTGCCCCGAATATCCAACGATTGATGCGATTCCGTATCGGTCACGTGGACACCAGCGATCGCCCCCGAAGCCGACTTTTCAAAGTCGAACGCGTTGGCATAGTTCAGCAAGCATGCATCGTGCTGTGCCGCGGTCAGCGCCATGTCCGTCAACAACTGTGTGTCATCAAACTGGCCGTCTTGGTATTGGACGCCGCCGCCGGTTCCGTGATTGGCCAACGTAGGCAGGTGTTCGACGACGGACTTGGCGTCAAGCATTTTTGAACCCGCGAAACCTGCGCCGGTCGCCAGCACGTCATACAGCTTCAGCCCGGACCAGTAATACCATCGGGCAAGTTTTGAATCACAGGGAATGATGAACGACAGCGGATGAACCGTGTGTGGTGCGTTCTTCCGCAACAACGATCGTTCACGCAGTGCATCGCGGACGAGGGTTAGGTTGCCCTGCTGGAGATATCGCACGCCACCGTGAACCAGCTTCGTACTTCGGCTGGAGGTGCCTTTGCCGAAGTCGTCTCGTTCCACCAGCACGACATCCAAGCCTCGCGTTGACGCATCCAACGCGATGCCGACACCCGTTGCCCCGCCTCCGATGACAACCAAGTCCCAGGGGTCAGAACGACTTTGGATTCGTTCAATCGATGCGTGCCGGTCCAGTGGTTTGGGGGAGATATTCGTGGGCATCAAGCTTTATCCCAGTGGCGAGATCTGGAAACGGCGTCGCGCCAACGTCCGCGACGGTGAATGACCTCATCGGACGACATCGTCGGATGAAACGTTCTGTCGACGGTCCAGATGGTTTCGATTTCGGCGGTGTCTTTCCAAAACCCGGTTGCGAGACCCGCAAGGTAGGCGGCGCCCATCGCGGTTGTTTCCACCGACTTGGGGCGAACAACCGGAACGCCCAGGATGTCCGCTTGAAACTGCATCAACAGATCGTTCGCAGCCGCGCCACCATCGACACGCAACTCGGTCGGATCGATGCCGGAATCTTCCTTCATTGCGTCCAAGACGTCGGCAACTTGAAAGGCAATGCCCTCCAAGGTCGCGCGAGCCAAATGGGCACGGGTCGTCCCCCGAGTGATTCCAATCAAAGTGCCGCGTGCGTGTGCATCCCAGTGTGGTGCCCCTAATCCGGCCAGTGCCGGAACCAAATAGACATCATCGGTGTCATCGACCTGAGCAGCCAAAGCTTCGACATCAGACGATTGTTCGATGATGCCCAATCCGTCGCGAAGCCACTGCACCGCTGCACCGGCGACAAAGATGCTGCCTTCCAGCGCGTAGGAGGGCGATTCGTCCAAGCGACATGCCGCCGTGGTCAACAGCTTGGATTCGGAAAGCATCGGATGATTGCCGATGTTCATCAGCATGAAGCAACCGGTCCCATAGGTGTTTTTTGCCATACCATGTCGTGAACAATTTTGTCCCATCAAAGCGGCTTGTTGATCGCCCGCGATTCCGGCGATTCGAATCGGGGAACCGAACAAGTCGGGGATCGTTTCACCATGGATCGCGGACGACAAAACAACGTCGGGTAAAACGCTGGCCGGGATGTCGAATAGCTGCAGCAGTTCGTCGTCCCATCGCTGATCCGACAGATTCCATAACATGGTTCGTGACGCGTTGGTGACGTCGGTGATGTGGTGTTGCCCCCCGGTCAGGTTCCAGATCAGCCAACTGTCGACGGTCCCGAACGCGACCTTTCCGGAATCGGCTAGCCGCCGAGCGTCGGGTGTGTGGTCCAGCAGCCACCGCAACTTGGTGGCACAAAAGTAGGGATCAATCACCAATCCCGTCTTGTTTCGTACACGTTCGCTGTGCCCTGCCCCGACCAAACGTTCGCATTGCTCGGCGGTGCGGCGATCCTGCCACACGATTGCCGGCGCTAGAGGCTGTCCGGTGTCGCGATTCCAGATGATGGTTGTTTCACGCTGGTTGGTGATGCCGATTCCCGACACAGCGTCCGCTGAAATCTGCTGTTCCTGAAGCAACTGTTGTGCGACGTCGCGTTGGGTTTGCCAGATTTGCAACGCATCGTGTTCGACCCAGCCCGGCTTGGGATAATGCTGGGTGAACTCTTGCTGTTTCATTCCAACGACGGATCCGTCGTGATGGATCAGCAGGGCGCGGCTGCTGGTGGTGCCTTGGTCAAGTGCCAGGATCATAGGTCAGCGGTCGTGCGAAAAGGACTTGGTGGGTGGGCTTAATCCAAAGGGGCCCATGAATGGGGATGCCAAGATTTTATCGCAACGGCCCACGGTTCGCTGTCGTGGACAAGGTCACGCGCACCAGACGATAGGGATTTGATCGCGATTCGCCGGCATGAAGAATCGTCTTTGCAAACGTTCGAAAGTGCGATTGTGTTTGGGGGTATCAAGACAACGGTTGTCGCATGAAAAAAGCCGCCGATGAAAACACCGGCGGCTGTTCGAGCTAGAGCATCAGATGACGATCTAGGCGGCGAATTCAGTCTTGCGGACACCCAGTTGCGTTTGCAACCGGTTGACAATGGAGGTGTGCATTTGGCTGACGCGTGACTCGGAAAGATCCAACGTCGCGCCGATTTCCTTCATCGTCAATTCTTCGTAGTAGTAAAGAATGATGATCAAGCGTTCGTTTCGATTCAGGCCTTTGGTCACCAGACGCATCAGGTCGTTCTTCTGGACACGACGCGTCGGGTCTTCACCCTTCTTGTCTTCCAGAATGTCGATTTCACGAACGTCCTTGTAACTGTCCGTTTCGTACCACTTCTTGTTCAGCGAAACGACGCCGACCGCGTTGGCATCGGACTGCATCTTCTCGACTTCTTTGACGTCCAATTCCATGTGCTCGGCAAGTTCTTGGACGGTCGGGGCACGCCCCAACTTTGTTTCCAGGGTCTTGCGAGCGACGCCCAGTTTGCTGGCTTTGCTGCGAACCAAACGCGGGACCCAGTCCATCGTTCGCAGTTCATCCAGCATGGCGCCACGAATCCGTGGCACGCAATAGGTTTCGAATTTGACACCGCGGTCCAGGTCGTACGCGTCGATGGCGTCCATCAACCCGAAGATGCCCGCGCTGATCAAGTCGTCCAGATCGACGCCATCGGGCAAGCGTTGCCAGATACGTTCGCCGTTGTATTTGACCAGCGGCATGTACCGTTCGACCAGCTTGTTGCGAAGCGGTTCGTAGTTGGGAGCGTCTTTCGACGTCTCCTTCAACGTGGCCCATACTTGTAGGATCTCGTCATCGGCTGTGACTGTCGCTGCCATTCAATCCTCCGTGAAATCATTTGGCCGTCGCGGCATCCTGCCGGCGACGCGTTTGGCCACGTTTAGTCTGTATTTTTGGATTTCGTTGTCGACGTTTCGATTTCCGCGATGCTCTGGCGATACCAGTCCACTCGGTGGCGAAACATCTGTTCGACGTTGTGACAGATCAGGTGATCCGTGATCCATCCGGCAAAGGCGCCGATGATCGCGAACACCACCAGCACGGTCACGGATTCCAAAACCACTTGGCTGACCAATTCGCGGTGGATTGCACCGCGAATGATGACCATCGCCATGGCGAGGGAACCGAGTGAGACGGCGTAGGTTCTGATCAACGGCCCATCCACGTGAACGGGTCAAATCGAAACAATAAATTCCTGTCGGAACGATCTGGCAAGATTTTGAAAATCAGACTCAAGCTGAATTTCTCTTGTGCGGGCCGCTCCATTTTTCTGTATCGGTTGGCGGGTGGCTTTGACTTGATCGGATTGATCGAAAAACCTTTAACAATCCGTTTCTCAGGCGGCTTCCAAGTGCTGTCGTGAAACCGCAGAGGGAAACATTTGCTGTGCCAAAGCATCCGCGTCGGCAATGCCGATGTCGTCGGGTACTTGCTGACCATGTGTGACGTAGCTCAGCGGCAATGAGCGCCCGTTTCCGCGGTCGCTTGTGGCCGACTGTTCGAGCGCGGCCAGTACCGTTGCGCTGTGCGGTGTTTCGTCCATCTTGGTCAAGATCATCGCGTCGGGACGTGCCGGTGAAAAACCGTTCAACGTCGTCAAAATGGAATCCAAACCGCTGGTGGCACTCAGCACCAAGTGAATCTCATCAGGCTTTGCGGCATCCAGATAGGACACCAGTTGTTCGATTCTCGCGTCGCTGCGAGGGCTGCGGCCTGCGGTGTCGATCAAGACCAAGTCGACGTCTCCCAATCGTTCCAAAGCCGCTTGCATATCGCCGGGGTCTTCGACGACCTCCATGGGCAGATCCATGATTTGCGAATACGCCTTCAGTTGTTGAACAGCGGCGATGCGATAGGTGTCGATGGTCAGCAAGCCGACCTGACGACGGGCTTCGATTCGGAAGCCAGCGGCCAGCTTGGCGATCGTTGTCGTTTTGCCGACGCCGGTGGGGCCGACCAGAGCCACCACGTGACGGTGCCCCGGACGTGTGCGAATGGGGCCGGCGATCTTGATGTTACGGGCGACGGTTTGCTGTAGCGGTTCGGCCCAGGTCAGCGGGCTGGAATGGTCACCCAGCGTTGCCTGGAAACTGGCGGTCGAACTGATCCAACGTGCAGCGATCGAATGCGGAACACCTAATTGAAGCAATTCCGAACGATAGACTTCCAATGACGCGGGCAGGTCGTCGCTGCTGTCGGTGCGAAGGCGGATTGACACGTCGGACGACGGGTCCCTGGCGTCGATTCCGGTCGGTTCCAGAGCCATCGGATCAGCGGGCGACGCGGTCGTTGACACCGGAATTTCGCTTGCCGGAAATTCATCACTCATGCCCGCGGTGACTTCGACGTGGGTTCGCCCCAACCATCCCAGCCAGCCGTCACGAACCTGACGTGTATGCAGCACCGACGCGGTCGGGCCCATCTGTCGCCGGATTTCCGCCAGGGCGGCTTGCAGGTTGGCGGCTCGGAAGGTGCGAATGTGCATGGTGTCAAACGTGGAAGTGATTATCGTTTTGGACCGTCGGTCGACGAAGGCAAACGGACGACGATTGCGTCGGATTCAGGGAGTACTGTTGGTGGGGATCAGGCCTTGCCGGGAGCTTGGTCGCTGACGACCCCGTGTGATTCGATTTGGGTGTCTTGGGTGATTTCGTTGAAGGAAAGAATTCGCAAACGCGGAATGGTCACCGCCGTAAGTTGCCGAAGCCCAGGTCGAATTCTTGGACTTACCAAAACGACCGGGTGGTGACCCAGACCTATCAGTCTCTTAACCGCTTCTTGCAATCGGCTGCAAGTGAGGTCCACGGCTTCAGGGCTCATCCGGACAAAAAGTCCTCGCTCGTTGTGTTCCACGCCGGCCGCAATGCGATCTTCCATTTCCGGATCCAAGGTGACGACGTGCAAACGGCCTGATGCGTCGCGATAACGGGAACTGATGGTCCGTGCCAGTCGGTGACGCACGTATTCACAAAGCAGCGTCGGATCTTTGGTCTTGCCCGCGAAATCCCCCAGGGTTTCCAGGATCAAGCTCAGCTGGCGAATCGGCACGTCTTCACGCAACAGCTGTTGCAAGACCTGCTGAACTTCACTGACCTTCATCACCCCTGGGATCAGCTCGTCCACGACGGCCGGAGCGACTTCCTTCAATTCGTCGATCAGATGCTTGGTGGAATCGCGGGACAACAATTCGTCGGCGTGCCGCTTGGCGATCTCCTGCAGATGTGTTGCCAGGACCGCACCGGGTTCGACCAGCGTGTATCCAAAGATCGCCGCCTGTTCCCGCCGCATCGGGTCGATCCAAACCGCGGGTTCCCCGAACGTGGGATCGCGAGTCACTTCGCCTTCGATGGTACCGGTGGTCTGGCCGCTGTCGATTGCCAGCAAGTGGTCGGGAAGCAGCGACGCGGTGGCCATGGAATTGCCCGCGATTCGAATTTGGTATTCCATTTGTCCCAACGCCATGTCGTCGCGAACGCGCACCTTGGGCAGAATCACCCCGATGTCGCCGGCGATGGAGTGACGAATGCCGGTGATGCGTTGCATCAAATCACCGCCACGCGACGGATCGGCCAAAGGCAACAATCCAAGCCCGATGGCGACTTCCATCGGATCGACGGTTAGGAAATCTTCTGGACGTTTCTCTGGTGGCGGTGTGGCCTTTTCCGCCTCCATTTCCGCCTGCTTCGCTTCGGCTGCTTGATGGGAGTGCCGGTTCATGACGACAGCCAATCCGATGCAACCGAAACCAAGCGTGGCCATGGGCAAGGCGGGCAAATTGGTCACGATCATCAGGCACAAAAACGCACCGGCGACCATCAAGGCTTTGGGATTGCCAAACAGTTGTTGCAGGAATTGTTCCGGCAGACTGCTCTTGGCGGCACTTCGCGTCACCAACAGGCCGGCAGCCAGGGAGATCAACAGCGCCGGGACTTGGCTGACCAACCCGTCGCCGATCGTCAACTTGGTGAACAATTCCGCGGCTTGGCCAAAGGACATGCCCGCCCGCATCGTGCCGATGTAAAGTCCGCCGACGACATTGACCAAGGTGATGACGATGCCGGCAATCGCATCGCCCCGGACGAATTTGCTGGCACCGTCCATCGCACCATAAAAGTCCGCCTGTGCGTTGATCTCTTGGCGTCGACGTTGGGCTTCTTTTTCGTCGATCAGTCCGGCATTCATGTCGGCATCGATCGCCATTTGCCGACCCGGCATTCCGTCCAAGGCGAATCTGGCGGCGACTTCACTGATCCGGGTCGCCCCTTTGGTGATCACGATGAATTGAATCAGGACGATGATCACAAAGATGATCAATCCGATTTCCAGTCGGTCGCCCGCCACGAATTCGCCAAAGCTTTGGATCACACCTCCGGCGGCGTTCATTTGGTTCTTTTCGGCACCACTAAGGATCAAACGTGTCGTAGCGACGTTCAGCACCAGCCGAGCCAGCGTGGTAGCCAGAAGCAACGACGGAAAGATGCTGAATTCCAGCGGTGTCGCCACATAGACGGTCGTCAGCAACACGATCACGCCGATCGTGATATTCCCCGCCAACAGCAGGTCCATCAACATCGGTGGTAACGGGACCAGAATGACCACCAGACAGGCGATGATGCCCAGCGGCAGAATCAAGTCGCGATAACGCATCAAGCGTTGCATGGGCGATCCTTCGCACCGTATCAAACGTCTCCGCGGCACCCAGCCTCAGGTGCGGTCGCGGCAAAGATGGGAAACTAGCGAACCTTCATCGCCAGGGTCCAGACGGAATTCTATTTCGACCCGTACTCCGCAGCATGTTTCACGCTGCCGGCGACAAGGAGATGCCAAGCATATTTCCAGTTTCTCGGGCGTTCTGTATCGATCGCTGCTTGGGCGAAAACGGATCAGTTGTCCCGTGAAACTTTCTCGGTCCCAACGGTGAACCATCCGACCGAAGCGAGTCCGATCATGGTCAGCAGGACACTGAACAGCAGAAGGTTCGACAACAAGGCAATGGACGCAAAGATCAGGACGCCCATGGCCGCGGCATGACGCGGCGGCAGAAGCCAAATGAACAGTCCGCCCAGCGTTTCCACCACCACGGCTTTGCGACTGTACCAGGTGGCGATGTCGCGAACCGTTTCGGTGTCAAAGTTGGCCCGCAACCAGTTGAAAACCCAGTAGTCGCGGTCGAAGAAATAGATTTCATAGAACACTTGGCCGGACCAATATTCGTCCGTCCATTTTCCCACCGCGCCGCCCAGCAATATCATCGACACGATCAGCCGGCTGAGCCATGCCGCGCGTCGGATCAAGACCTGTTCATGGGCCGGGCGTTGGTCAGCGGTCATCTCGTCCAGTTTCACCAGATTGGATGACAACCAGAATGCCCAAAGGCTGGTCCACCAAGCCGTCGCAAACGTCATGTCATTGTGGCTGCCCTGGTGCCAAACCAAGACGGTCATGCAGGCAAAACCGATCAGGCATCCGGTCCGACGGACCTTCGCGGTGGGCGTCACTACCGCAAAAGCGAGCGCGGAGATGCCGCCAAAAAATGCGATCCTGAGTGTCGTGATGGACTGCAACCAAGCAGGGAAAAAGTCATCCGCCAACGGCCAAGTGGAATACACGTAGTCCGCCGCTAGGAAAAACGACCACTTCCAAAACAACGCTGCCAGCATCAACACGACGACGAAGCGAAAGGCGGCCAATGGTCGTGACATCGACCAAGATTCCGCGGCTTCGGTGTCGATCCAATCGATGGTGTCCAAGGACGTCGACAAAGACGTTGGGGATGAATGCATGGATTACAGCCCTCGTGCCGGTGACTGCACGAGATCGTCATCCACCCGTCGCAGATGCATGGTGATGTCGGCATCGGTGTCGACTTGATAGACCGTTCGCAAGCGATGCCCGCGATAACTGGATTCCAGTTCGATCTGACAGTCCTGTCGATCTTTCAAATTTCGATAGCGACCGTTGGCAAAGGTGACCGAACGCAATGGGAAATGGTTGATCGTTGCTTCTTCGGATACCTGCCGTTTTCCGTCTTGCTGACGAATGATGGCGTATCGGTTGCGAAAGCTGTACATCGCGGGAATGGGCTGTTGCATCGCCCACAACGCAAACGATTGAGTCCGCAGGTGGAAGCGATCCATCGTTGCCCGAGTCACCGCGGGGACGAACGGGAACAGTGCCAGCCATAGTGTGATCGCGGCGATCAAGCCCACGATTGCCGCAAGCAGCGGATCATCGCGAAAACCGAAACGAGGCGGTTCCTCGGTCAAGACAGGTGGTGCACGCATCAGTGGCATTCCAGATTCAATTTCCTCGGTCGGTTTCGACCGGGGTGTGCGAATGCCGCGATTGGTAGATGTCGGATTCGCGTTAACAGAGAACGCTACGTTACGCAAAGCGTGCGTCAGCCAGCTGGTTGCACCGGAGACCCCCTTTTGACCAGGAATTCTTTGCGTTTCTTGCGGAATGGTCCGGTTGTACGTGCATGAAAGCGAAATTTTCGAGGGCCTGGACGCGAATTCAAACCCTCGAAAGCCAATTTTCCGCCAGACGCATGCCGTCTGGTCTAAAGCAAATCTGCTGTGAAAGTCTGGGGCGGCTTTTTGCCGGCGGGATCGTCGACCTTGATCTGAATTTGCTCTGCCCCGGCGTCAGCAGTGCTTCGATTCGTTTCAACGGCTTGTGGGATTTGAACCGTCACCGTCTGTTGCGGTGTGCGTGAAACCAATTCATAGCGATCGTCCATCACCCGATAATCGAAACTTGCAAATTCAGGATCGCTACCCTGAGCAACCCGATAGACGGTCAAGAATTCTGATGGCCGACCGGCCGTCGATTGTTCGGCGGGAACGTCGGCTGATAAATGCCATTCACGCAACTGAATTCTCGGACGTGGATTGGGATCGTATTGATTCGTTTGGTTGAACTTCAATCCCTCGGGAACCAAGAAGTTCACTTGACAGTGGACATCATCCTGGTGGACCAGAATCTGGTGCTGGTTTTCAATGTCAAATTTGTCGACGGCGTGAAGCCAGTAGGTCAACGTGGATGCTTCGGTCGGGACCAGACGGTCGTACACCACCACGGTTTCCGGCTTCACAAAGATGACGGCTCTGGTGAACCGCTCCAATGCGGATTGCGAGTCATTCGCGTGTGCACGATAGCAGTCGCCTGCTTCACCGACGACGACATCGACGTTGGGGGACTGGACGAAGTCGACGATCTTCGCTTGCGCCTGTGCAGAACGTTTCAGCTGTCCGGTGCCATTGACCGTGATGTTGTTGACAGATCGAGTGCTCCACATCCAGTTCTTGTGATGATCGCTGGCGTACATGTCCCGTTTTCCGGATCGAATCAGCAAGCGTTTCCCGTAAGCCCAAAGCAAGAACGAGTTGTTTGCTTCGTAGCCATGGGATTGCGTGCCGAACGGGCTGGACTTGAACGTGACTTGGACATTGTTCTTCGCGTCGATCAAGTTCGTGTTTAGCATTGCCTGGCCGGTGCCGGCGAAGCAACGAGATTCGGGCAAGTCGATCGGTGGGGATGCCTGCAGATTGCCCATCGCTCCACGAATGAATTGAACGTAGTCCGTTTCGGGTTCATGGTCGGGGTGTTGTTGGACGTACCAGCCCCAGTGGGGATTCCCCGACTGGGATGCCAAGACATGCATCAGGTCGACGACCTTGGATGATGATGCGTTGGCGTTCAAGTCGCCGAAACCACCGCCCACTTTCCCCGGAGGCAATAGATAGATCGGATAGTAGCCGATCTGACTGAAGTAAGGTTTTTGATAGGCATCGATCCGAAGCGCGCTTTTCATGATGTCGGCCCACCAAGTGAAACGGCTGATGTAGCTGTTCCAATACGTGACCCCTTCATGCCAACCGCCGTCGTCATCACTCCACACGGGATAGTTGCTGAAGAAGACGTTGGCGGCAAACCAAGTCCATTGGTCGGCGTCATCGATCTCCCCATGAAATGCAATTCCGACTTCGCCCAGGAAATGCCATGCACGGTTGCTGTGACTGGCGTAGGGGCTCCACAGGTGCCGGGGGCACAGATGTTCGTACATTTCCTGTCCCCGGATTTGCATCACTTCTTGGCACTTTCGCCGTTCGGCATCTGATAGCCGTGAATGGATGAATGTGTAGGCGCGCGAAAAGTAATACGCGTAGGGCATTCCTGCTTCATCGTTGTATCGATAGCCCGTCGCACCTTGTGGATCCCACTGAGCGCAATCCATCAAGATCCGTTTTGCCAGATCGCCATAGGCTTCGTTACCAGAAAGCCGATAGGTGAACGCCAGGGTCGTGGCCGAACGCAGGGCGGCAATGGTGCGCTGGCGGTTGCCCCACCAGAGTTCTCGCCATTGTTCGCCGCGCGGTGTGATGTCATCGCCATACTTGCGGGGTTCTTCCGTCGATGGAGGAGACTTCAGCAAACGATCGCATTGCCGGCATAGCTCTGCGTACTGTTCGGCCATCGGACCGTCGGCAAGCTCTCTCAAACGGTCCACGTCGTCGGGGCGAATGAACAATCGAGGGTGTTCGTCCGGAATGCGGTCCAGCAGATCGCCGCGCGAAGGCATGGGCATTTCTGGCAAACCGCTTTTGACCGTAAACCGTCGGGCTTGGCTCCAATTCGTTTTTCGGTCGCTGGCGTCGATTCCGCGATAACGCCAGAAGTAGGTTCCCGGTGAAAACGTGGACGACGGCGTATGTACCGACAAATCCAAGTCATCGGCCTGGTACGTGTCGGCAACTGGAAAATTCGGGTCAATCGAACACTGAAGTTGCCAGCGATTGATTTCTGTTTGAGGTCGCCAATGAAAACTGGGTGGATTCAACGACACGGCTGTATCGTGATCAGGACGATAGCCCCAATCCGATTCGGTCGCCGGTGACTGATCCAAGGGGCGTTCGGTCGCACCGCAATTGGAGGTGTCGAACAAAAGCACATCAAACGAAATGGACACCAATAGCGCAATGGCAAGCGATGGCAGCGGGCGGAGGGACATGGAAGCTTTTGGGGTGGGCAGGCGGGCGGGACACCAAATCATCATCGACTGGCGTTGCCACCATCGTACCGTCCGGCTTCGTTGAAGGTTTGCCTTCACACGCATCGAAGGGGTGATGGCCGCGGTGTCACATTGTCGCATCGGGCCCATTTGACTGATGAGGATTGGTCATTGCGGCTGAGTGCAAACCGAAGTCAGTCGCGTCAGAAGTCACGGTTGTACGGCGCGGCGACGTTCAGAAGTGGACCTGGAGGTCCACTTCTTGTGGGGTGCACGCATCCCGATTCCCGAAGGACGCTACTGAACGTTCGGTCGTCATGATTGGCCTGAGTCACGATGCTGTTTTGTGATGTCACGGTCTGAATGTGCGGCGTTTTCAATCAAAGGTGTCTGCTGCGGTGGGTGCCGCAATGAACTTCAAGTCACGATGAATGCCCCACGCTTTTCTTTTCGTCCTGATTGTGTTTGTGGACTGCTGGTTTTGTCTTGCCTGGCCAGTGTTGGGATGGCAGAGACGGTCGAAGTATTGCAAGACCCAGCGAGGATCGGGCAGCAAACCGATCCCACTTTTGATCAGGCTTGGGAAGCTTTGGTTCAACCCGAGGTCGCGTCCGATTTGCAAGTGCCCTGCCCTGACGAAAGTGAGCCAGGCGATCTTGCTTGTGATGCGGATCCGGGTTGGCTGGATTTGGATGCGGGGTACGACCACGGCTTTTACTTGGGGACTGCTGACGGCAACTTCAAGCTCCGAATGCTTGGGCTTTTGCAAACGCGATACTATTCCAACTGGCGCGACATTGATGCATCGGTCGGGGACCGATTGGAAGCTGGTTTCGTGCTGGAACGAGCTTCGTTGATCTTCACCGGCAACGTCTTGAACCCACAATTGCAGTATTGGTTTGTTCTGAACGGCGAACGGTCATCGGGGACGCGATTTGTTGAAGAGGCACGCATCAGTTACGCGTTCTCTGACGCGTTGTTGATGCAGATCGGTCGGCTTCGTAACCCAGCTTTCTTGCGGGAATTGGATATCAGCTATACCCGTCAATTGGGAATTGATCGATCTTACTACCATTCGGTGTTTTCAACGGGAGTCTTGGAAGGCATTACATTGACCGGCCAGACGCCTCAGTTCCGACTGATCGGGTTCTTGAGCGATGGTAGACATTCGGGATCTGTCAGTCGCACGAAGGACTTTTTCCAAGATCAAACCGACTTTGCATTGACGGTAGGCGGTGATTGGAAGCTGTTCGGGGAATGGGCTCAATACGGTGACTTTGCATCGTGGGCGGACGAAGGCCCTGCGTTGTTCGCCGGGTTATCGATGCATTACGAGCATGGTGAAACGCACGACGTATTGGGGGTCGACGAAGATTTCATCAGTTGGACGGCGGACCTGACCTACGAAAACGCGGGTTTCATGGCATTCGTCAGTACGGTCGGACGTCATGCCCAACAATCCAGGGGCAATGTTGATCAAACCGGCGTGATGATGATGTCCAGCTATCAAGTCGTTCCGGAGAAGTTCGAACCGTATGTGCGCTATGAGTACGTGGATTTCGATGGCGTGATCAACACGGGGGCATTGGCCCTGCCCGTCTCGGACAGTTCTCTGAATGTCCTCTCATTGGGGATCAATTGGTACTTCGCACGGCATGCCTGCAAATGGACCACCGAGGTGCTGCACTCATTCGATCCGGTTCCGTTCACCTCAGCGAATACCGGATTGTTGGCTGACCAGGCGGGCCGAGATGGCCAGACCGTTCTGGGAACCCAGTTACAACTGTTCTTCTAAGAAGTTGCCGGGCGCGGATGTCGCACCGGAAATTCGTGTTTTGGTCGGCATATTCGACAGATTCAGATCAACCACGGCGGGGCGTCAGGTTTGTACCCAACTGGTTGCTTGTGTCGTTTGACATCTCCGACTAGTGTCGGAATGACCTCATTCGCCGCACCAGACCGGCCCATCGTTGCGTTCCGTTCCGCCCACACGTCAGGGGCAGACAGACGGTTCTTTGGTGGACCGTCTTTGGCGGATGACGCGGCCATCTATCCCTTGAAGCGAAGGGGATCACCGAAATTGCAGGGAGGGAATCAAAGCAGTGTGATGCCCCAATGCCCTCCTCCTGTCATCACTTTCGGATCCGTCATGCGTTTACAACGACTTGCAACTTTGGCATTCGCCAGTGCTTGTTTGATTTTTTCGGCACAGGCCAGCGTGTCTGCGGACCAAGTCATTTGGTCGTCGCATCCAGCGATCGTCAATCCACAGGGCGCTGTGACGTACACGGCTTCCTCGCCGACGGGATCACCGGTGGTGGTCTATGAAGCTCCGGTGATCCTTCATTCGGCTGAACCGGTTCATCGATCGATCCCTGTCTATCGATCGTATCCCGCGGTACAGCGACCATCGACGGGGCACCGTCGCGTGTATCATCGCCGTGGTTTGGCGGGATACGAATACCAAACACAGCGTGCCCGTGCGCGAACTGCAGCAGGATACAATTCGCTGTTCGCCTTTTAAGAACGCATCGATCGACGCGATCGAATCAGACGCGGAAGGTTGAAAGGGTCTGCAGCAACTGAGCCGAGAACTCTTTCAGGTCGTCGCTGCTGTGATCCACTTTTTCACTGCATCCAGACAAGTCACCCGTTGATTCGCTGACGGCAGCGATGTCGCCGGAGATGCTGGTGGACGCGGTGGAGACCTCGTTGATGCTCTGGTTGATCTCGTCCATTCCGTGAGCGGCTTGGCCGATATTCAACGCGATCTCTTGAGCGGCTTTGGATTGTTCGCCGACCGCGGCGGTGATGGATGCGACGATCGCATTGACGTTTTCGATGACGGCGGTGATCGCTTCGATATCGGTCACGGCGTTGTTGGTATTGGTTTGAACGTCCGTGATTTTTTCGCGAATATCAAGCGTCGCGTCAGCGGTTTGTTTTGCCAAGTCTTTGATCTCGCTGGCCACGACGGCGAAGCCTTTTCCTGCTTCGCCTGATCGAGCGGCTTCGATGGTCGCGTTA
Source organism: Crateriforma conspicua (assembly GCF_007752935.1). Taxonomy (NCBI): domain Bacteria; kingdom Pseudomonadati; phylum Planctomycetota; class Planctomycetia; order Pirellulales; family Pirellulaceae; genus Crateriforma; species Crateriforma conspicua. Next base: position 6,046,064 of record NZ_CP036319.1, on the reverse strand, counting down.
AGCGACAGCAGATTGATTTGTTCGGAAATCTCGGTGATCACTTCGGTCACTTCGTCGATGGCATCGGCACGAGATCCCAGATGATGGATCCGCTGCCACGTGGACTTGGTTTGATCAACCGCTCGCATTGATACATCGGTCGCTTCGGAGGTGCTTTCGGCGATGGATCCGATGGTCGCCGTCATTTCTTCCGCGGCGGTTGCCACGGTGGCGATGTTGTTGCGTGACTGTTCCACGGCCGATGCGATACGTGAAATGTTCTGGCTCATTTCCTGTGTCGATGAATTCACATCGTTCGTACGTCGGTTGCTGTTTTTCGCGTGCGACGCAAGGTCATCGGCGACGCCTGAAAGGCTGCGTGCCTCTTGGTCCAAACGTGTGACGTTGTTGACGATGGTCGAAACGACTTGGTGTAATTTGTCCATGAATCGGTTGAACCAACCGGCCAATTCACCGAATTCATCTTGCGAATGTATCTCGATTCGCTTGGTCAAGTCGCCTTCGCCATCGGCGATGTCATGCAGGCTTTGGGTGACCACCTTGATCGAACGCAATAGCCCCCATGCCACCCACAGGCTGGTCGCCAGAATGGCGATGAAGATCAGGGTCGAAATCAGACGCATCGACCAAGCGTTGCTAGAAAGAGATTGTTCCAATTGTGCGCGGATCACCGCTTGTTGTTCATCGATGTTGTCCAGATAGACACCGGCACCCAGCCACATGGTGGTGCCCGGAATCAATTCCGCATAACCCAGCTTGGCCGTCGGTCCGTGTCCCGGCTTGTCCCAGACATATTGGACAAACCCGCCACCCTGATTGGCGGCCTCGTTTAGATCGACCACGAGAGGGACGCCATTGACATCGGTCATGTCCGACAGGTCGGTGCCCTGCAACGAATGGTTGGTCGGGAGGGCAACGTTCGTCGTCCCATCGTAGACGTAGTAGTATCCCGATCGGTCGTCTTCGAAACGAATGCCGTCGATCAAACGACGAATTTCGGCGATCCGTTCGTCTTGGGTGTTAAGGCCACGAATGTGTTCACCCAACGCTTCGGCAAGCGTATGGCTGGCGACCTGCAGTTTTTCTTTCTGGTCGTGCAGCATCCGCTCGGTGCTAAGCCGCAGTCCGATTTCTGCAGCGTTTCGGCCATTCTGTTCGCCGAAGTATGACATTTCGGCAAACAACGCCATGATCAAACAGGCGACAAGCAGCAGACGACTGCGTACGGAGATGCGGTTGAGCATTTTCGCTGGGCTCGGGTTCGGGTGTGGTAGTGGACAACCAAACCTAGGTCACCAGCGGCATGAAATGGTGCGACAGGGTGACGCACCGGCGACGGCTATAAACCGGGGCAAAGGCCATCGCCCACAATGCAACGACGGCTAGGACAGAAGGGCACGTGGTGCCCGCGTTAGCCGTTGATCAGTTTCAGAAGTGTTTCGCGGACCTGTTGTGGATTCGCATTGGGATTCACCTTTTTCGCTTGCCCGATCAGTCGACCGACCGCCTGTTGTTTGCCACCGCGAACGTCTTGGACCACTTGCGGATTGTCATCCAACAGTTTCTGGCAAAGCGATTCGATTTCGCCGCTGTCGACCGCTTCGATTCCCAGTGCGGTGCAGGCCGAATCGACATCCGTATCGTTTTCGATCAGATAAGCGAAGACATCGCGCGCGCGGTTGTTGTCCAGATCACCCGACCGCACGCGGCCCAACAAATCTCCCAATCGCTTGGCAGGAATCGGGAACTGTTCGATCGACGTTTCCTGTTCCTTCAACGTACGCAATACATCTTGCTGGATCCACGAACTGGCGCGTTTGGGGTCGCCGCTGACATCGGCGACGGATTCAAAGTACCCCAGGATGGCGGCACCTTGATTGACGATGACGTCCGCGTCGTAGGCAGACAGACCGTGTTGGGTCTGCAAGCGGTCACGAGCCTGGGCGGGAGTTTCTTGGATCGTGTCGCGAACTTGATCGATGAACGATTGGGGCAGTCGTACGGGCAACAAATCGGGATCGGGGAAGTATCGATAGTCGGCCGATTCTTCTTTTTCTCGCTGGGCAAACGTTTGTTCGCGTGAATCATCCCATCCGCGTGTCGTCTTGGGGGCGTCCTTGATCGTTTGACCGGTTTCTTCCCAGTGTGCGTACTGGCGTTCCGCTTCGTAATCCAACGCTCGTTCGACGGCGCGGAAGCTGTTCATGTTTTTGACTTCAACGATCGGCGTGGCGATCTTTTTGCCATCCACATCCAGATGCAAGTTGATGTTCGCATCGACACGCAAACTGCCTTCTTGCATTTCGCAGTCGGACACTTCCAAGTGTGTCAACAGAAGCTTCAGTTCGGTCAGATAGTTTTTGGCTTCGGCGCTGCTGCGCAGATCGGGTTGGCTGACGATTTCCAAAAGCGGTGTTCCACATCGGTTCAAGTCGATGCGTGAATCGTTCCGACCAGAGGTTTCGTCGTGTTGGCTCTTGCCGGCGTCTTCCTCCAGGTGTGCACGGATCAGCCCAATGCGTCGCGTGTCGCCTTCGGATGCGGGATCGTCGATGTCCAAGAAGCCGTCAGCGCAAATGGGAAGATCGTATTGGCTGATTTGATATCCCTTGGGCAGGTCGGGATAGAAATACTGTTTGCGGTCCCATTTGGTCATCGGCGGGATGTTGCAGTTCAAGGCCAGTCCGGCTTTGACCGCCAATGTGATTGCTTGGCGATTCATGACCGGAAGCGCACCAGGCATGCCCAGGCAGACCGGACAGACTTGGCTGTTGGGTGGCGCACCAAATCGAGTGCTACAACCGCAGAACAGTTTGCTGTCGGTCTTCAGTTGAACGTGGACTTCCAGCCCGATGATGGTTTCGTATTGCGGCATGTCGTTGCAGCGGCCAGGAAGGAGGAATGTCGATGAAGAAGAAAGCGAATCGGATCAAATTCAAAAAACGATTCGGCCGTTGGGGGAAATCAGTGCCCATGCTGGTCCACGCACAGGCGGTATCTTCCGTGAACGGTGCACCGCTATGGTTTGCCCGGTCGCAATTGATGGAATTGGGTTTGGCTTTGGAACGCGGCTGCCGCGAATAGCAAGCGAGATTCTTCCAACGCCGGGGCCTGTAACTGCACGCCGATCGGCAGCCCCGAATCATCAAGGCCCGCCGGAATTGAAATCGCGGGGATCCCGGCCAGGTTGGCGCCGACGGTGTACAAATCACAAAGGTACATTTGGATCGGATCGTCAAGCTTGTCGCCCAGGGCGAAAGCGGACGTCGGTGCCGTCGGACCGAGCAGCAGATCGGCCTGCTGGAACGCCGCGTCGTAGTCGCCGCGGATCAACCGCCGGACTTTCAAGGCTTTGTTGTAATAGGCGTCGTAGTAACCGGTCGAAAGCGCGTAAGTGCCGATCATGATTCGCCGTTTGACTTCGCTGCCGAAACCTTCTTGGCGGCTATGGCGATACATCGACAGCAGAGGGCCGTCGGCGGGATCGATGTCGGCATCCGATCGATGCCCGTAATGGGCGCCGTCGTAACGGGACAGATTACTGCTGGCTTCGCAGGGAGCGATCACGTAATAAGTCGGCACCCAGTATTGGCTGTGGGGCAATTGGACGTCGACGATTTCCGCACCCAAGTCGGTGAAGACTTGCATGGCTTCGGTCACCGATTTTTGAACCGATTCGTCCAGGCCGTCTTGTTCCAATCCATCACGCAGCACCCCAATTTTGATGCCACGCAAATCGGACGACTGGATCGCTTTGCTGTATTCGGGCACCGGCGTGTCCAGCGATGTGGAATCGCGTGGTTCATAGCCGGCGATGGTTTCCAGCAGCAAGGCGACGTCTTCGGCGGACCAAGCCATGGGGCCGATTTGATCCAGGCTGCTGGCGAATGCGACCAAGCCGTAACGGCTGACTCGGCCGTAAGTCGGTTTCAGCCCCGTGATGCCACAGTGTGACGCAGGTTGGCGAATGGATCCTCCGGTGTCGCTTCCCAAACTGGCGGGAACTTGGCCGGCGGCAATCGTGGCGGCAGATCCGCCGCTGCTGCCGCCGGGAATGCGATCGTGATTCCATGGGTTGCGGGTCGGGCCGTAGACGCTGGTTTCGTTGCTGGCGCCCATGGCGAATTCGTCCATGTTGGTTTTGCCGATCAAGACCGCATCGGCATCACGCAGCTTTCGGATCACCGTTGCGTCGTAGGGCGGCACGAAGTCACGCAGCATCCTTGATGCGCAAGTGGTCGGCATATCCGTCGTACAGATCAGGTCTTTGATGGCGATCGGCACACCGGCCAGCGCGCCAAGCGATTGGCCGGCCGCGCGGCGACGGTCGACGTCGTCGGCGGTCGCCAAGGCCGTTTCGGCGGCCACATGAGTGACGGCGTTGATTTTTGGGTCCGTCTGGGCGATGGCTTCCAACGATTGTTCGGTGATTTGCCGCGCCGAAGCGTCGCCGGACGCCAGGGCGTTCAGGATGGCGGAAACGGAATCAAGCATGGACAACGGTGGGCTTGCGAAAGTGTCGTCGGTGTCAGCGGTGCCGCGTGAAATCGAACGGAAATCCGCGAGATCGGCTGACAAACCGTCAGAGTATCCAACATCCGATTCGATTCGACCATCCGGGCTGATTTGCCCGCTGTCGACCCCTTTGGACCAGCGGACATCGCCACCGCTGCGATGAATTTTTGATGAACCGTCACCCTCGCACCTCTCCAAAGTCTTGGCACCATGGTTCGTGACGCACCATACTTCTCGACCTGGACGAATCCATCCAAATGGCCGATCCGGATGGCGGAGGCGAAATCAAGGGGGCCGAATCGTTCCGATGGATCAGGATGCTATGTCCGATTCGACGCCCACAAGATCCGTCGATCTGGCCGAAATTAACCGTCTGGCCGAACACTTTCACCCCGACCAGATCGGCAAGATTCGTCTTGGTACTCCTGCCGTGGCTTGCTGCTATGTCCTCATCTGCAAAACCGATCGGTACTCCGGCGCGGGTGGCGTCGGCGGATTCGCCACACGACCCGACACGATTGCGTGATGGCGATCGCCCAAAGAACTCAACATCCGATCGAAAATCCAGTAGTGACCGAGCGAGCGATGCGGGGGCATCCAATCGCGCCGGCGATCAAGCGAATCATGCCGCCGGAGAGAAGCCCGCCGCGATGGACCAGCCGAATCAATCGGCTGCGATGGTGACGGCATACTCATTGATCGGCGCGACCATGTTCGTGTTGGCCCTGGGGCCGTTCGGGTTGGGCAAGCTTGGTTTCTTGGTCGCAACGCCTTGGGCGCTGCTGACATTGGACGCACGACGCATCACGCCACTGGGATACTTGGCGGTGTATTTGAGCGGACTATTAATGTGGTTGATGTTGCTGTTGCTCGAAGGCAGCACGGCAACGGTCAACTGGACCATGGGGTTCGGACAGATCGTCTACTTGGCCACTGCCCTGCCCTTGTTCATCGGAATCGGCCGCGCCGGTCGATCGGTTTGGATGGCACCTTCGTATCTGTGGCTTCCGGTGGCTTGGTCCGCCGTCGAGTATCTGCGTGCGAACCTGTTCGGTGGATTTGGATTGGGACAGTTAGCGCACGCGGTCACTGACAGTCCGCAGTTGTTGCAATTGACCGACTTGTTGGGCAGCGTCGGACTCAGCGCGTTGATGATCGGATGTGGTGCCAGTGTTGCCGAGGTGATTTGGATCACGCGACGATTGAGACGCCTGGAGCGTCATATTCCGATGCCAGAGGTGGCGACGACCGCCGATGAAGTGACGGCCACGTCGCTGGCACCATCAAGCCAGGGAAAGTCTGTGGATTTATCGCGACCCATGATGGTTCGAAGACGCGAATCGGCGTTCACGTCCATGCAAGCCGCCATTCGACGGAACCGGGATCGCGCACGCGACCACCATCTGGCAATGGCGGCTTTGGCAATTCTGTTCACCGCCGGCATGCTGTACTTCGCCCGCTATTACGGTTTTCAACGCGTACAAGAAACACGCAACTGGAAGTTGTTTGAAACCAGCTTGTATCCGTTGTCGGTCATCGGTGGATCCGATAGCCAACAGATATTGCGTCGCGAATTTGAATCGCGAGCCGCCAAAGATGTCACTCTGCGACGCATGGCCATCGCCCGATACCATCGACCATTGCTGCTGACCGCGTTGGATGCGCCGCCACTGATTCGGATGGATGCGGCATCCTTGGGCATGATCGATGCCGACGGAGATTTGGAACTGCCCGGCGCACCCCAGGATGATGATTTGGTGCCGATCGAGTTGCCCGGTGCCCCCGCGTTGGTGATTTATCGACAAAGCAACGATGAAAGGGATGATGCCGCACTGAACGTCGTTGAGTATGCCGGTTCCGCGTCAGGCGATGACGATGCGAATTCGGATCGGCTGATCGACCAGGCTACAACCATTGCGTCCAGCACAAAGGCCGATGGTCCCTGGGTGGTTGAGATGAATCTTAGCGATGGCGGGCGTCAGCTGGACTCGTTGGATCCGGCAGCCACCGCCGTTGTTCCGACATCGCTGTGGCGTCCACGATGCCAGGCCGTGTCGGCCAGTGACCCTGCTGGGGCCATGCCGCTGCGGTTGGCTTGTTGCGTGACGTCGTCCAGCAACATCGAAATCGCACTGCGTGAAATACTATCGGATGCACCGGAGGGATCAGCGTCGGTCGATTTGGCGGTGATCGTGATGCCGACACGTCTGACCAATGCAACTCGCTGGCCAAGATTAATGACGCGTGCTGTGTTGGCTGCTGCGGTCGCAAATCGCTGTCCATTGGTCGGATTGGTGCCGGATGAATCCATGGTCGTCGCCAATTGTGATGGCAAGCTTTTCTGCAGCTCCATCGGATCAAAATCTTTGACACCGTCGGTGTTTGAAAACTGGTTTGACGAGGGGTTCGGTGAAGCGGTGGAGCAACGTGGCGACGTGGTCGAAGTTCGGGCGATGATCGATCCCCGAGAAAGCTTCTATGTCCGCTCGGCCGGCTGGTTTCCTTTCACCTGTTTGTTGTTGTCGGCCGCAACTGTCGTGGCGACACGTTTTCGCGGCAAGCGAAGCCGGAACCAGGTTTCGACGACACAGGAGAGCGGTCCTGCGTTGGAAGATCACGGCGCAGTCGGTCGACCGGTCTCGGGGCAACCCGACGCGGGCCGCAAGGATGGTCCTCGTGAAAAGATGAACCAGCAAGAGATGGGCGTTGCCGATGTGGGGACGCCATCCCCTGAATCCGGCAACGGCGAATCGAACGGTCAACGAACCGTACGGCCGCCAATACGGTCGCGGGGAAGATTGCGAAAGCCGTTGTCGCCCCGGCAACCTCCTTCACCGGGATCGAACGAATGAGCCTCAGTGAGTATTTTGAATTTTCGCTGCCGGTCGATGGACGGCAGACCGTCGTGGTACGCCGGCGATTGGATCCGACCGATCCGGTGGGGCTTGCCGATGACTTGATTTTCAAGCTGGATCAAGGACGCGGGGCTGACGACGCCGTCGCCGGATCACCCGAAGTCATTTTAGATCTGCATCGCTCTGATTCGGTTTCAACTCGCGGTATCGGCATGCTGTTCCACCTGCACCAGGTGCTTGTCGCCGGCGGCAGACGCTTTCGTATTCTCGACGCGCCATCGCCGCTGATGCGAATGATTCGGTTATTGAATCTACAGGACGTTTTCGACGTTCAACAGCATCACGGCACGACGTCACAGTGGGTTGATATGCAGGATCTGGAAAATATCGACACCGCGCCGTCGGCCCAAAACGAAAACTCGCATGCAGTCACCGAATCGACTGTCGAACCAACGTCTCGTGGCCCCGCGATCTCCACCTACCCATCAGATGCCCCAGTCCAGGGTGATGCAGATGCCGGGGCGACGGCCGTAGGCCCGGATTCGCAGGATCCGAATGAGAGACAGTCTGTTGCATCGGAGCCCAGGTTTCAGGAAACCAAATGAGTACGATTCCCGACGACCTTGAAATCGATTTCCGCGAAGAAGCCGACTTGCAGGCTTTTGATCCCGAAGCCGCGGCACGCGAATTGGTGACGTATGCGGTGTCCGTCGATGCGACGGATGTTTTTCTGACCGATGAATCGACCAGCGTTGTCGTGCGTCTGCGTCGAATGGGGCAATTGGAGACGGTCCAGCGACTTTCTCACGCCGCCGGTCGACGGTTGCAAAACCACTTTCGTGCCGTCAGCGGCGCTTACGTCACCGATCAAATGAAACCGGTGGAAGGTCGCGAATTGTTGGAGTTGGATGACGGACGCATGGTCGATGTCCGTATCAACGCCCTGCCCAGCATCTACGGTTATGACTTGGCCCTGCGTATTTTCGGAAGCAACGAATCGATACTTTCGATTGACCAGTTGGGAATCTTCGCCAGCGAGGCGGATCAAATGCGTCAGCTGCTTGACTGTGGCAGCGGGCTGGTGCTGGTTTCCGGACCCACGGGAAGCGGAAAGACTCATTCGCTGTATTCGTTTTTGAAATACCTTCAAAAGGCGGATCGCAAGATCCATACGATCGAAGACCCGATCGAACACGTGATGAATGGAATCGTCCAATCCCAAGTGAACGTACGCGGCGGGATCGATTTTGCGCAATTGTTGGCTGCGATCCTGCGGCATTCTCCGGACGTCATCATGATCGGAGAAATTCGCGATGCTCGCGCGGCGGAGGTTGCCGTGCGGGCGGCCGGCAGTGGTCACTTGGTATTGGCCAGCGTTCATGCTCGCACCGCGGTCGGTGCGGTGCATTCGATGATGTCCCATGGCGTTCTGCCACACTTTTTGGCCAGCAGTCTGGTTGGCGTGGTCGCGCAACGACTGGTCCGGCGATTGTGTCCCCATTGTCGGCAACGCATTTCGATGTCGGATTGCGACGATTTTCTATCCGACCTGCGTCCACGCTTGCCCGACGACATGCCACGCAATTTGTGGTTGCCGGTCGGATGTGATCGTTGTGTGGACGGATACGACCGTCTGGTTTGTCTGCCGGAGATCATTCGGGTGACCCCGCCAATGCGTGATGCGATCCAGCACGGGGCCGACGAGCAGGAGCTGGCACGAATAGGTCACCAAGCAGGCAGCCTTTCGTTGGAGACGGCGGGGCGATTGCGTTTGGCGACAGGGTGGACCACCGCCGAAGAACTGATTCGCGTGTTGCCCGAAGACGACCACGCCCGTGCGTCTGGTCGCCAGCTTCAAGAAGCCTAGGTTCATAGCGTCCGTTGGCCGGTCGGTGACGCGATCATTATCGGGACGTGGACGTGTTTGCCATGTTTAGCGACGCGCTGGGCAGTGCGATCGGCAACTGAATGGTCGCCACGCATCCCGCCGCACCACCGGCCAAATGGATTCGTCCCTGGTGCAGTTGCACGATTCGGTAGGCCCGGCAAAGGCCAAGCCCCAATCCACGCCCCGCTTCCCGGCCGGAAAAATAGGGATCAAACGCGTGCCGTCGTGCCTGGGGTGACAGTCCCGGTCCGCTGTCGGCGACGTGAATTTTGATCCAGCGGTGATGATCGGCCGGATCATCGTCGTTGGGGCGGTCGCCGTTGACTTGGGTGGAAACGATCACGGTTCCATGGCGACCGATCGCTTCGATTGCATTCTGAATCAATGCCGCGAGTGTTTCACGCAGCATGTCCGCATCGAATTTCACCGGGGGAAGTGAAGACGGAAGGTCGGAACGAATTTGAATCGCCTGTTCATCTGCGTGATCCATCCAATCGCCGATGGCAACTTGGACCACGGGTGTCACATCACCCACGGAAAATTCGGGCTGTGGCGGATTCGCATAGAACATTAAATCCGCGATCATCTCGTGAGCCCGATAGGCTTGATCGACAATCCGTTGCAGCGACGCCCGACGCTGTGGATCCGCTTCGTCACGCTGCAACTGTTGGGCACGCGTGGAGATGTTCGTCAGAGGGTTGTTGATCTCATGGCTCAGCCCGTACGCAAGTTCCTTCAGCGAAGCCAGCTTCACTTGTTCCAGTTGGAATTCGAATTCGGATTCCAATGCCAACTGCTGTTTCCGTTGGCGTGCAAGTCGTTGCAGCGGAGTCACCGTCGGCGGCGCGCTGCCTTGGCCGCGTGGCATGTCGTCCTGTTCCGCTGGATCGTCCCAGCAAAGCCAAGTTCGTTTCCAGTCTTGAGAGACCTGGGTTCCGAAAACCTCCAGCCACAGATCCGCTTGGTCGATCCAGTGGTGTCGTGGCAGTGTGGCGAAATAGCTTTGCAGTTCGCCCCATCGTGCTCGCGTCGTGGGTGTGACTTCGGGCGCAGCGAGAAACGCGTCACCATCGGAAAACAGATCAATCGTGTGTGACGACAACCAACAGGCCAGTTCAGTGGTTGTGACACGGCGACGCGAAACGTCTTCATTCGTCTTGGCATCTGGCGTCCAAGACTGGTCCTGCGCTGCCATGTTGCCCCGCTGGCGATCTGTTTCGAACGTCTTGCCTGTTTCAGACATGGCACCCGATGCGGTCATGGCCAACGCTGTGAAAATCATCAGCGGTGGATCGTCGTTTATCTGTTCGGCCAGTCGATCGACTGCCGATCCAACCGAACGTGCCGGAGCGTCCCCGCCGGACATCAGCATGATGTGCATCAACACATCTGCAGCACCCGCGGATAGCGGCAACCACCAGCGTTGACCGGCAATGCGGAGACACGGCAGCAGTCGCATGAACAGTCCGCTTGCCGTGTGGGTGGGGGAAAGGTGGGGACAACGCAATCAGGATCGCGGACCAGATCAGCCGGGAACGTTGCGATCCATTTCAAGCAAGTCGCATGATCGAGCGACCAAGTCGTCGATTGCGAACGGCTTTTGCATGAAGTCGTTGGCGCCGGCGGCTTTCAGTGCGTCAACCTTGCTGTGCTCGACCATTCCGGAGATGCACAGAATTTTGACGGTGTCCATCGATGGATCGCTACGGACGCGTTGGCAAACTTCTTTGCCGTTGATGTCCGGAAGCATCACATCCAGGACCACCAAGTCCGGACGAAATTCCTTCACGCCCATGCCGGCGTCGAAACCGTTATTGGCCGTGCGAATGTCGAACCGACCGTCACGTTCGAAACCGTCGCGGATCAATTCCACGAGATCCTCGTCGTCGTCGACAATCAGCAGCTTTTTCTTGCCGCTCTCCAGGGCATCGGTCGGGATGCCGTTGTCTTTCATGAACAGGTACAGCTGCTCCCGAGGGATCCGCCGGAACTTACTGCCGGGGACACGGAATCCTTTCAGAGAACCATTGTCGAAACAACGAATGATCGTCTGTTGGCTGACCTTGCAAATTTTGGCCGCTTCACCCGTTGTGAAGACCGTTTTAGTGGTCATGTCAGAAATCATCCTCCCTGCATGACAGATAACACGAAACACATCAAAGCAATCGGTCGACGTCGCCCTTTCCCAGGCCACGCCAGCATCACTGCGTTCACCGACAGGCCCTCTTTAGCAAACCTGCCGCTTTGACGCACGGTCACTTTCCAGTCCATTTTGCGTGAATGCCGCAGCGTGCAAGAAACCCCTGAATCGTCTTGGGTCCCGAAACTGACGCAGGCCGCAAATCTTGTCCTGGTTGCCAGGCTTTCCTGGCTTGCGAATTCTAACGAAACCGACCTCGGGGTCAATGTGAATTCATCTTCCCGTTCATCGCCCGACGGTGGGGCGAAGGGACGCATCGGACCAGCGGCCGGATCCCTCGTTTTTTCCGCGATAGGACCGCGCGAACGTTTTTTGACATTTCTTGGTGCAAAAAAGCCGGGGATGCTTGACAACGCACGCCGAAAGTTTCAGTATCTCAGTTGAGATCGATTCTCAATAAACGTAATCAGCGAGGTGACCGCGTGACGACTTTGGATCAGCTTTGCCCCGGCGAAAAGGCCACGATCGTGCGTATTGCAGGCGTGGACGGGATCGCCTCGCGACTGCGTGAAATGGGGTTTGTGCCCGGCCAGCCGATTCAGTTTCTACGTGCCGCACCCTTGGGGGATCCCCTGAAGTGCAGCGTCCAGGGCAGCCGGATTGCTCTGCGTTGCGGTGAGGCGCAACGCGTCTATCTCGAACCCGCTTCGGCTTCTTAATCAGTCTCCGTTGGTCGGGCGTTTCGATTCGGTAACAGGCGGATCCGTTTCGACGACGTTCTCTTGGCGACACGCCTGTGGAGGTGCACCGACGTGGCGTCGGTCGATCAATTTCAACCGCCCGCCGGTTCGACGACTGATGCGATTCGCGTCGCCTTGGTCGGGAATCCCAATACCGGCAAAAGCACTCTGTTCAATGCCTTGGCGGGAATGCGTGTCCGCACCGGCAACTACCCGGGCGTGACAATTACGAAAAAGGTGGGGCGAATGACGCTGGGCGATTGCCCGGTGGATTTGATCGACCTGCCCGGGACCTACAGTTTGGCCCCGCGGTCGCCCGATGAAATGGTTGCGGTGGAGGTGTTGTCGGGAGACCTGCAATCGGAGCCTCCGGTCGATGTCATCGTTTGTGTTTTGAATGCAACGCTGCTGCAACGCAGTCTGTTCTTGGTCAGCCAAGTTCTGGAACTGGGCCGACCGACGTTGGTGGTGTTGAACATGTCCGACACCGCCCAGTCCCGTGGGCTGCGGATCGATGCCCAACGTTTGGAGCGAAATTTGGGCTGTCCCGTCGTCAGTACCAGCGCCAGTAAGCGTGGCGGTATCGACGAACTGCGACAACGTCTGGCCGATCTGGTCATGTCTGTCGGCCAAAGCGATGCCGGCAGTGATTCAGCATCGCAGCGACGTGACGATTGGGCGTTGCCGGAGAGCTTCTATCAGATCTGTGATCAGTTCCGCAGCCACCTGATTCAGTCGGCGTGTGTTCCCGTTCAGTCGGGCAAGTCGACCGATGACTTGCCCGCGAACACGGCCGAGTTGCCGGATGATTATTTGCTGCAGCGAGCCCTGTTGGATCGTGGCGGCGCCGCGGAAAAGCGACTGGTCCGAAAACTGGGCGCGGCGATACTTCCCGTGCTGAATGAAACACGTGACCAGTTGCGTTCAGATTTCGACGATGTGGTCGATATGGAATGCAGCAGTCGCTACACCTGGGCCGGGCGAAAACTGGACGGCGTCCTTTCGCAAGGCAGCGGCAGCGGCGGCTTGACCGACACGCTGGACGGCATCCTGACGCACCGTGTCTTGGGCTTGGCCATTTTTGCCGGGCTGATGTTATTGGTGTTTCAGTCGATCTATTCGCTTGCCGGCTATCCGATGGATTGGATCGATGCCGCCACAGGATGGGCCAGCGACTTGGTCACCGACGCCATGCAGCCGGGAATCCTGCGCAGCCTGATCACCGACGGTGTGATCGCCGGTGTGGGCGGTGTCGTGATCTTCGTGCCCCAGATTGCGTTGCTGTTCTTCTTTTTGGCGGTTTTGGAAGACTGTGGCTACATGGCGCGTGCGGCGTTCTTGGTCGATCGCATCATGCGGTTGTTCGGGCTGAGCGGAAAATCATTCCTGCCACTGATGAGCTCCTTCGCTTGTGCGGTTCCCGGGGTGATGGCGACTCGAGTCATTGAGAATCGTCGTGACCGTTTCGCGACGATGATGATCGCGCCGCTGATGAGCTGTAGTGCACGTTTGCCGGTTTACCTGTTGTTGATCGGTGCGTTCATCCCATCGATCACGATCCTGGGTTTTCTGGGTTTGCCGGCACTGGTTTTGATGTCGATGTACGCGGTCGGCGTGTTGGTGGCGATTCCCGTTTCGTTGATTTTGAAGCACACGATGTTGCGCGGGGAAGCCGCGCCGTTTGTGTTGGAGTTGCCCGAATATCAATGGCCTGATCCGACGGTCGTGTTCGCCAAGGTGTGGGAAGCCAGTCGGGAATTCTTGGTCCGCGCCGGGACACTGATCTTGGCTGCATCGATCTTGATCTGGTTCGCCGCATATTGGCCGGGGGATCACACGCGGCAGTATGAGTTGCAGGCGGAATTGGCTCAGATCGATCAACAGCTTGATGCATCGGAGTCGTCACCCGCCGAACCGTTGCTGCAGCGTCGCGATGAGGTATCGGAAGAATTGAAGGTGATCTCGTCGGATCTATTGGAATCCAGCTTGCTGGGCCGCGTCGGTCATGCGATCGAGCCCGCCGTTCGGCCGTTGGGCTGGGATTGGAAAATCGGCGTCGGCGCGCTGGCCAGCTTCCCGGCCCGCGAAGTCATCATCAGCACACTGGGCACCATCTATTCACTTGGCGGGGATGTTGATGAAGAAGACGAAGGCCTGATCGGTGCGATCCGTGCCGCGACCTGGCCCGACGGATCACCCGTCTACACCATACCCACGGTGCTTTCGGTGATGGTGTTCTTTGCCTTGTGTGCACAGTGTGTCAGCACCCTGTTGGTCATCCGTCGTGAAACCAATTCGTGGCGATGGCCGGTGTTTAGCTTTACGTACATGACCGTCGTGGCATACATCGGAGCGATGTTGACCTATCAAGTCGGTTCTTTGTGGACGGCGGGATGATGGGCGATGCATCTTGGCCCCAAACGATCGCGGCGTTGGTGATCGTGATCACGGCTTTGGCGTTTGTGGTTCGACGCATGATGCGAAACCTCCGTGCCGCATCCAGCGGTTCAGGAATCCAGGGCTGTTACAACTGCGCGAAATCAAAACCGTCTTCGATAGGACCGAAGCAAGTCCCGTTGGTTTCACTGGGAACGCCGTCTCGTCGTGACGCACCGGAAAACGATGCGTCGGAACATTCCGCCCAGGGCGGCGATCCCAAGCAGGGCTAAGACCGGTTTTCCAGATGCGCCAACACCAACGCCAAGTCGGCGGGGGTGATGCCGCTGATTCGTTTGGCTTGGTCCAGACTGATCGGGCGAACGCGGTTCAGTTTTTCTTTGGCTTCGATTCGCAACGCGTCGATCGACAAATAGTCGAAGGAAGCAGGGATTTTCTTGTCCGCATGACGGCGTTGTTTTTCAACGTCCGCTTTTTGGCGGGTGATGTAGCCTTCGTATTTGATGTCGTACAGACATTGCTGGGCGGCTTCATCGTCGATCGCGGAAAGCTCCGGTGCAATGCCGCGCATCACATCCCAGTCGACCTCGCTGCGTCGCAGGTAGACATCACCGGGGGTCCCTTCGACGCGGATCTTTTTCAGCAAGTCCATCGCGTGTTCGATTTGTTTCTTCTTTTCATCAAACCGCTGTCGACGTGATGAATCGATCAAGCCAAGTTCGTCGGCGATGGGTGTCAGACGCCGATCCGCGTTGTCCTGACGCAACAACAGCCGAAATTCCGCGCGGCTGGTGAACATGCGATACGGTTCGTCGGTGCCGGCGGTGACCAGGTCGTCGACCAAAACACCGATGTAAGCTTGATCGCGGCTGGGGACCCACGTCGATCGGCCGGCGACCAACCGTGCGGCGTTTAGCCCTGCGATCAAACCTTGTCCGGCGGCTTCTTCATAACCTGTCGTACCGTTGATCTGGCCGGCAAAGAACAGCCCCGCGACGGTCTTGGTTTCCAGGTGTGGCCACAATTGTGTTGGTGGACAGAAGTCGTATTCCACCGCATAGCCGTACCGCATGATCTGGGCCTTTTCACAGCCCGCGATCAGCGGAAACATCTGGTCTTGGACGTCGCGTGGCAGGCTGGTCGAAATGCCGTTGACGTAGACTTCGTGCGTCTGTCGCCCCTCGGGTTCCAAAAACAATTGGTGTTCCGACTTGTCGGCGAAGCGGACGATTTTGTCTTCGATCGACGGACAATAACGCGGGCCTCGTGATTCGATTCGACCGCTATACATCGGTGCGCGGTCTAGGTTGTCGCGAATCAGTTGGTGGACGTTCTCGTTGGTGTACGTCAAGTGACAGGGCATTTGCTGGACGTCCAGCTTGCCTGTCATGAACGAAAAAGGTTTCGGGATCGCATCACCGGGTTGAACGTCCAGGGCGGCGAAGTCGATGGTTTTGGCATTCAAACGTGGAGGGGTCCCGGTTTTGAAGCGATCGATTTCAAAACCCAGTCGACCAAGCGCGCCGCTGATGCCTTGCGTGGTACCCTCCCCTGCCCTGCCCCCGGCGGTGGTCGACATCCCGGTGTGCATGATCGCTTGCAGGAACGTGCCGGTCGTCAGCACCACGGTCGGCGCCAGGTATTCCGCATCGCCGCGGACTTTGACGCCCACAACACGATGGCGGACGCCACGTTCGATGGCATCGGGATCGGTCTCTTCGACCGTGATCAGATCGTCTACGGTTTCCTGGCGTAGATCCAAGCCGGTTTGGGATTCGATGGCCAGTTTGATGTGTTGTTGATAGCCCCGTTTGTCGGCTTGGGCCCGCGGGCTGTGCATCGCGGGGCCTTTGCGGACGTTCAACAGTCGAAACTGGATGCCCGTCGCGTCGATGGCTTGGCCCATCAGCCCGCCCAGCGCGTCGACTTCGCGGACGATCTGTCCCTTGGCCACACCGCCGATCGCGGGATTGCACGACATCTGGCCGACCGTATCCAGGTTGGTCGTCAGCAAGGCGGTTCGCGCCCCCAAACGTGCCGCCGCCGCCGCGGCTTCGGTTCCCGCATGGCCGGCGCCGATGACAATGACGTCGTAGTGGTAGCGGACGTTGGACATGGGCAAACTTCAGTCGAAATCGTCAGAAACGTGGAAAAATTGGGTCGGGGGCGGCGTGGATTCCGGCTCGTGAACGAATTGGCTCAAGAGCTGCCTGGACGTCACCCGAATTTCGATACTGTGACCGCGCCTTTTCGTGAAGGCCTGAAACCTGTCGTCGCCAGAATCGAATCGAGACCGATGATGATGCCCGGCCGTCCAGAATGGCGCCACGATTCATGGATCGTAGCCGCAAGTGTGCGGTGGGTCAGCCGGCTGCGCCGCCCCCGGTCCCGTGCGTTTGGAATCCGCGATGGGTCACAGTCTTTCGCCAAATGTCGAATGTTCAAGTCCCAATGCAAGATTGACCCGCCCGTGGCAATGGTCTTATCGAATGCGAAACCTGCTGGAAAGATGCACGCCGATGTCGTGGTTGGTGACCTGAACGTCGGCCGGTGGTCGGTTGCGGCTCGAATGCTCGTCCGTTGTTTGGTAGCGGCGGTCGCATTGGCTGGCGGCGTCGCGGTCGCGCAAACGCCCGGATCAGACGACGCTGTATTGCCCGCAAGCACGGCGGCCACGGTGATGCCAGGCAGCGGCAGATCGCCGGATCCGGCCGGTGCGGTCGAAGCCGCGGTGGTGGGACAACGTAGTTTTTCGTTGCCTGTGCAGGTTCGCCAAGACCAGCCGGCGCCCGCGGAAGTTCAGTTGTACGTGGCGTCGGTGTCAGACGATGACACGCCGCAACCGTCGGCCCTGCAGTGGCAAATGCTTGGCCGGCAAGCGTTTCCGGCCGAAGCGTTCGACGTCACCAGCCCCAGCGACGGACGTTATTTCTTTGCCATTCGAACGTTGGATTCCGATGGCCGCCTGTCGCCACCGGGACAGTTGCGGCCGGACGTCCAGGTCCTGGTGGACACCACCGGCCCGGTCATTGAGCTCAGCGCGGAGGCGACCGAAGACGGCCAAGTTCGCGCTGATGTTCGCATCGATGACGCCTCGGCGATTCAGGGCGTCCTGATTCAATACCTCATTGACGGTGCGCCCGCATGGCAAAAAGTGGACCAGACGCTGGGACGCGGCACCAGCCAGTTTCAATTTCCCGTGTCGGGTGATTGGCGGGGAATGACGCTTCGCGTTTCAGCGATGGATTCGCTCGGGCACAAGACCCACGTCAGTGATGTCATTCGTCGACCGAGATTGGCCCAGCGGCCGGGTACCCGATTGGCCGAAAGCAGCCAGACGACTGATGCGCTGGTGGCATCGGACGTCTCCAGCCACTCCAATCCGCCGGTTCGTTCGGTCGGCGTGCCGATCACCCGGCGAATCCACGCCGTGCCGATCGGCGGATCGAACGCTGCTGTGCCGCGAAACACGGGCGATTCAGGGGCATTTTCTGGCGATTCGGCCGCGTTGCCGCCACCGGCGACTCCCGAGGAAATCACCCAGTCACGGTTGCTGAATGGTCCCAGCCTGGGAGCGTTGGCCCCGGCCATCCCAGAATCGGCCAAGCCCGCGTCCGAAGATTTGGAAGGCCCCGGCCAGTCCGCGCTCCGGCGCTGGCAAGCTGCCGGCGGTGTGGATCGCCAGTGGGATCCGGCACAAGTGATGCAGAAACCGCGTAGCGTCCAAGAAGCCATGCGTCCGATCGGAACAGCGCCGGTGGATCAGAAAAGCACACCGGATCAAACGTATCAGTCCGCTAGGGTGGATTCGAATCCTGCTCCGGTGCAAGGGGGTGTGACCAATGAAGCGGATGCCAGCTTCGTGCCCTTCGCATCAACCCCCGTGGATGCCCCGGTGCGCTACAGCGATTCACCGCGATTCAGTCTGGACTATGAACTGGAAGCGGTTGGCAGCAACGGTATCAAAGCGGTGGAACTTTGGGGCAGCATCGATGGCGGACAGTCCTGGGAAAAGTGGGGTGAAGATCCCGACCTTGCCAGTCCCTTTGACGTTGAAACCAAGGGGGAAGGTTTGTTCGGCTTCCGCATCGTTGTCGTCGCGTCCAGCGGGCTGAGCAGCCCGACACCGCTGGCCGGTGAATCCGCGGACATCAATGTCGTTGTCGACACGACTTCGCCGACGACTCGCATTGGTGGTGCCCGTTATGGCGATGGCGATTCGACCGGATGTTTGATCATCCAATATGACGCCGGTGACGAACACCTTTCGGCGCGGCCGGTGACCCTGTCTTTTGCGCCGAAGGCCGAAGGACCTTGGACGACGATCGCTGCCGGATTGCGACCGGACGGCCCCTATGTTTGGCCGGCCGATCCAGGCTTACCGCCCCAATTGTACTTGCGTGTGACGGCAACGGATTTGGCGGGGAACGTAACGTCCTATGCCCTGCCCGACCCGATCGACACCCAAGGCTTGGCACCTCGGGCACGCATTCGTGGTTTCCGCACGCTTGGCGGGGTCACGCCGATCAACCGCCGCGAACAGACCGCGGGTCGATTGCCAAGCGCATCGTTCAAGTGAGATTCCGGCACCTGTGACCGATGTTCGGTCCGACCCGCGGGTCATCGATTGGAATATCGCTGGCGTCGGTGGAAGTTGTTGCGGTGATAGGCCGAACGAATGTCGGCAAGTTCTTCCTCCGCTGAATGTCGGACCCAGTCCTCGGTCGCCGCGTGGATGAATCCCTTCGAAATCTGTTGAAACAGCAGCAGCATCAGCAACGCCACTGCGACGATGACTGGAAACGCCATCAACAGCCACGATTTTTGCCGGCTGGCGTCCGTGGAGGAATCCCCTTGGGAAATTCGCCAGTGGGTGTAGCTTTGACTGACGTTATGCGGGCCGGTGCTTAGATTGGTCTTCCACTGGGCGGGATCCCAACCAGATTCCATGGGAATCCGAGCGGCCAGTTCCAAAGGCATGAAAAAGCGATCAGCCGCGATCAACAGTGTTGAAAGCGACACCGCGAAGAACATCAGCAACATCGACAGACCGCTGAAAAGCCCAAGAATCGAATTCGTGGACGGCGTCCGCGATGTGACTTGCTCGGTCGGTTCGTCATGCCGCGACCAAGACGCGCCCGATCGGGAACGGCGAATGCCACAAACCATCGCGCCGCAAAACAAGGTTACCAAGGCGAGGTATACCAGCAGGACAGCCATTGTTTCCCCCAGGGTTTTGCCGAACGCTTTGATTGTAGCTAATGCCGGGGGGTGGGCAACTGGCTAGGGGCGACGGAAGTCCAATACGGACAGACGTTCCCATCACCGAAAAAGTCGCTATCGTGCCGGGATGATTCGCCGCTACCGTGCACTCTCGGGCGTCGCTTGGTGTGTGTCGAGTCCCCGATGTAAGTCCCAAACGCGAGGTCTTCATGCCTGTTCGGCACGCATTTGAATGGTTACCCGAGAACGAATCATCCGGTGGCGAGCAAGAGCTTCCTGACGTCGTCGTCGTCTCGGGCGGCGATGCAACGTTGCGGTCTTGGGTGATCGGTGGACTGTCGCGTGAAGGAGATCGCACGCAGTTTGACGGCGAGGCGGTGCGATGGAATGACTTGCGCGACGATCTGCAAACCGCATCGTTGTTCGACATGGGCGAAAAGCGAACGATCGTGGTCCGTGACGCGGATAAGTTTTTGTCCGCACACCGCGGCGAACTGGAGGCGTATGTCGCGCGGCCGTCCTCTGCGAATCGTTTCGTCTTGGAACTGGGATCGCTTGCCAGTAACACGCGGATTTACAAGGCGGTGGTGAAGGATCATCTGTTGGTCGTCTGTTCCAGTTCACCCGACAAGAAACTGGGGGTGACCGCTGCGGGGCGTCGCAAGTTTCTGACCGGCTACATCGCGCGTCGCCACGGGTGCAAGCTGGCCGCCGGAGCGGCGGATCGTCTGATCGAAATGCTGGGCGAAGAAATCGGCATGTTGGAAACCGAGATCGCCAAGCTGGCTGTTTATCAGGATCCCGGCGACACGATCGATGAAGCGTTGGTTGAAAAGATTGTGGCCGGCTGGCAGGGCCAAACCATCTGGCAAATCACCGACGCAATTGCGGCTGGTGATGCGGCCGAAGCGTTGCGTCAACTGGACAAGTTGATCAGTGGCGGACAACGACCGATTGCATTGTTGCCCCAGATCGCATGGTGGCTGCGGCGGTTGGGCATGGCGACATCGGTGGTGTTGCACCGCGAAAAGGAAGGCCGCGTATGGCGGTTGGAAGACGCGATTTCGGCGGCGGGGATTCACCGACCGGGCGACATTCAACGTGCAAAGAAGCAGCTGAAGTCGTTAGGCCGTGAACGAGCCAATCGGTTGCTGCCTTGGTTGTTGGATGCCGACCTGCGTTTGAAGGGGACCCACAGCCAAGAAGGTCGTGATCGAATGTTATTGGAACAGTTTGTTCTGCGACTGGCCAAGGTTTGATTTGCTGGCCTGAGACGGCCCAGGATCAACGCCATTACATCCGTGTGCTGGTGCCTTTGGTCAATGCCATGAAGGCCGATTCCAAGTCCAGTTCTTCTTCGGTAAAGCGTTTCAGGTCGACTCCGTTTTCAATCAACAAACGCGGCAGATCCGCGTAGTCGGTAACATCGCGTTTCAGCACCACACGCATCATGTCGTCGCCGGTTTCGATGCCTTGGATCTTGTCATGGTGCTCCAGCAATTCGCCGATTCGTGACATCTGATCACGGGCCGATGGTTGGATTTCCAGAACCGTGTGTTCGCGGACCATTCGAATCACTTCGTCCTTGGTCGCGTTTTGTTTCATTTCGCCCTTGTCGATGATACCGACCTTGTTACACACATCGGCAAGTTCGGGCAGAATGTGGCTGCTGACGATGATCGTTTTTCCCAACTGGCCCAGTTTGCGAAGCAGGTTCCGCATTTCGATCCGAGCCCGCGGATCCAGGCCGCTCAATGGTTCATCCAGCAACAAGACCTGGGGGTCATGCAACAGCGTCCGTGCCAGACCCAACCGCTGGGTTTGGCCTCGGGACAGCGTGTTGGCATAGGCGTCACGTTTAAAATCCAGGTCGACGATGTCCAACATCTCGTCGACACGTTTGCGGCGATCCGTTCCCTTGATGCGATACGACGCGGCGAAGAATTCCAGGTATTCGACGACCGTCATGTCGTCATAGACGCCGAAAAAGTCGGGCATGTAACCGACCAGTCGACGTATTTCCTTGGGCTGGGTGTGAACGCTGTGGTCACACACGTAGGCCTCACCCCAACTGGGTTCCAACAGCGTTGCGATGATCCGCATCGTTGTCGTTTTGCCGGCGCCATTGGGGCCGATGAAACCAAACAAGTCGCCGGGAGCCAAATTCAAGTCGATGCTGTGGATGGCGAACGCGTCGCCATATTTCTTCGTCAGGTCAACGGTCTTGATCACGATGATGGGCCGATCGGATGGCGGTGTGATGAGGGACGGGATTCGGATTGGCGATTCGGTTGCCCGTTGGCTCGCCCGGACGATGGATACCGAGGCGGTTGATCTATTGGGATTGAACGGGGATCACGACGCGGACCATGGAAATGCCGCGTTGCGGTTCGGGAACCGAGTCGGATTTGTTGGTCTTCGTTGCCGAAGTCATCGCAGGGGTCCAGGAAACGTCGGTCATCGAATCGGCAAGTCGGGCGATCAACACGCAGCGGTCATCCACCAGCCATCGGCTGGCATCCAACTGGCCCAGCGGACCGTGCGTCAGTCCGGTGTAGCGTGATCCGCCGACTACGTCGTGGAACATCAACATTTCGGTGACTCGTGGCAGATTACCGAAGTCCGAACCATCCCACGGTTGGGCGTCGCTGTTGCTTTCCAACGTCTTTTGACGTGTCAGATGCCAACGGAAATTCTCTTGGCGCAATTCATCCAGGCGTTCGATCCGGCCGCCCGCGGGCAATCGCGTCGGCAACCGATAGGCCCAATTGCGATACACCAACATCCCGTCCAACAGGTCGACCGGTAATGGATTGGCCAGATCACCCTGCAGCAAATCGCTGCCTTTGCGACGACGCACCGTGATCGGTTCGTCATCGGTAGCAATGTCAAACGTGTATCCGGCACCAAACGATTTGCTGCTGCGTGGTGCGATGCCAACGCTTTCCAGTTCCGAACGCATGGGACGCGATACAGAATCGTCCGGCGGCGATGATGCGATCCGAATTTGATTTGTGTACGGGGGCAACCCGGTGTCCGATTCGATTTGGATGCCGCCGAATTCTCGTCCGGCTTGTCCCCAAGGCCGACACAGAAAACGACCGATGTCGGGCGTTGTTTGTTTCAGCGCATCGGAGGCGTTGACGTCGATGTCAAAGATGCCGCCGTCGTGGCTGTACAGCACGCTCCAAGACATGCCACGTCCGGAACGCGTTGCCAAATCAATGTCAGTGATTTCCAAGTGGTTCCACGCTTCGCCCGAATTCGTATTTCCGACATCAACGCCGGACGCCGACGTGCTTGAATCGGGATCGCGATCGGTGTTCGCCGAATTTGCCGGGGGAACCTGTCTCGCTTGGTACACAAGGACCACCGAAAACAGGATCGCGACCAAAGGCATCGTCACCCAGCCCAGCAGTGGACGTCCCACCAAGCGATTGATGACCAGGTAATCGATGGGACCGATCAACAGGATCAGCCCCATGAGGATCAGCGAGAGGACCGAGAAACCGAAGGATCGTTTCACACTGAATTGATCCAAGGTTGAACGCGCCTGGCCGGCCAGATCACTGAAACCCGCGACTTGATTGTTGTTGGTTTCGCTGGTCGAATCGTCCAGGATCTGTGGCATCAATCGCTTGATCAGATCCAGTCGATCGGGCCATTGCTGGAACATGGAGGTGTCCAGGTCTGCGGCGATCACCGTGACATGCCCAAAACCGGAAAAGTACTCCACGGCCATTCGCGCGGCCACGCGTCGGCTGGTACGACCGGTGATCAACGCGAACCCGCCGCCGCCGGGAATCCGAATGCCATCGAAAGCGTCCAGCGGACTCTGACTGTTGGTGAAGGTTTCCAAGGCCGCGGGGTTCAGGGTCACGTTGTCGGCGTCGACCAAGGCTTGTGGCAGTAAGCGATTTAGCCAGGGCGCGGCTTTGATGATGTCTTTGGATCGTTCACCCAGGCAAAGGAACAGGTTGCCGCCTTCGGTCCGCACCCATTGGACGATGGCGTTCTGTTGGGATTCGGACAACTGGGTCAAAACCTCCACACCGCTGGCGTTGATCATCAGCAGGTCGACGCCCGACCATCCGAGTGATCGATCGGGTAGATCATTGGCATCTTGGATGGAACAAACCGCCAGTTGGGCTTCGCGGTTCAACAGTTCATTGGCACCAATCGTGTCGACGTCCAGTGGATCGCCGATGGCAACTACCCAAGGCATCGATTCGGGAACAAGCGACGGTTCTTTCGCGGGCGCCCCCAGGTAGGGAAATCGCGTGGTGGCCGACGGTGTTGTTTCATCGTTGACGAATAGGTCCAGCGGTGCCGCTTCGCCGGTCGGGATGACATAACCCCAGTGTGGTTGTGTCGCGTCGGCCACGCGGTAGCGAACCGGTACGCCGTCGGCATCGGGGGTCTGCAGCGTCCACGAATCATTCGCTGCACCGCCGCCGGAAACGGTCATCCGGTCCCACGCCAATCGGACCGCCGTCCAGCGGCCCAGGCGATAGCGACCTTGAATGCCCACCGACAAGGGACCAGCCGAATCCGCCGCCGTGGCGGGCATTGAACCGGAACTCTGGTCCAAATCGGAAGACTCGGGATCGGAAACATCGGCCATCGCAAGGCTGGTCCAGCAAGCCAAGCACACGACCGCGATCAGCAGTCGACCGGTCACGGCTTTTCTCCTTGGGGACATTCGCAGACCAGCCGGCGACATCCGGGGCATCCACGGCCATATTTTTGGGTCAGTGCGGCCGTCAGATCCACGTCGGCCACGTTGGCGATCGTGACCAGCCAGGCGATCACGTCGGCGAATTCTTCGGCCAAGTTCTCGCGGTCATCGCCACGCAGTGCCGCAGCCAGTTCCCCGACTTCTTCCATCAACCACATGAAGGTGCCATCGACGCCCCGTTGAACGTCTTTTTCGAAGTACATTTCACGGATGTGACGCTGCAAATCGGCGAACGTCAGAGATTCGCCGCGGGTGGAATCGGACGGGGACGTCGATGAGCTCATAAAACCAGTCGTATCGGAAAAGCCGCATGGGGATACGAATTGTCGCGGGGCGGCCCTGAATTGACGGAACAAATGTTCGGCACGCTGCGACATCGCTGTGCGAAAGTGTAATCGCCCGCCGAGTTCCAACCGAGGCGGGGATGCGAGATGCGCGGGGGAACGGAGGCGGGAAATATCGGGATGAACACCTTGCGGGGCCGAAGGGAAGGATTCGTGTGAAGTCGTTGCTACGGTCAGACCTGGTTTTCGACAGGCGTCGGTTTGGCCGATCCCCCATCCCAACGGTGGATACATTGGTTAGAACGGTTTGGTTTCGTAAAATCTGCCGCTCCGACTCCATCGGCACGAAAATCTCTCACCCGATCGGTCTCCGTTGCCCCCCACCGATTCCCCCACGTCGCTGCCGTCAGCTGACGCACCGACGACGACCACGACTTCTGACCAGGCGAAACCGCCGAGCCAGGAATTCCATCGCTATCCGTTCTATTCCCCTCGTTTTTGGCATGGGATGCGACCGGGCGGATGGCTGGGTTTGCTGCGCGGTGGAAAATTCCGGCTCTCCCCGTCACGTTGGCCGATGGCGATCAGCGTTTCGCTGGCGACGCCGGTCAACACGATTCTTGCCGGTGTGGAATCCGCTTTCTTTGCCAAGAAGGTTCGCGAAGCCGAATTTCAATCGGCACCCGTCTTCATCATCGGGCACTGGCGCAGCGGAACCACCTTGCTGCACGAATTGCTGGTCCGCGACGAACGGTTCAGCAGTCCTTCGACGTTCCAGTGCTTTGCGCCCAGCCACTTTCTGGTTTCCGAATGGTTCTTTCGAAAGTTTTTCAAATGGTTGCTGCCCGGTAAACGTCCGATGGACAACATGGCGGCCGGATGGGACCGTCCCCAGGAAGACGAATTCGCGTTGATGAACTTGGGCTTGCCGTCGCCGTATCGACGCATCGCGTTTCCCAATGAACCCCCAGTCGATCTGGACTATTTGACGTTTTGGAACGTCGACGATGCGGCCCGGCACCAGTGGCTGGAAACGTTGCGTCGGTTCTTGCTGCGTGTTTCGGTGGCGACCCAACGACCGTTGATCGTCAAAAGTCCCACGCACACCGGACGGCTTGCGATGCTGGCTCGCCAGTTTCCCGATGCCAAGTTCATTCACCTGACGCGTGATCCCCGCAGTCTGTTTCCTTCCACCTGTCGGTTGTGGCGCAGTTTGGATGAAGCCCAAGCCCTGCAGTCGCCCAACGGCGACGAACCCGCGATGCAGGAGTATGTGCTGGATTGTTTTCAGCGGATGTACGAAGCGTATTTTGACGCGTGCGAACAAGTGCCTTCGCAGCGTCTGATCGAAATGCGTTACGAGGATCTGGTGGCCGATCCCGTCGAATCGTTGCGGCACATCTACGACACATTGCGTCTGGCCGATTTTGATTCGGTCGAAGAAGACTTTTGCCGATGGGCCGAGACGGAACACCGCGGCTATCAAACCAATCGGCACCGTCTGGATGCCGCGACCGAAAAGGTCTTGCTGGATCGTTGGGGCGAATACTTTCGACGATACGGCTACGATCGGCCCGAACATGAATCGCACAATGTGGAAACAACTTGAGATGGTGATGGGAATGCAGATGATCGCGAACCGACCCGCGTCCCACCGGCATGTATTGCTTGTCGTGATAGTGTTGTTCGGTGTTGCCATCGGATGTCGCCGGGACACCGCAACGGTCGAAAAGCCCGCGGAAGATTCGGCCGCTTCGCAATCCGATGCCGAACCGACGGTTTACGCGCCCCAGGCATACGAGGCCACCGCGGACGAATTGCTGGCCGCCTGCCTGACACCGGAGGAAGCATCCGAAGGCTGGATCCGATTGTTCGACGGCCACACGTTGTTCGGCTGGGACATCGCTGGCAACGCCAACTGGCGAATCGAAGACGGAACGTTGGTCGCCGATCAGGGCGAAGTCAGCCTGCTTTGTACATCCATTCCTTGGGCCGATTACGAACTGTCGGTGCAGTTCAAAGCGACGCCCACGACCAACAGTGGCGTGTTTTTACGGACACCTTTGGAAGTGGATGATCCGGGCAGCGATTGCTACGAGGTCAACATCGCGCCGGACGACAATCCGTTTCCAACGGCAAGCGTCGTGCAACGCCAAAAGGTCGACGTCCAGCAGAAGTTTGACACGTGGCGCACGATGAACATGGTGCTGCGTGGCGATCAACTGACGGTCCGTTTGGACGGCGAAGTGGTGTGTGAATACACCGATCCCGAGCCGTTGGCTGCCGGACGCATCGGGCTGCAGAAGAACAGCGGGCGAATCGAATTCCGCGACGTCAAGCTGCGGCCGCTGGGGCTGGAAAGCATGCTGGGTGAAGGCCTGGACGGCTGGAAAACCTACCCGGAAATGTCGGGCGAATTCAAACGCACCGACGAAGGCGGTTTGCGGGTGAAAGGTGGCAAAACACAACTGGAAACAGAAAAACGCTTTGCCGATTTCAATTTGCTGGCCGAGTATCAAATGGATGAACCGACCAGCAATTCCGGCATCTTTTTCCGCTGTATCCCCGGCGATGAATTGATGGGATACGAATGCCAGGTCAGCAACGAAATCATCGACGGCAATCCGTTGAAGCCGGCCGATTGTGGCGTCGGTGGGATCTTTCGCCGCCAAGACGCTCGCATCGTTGCCGGAAAGCCGAAGCAGAAAAACGTGATTCTGTTGACCACGCGTGGCCCCCGTATCGCCGCATGGGTCAACGGATTGCAGGTCAGTGATGTGACCGACGATCGTGATCCGGACGAAAATCCACGGCGAGGTCTGCGTTTGGATCCTGGGACGATCATGATCCAGGGACACGACGAGACAACGGATGCAACCTACAGCCAACTGAAAATCAAATCGCTGGATACACCGTGATGCGAATGTCCCCGATGAACCGAAATCTAGGCATCGTTGCCGTCGTATTGCTGTCGGTCGTAATGGCCGGGGACGCCGGCCGGCAAGTTTCCGCGCAATCCGCGACGTCTTCCCCAAAATCGACGACGATCCCAAAGAACATCACTGCCGATTTGGATGTGGTGTACGCCGAAGTTGACGGGCGAAAGCTGCACTTGGATTTGTTTCGCCCCGCCGCGGATGCGCCCCCGCCGATTCTGGTCGTCGTGCACGGCGGCGGATGGCTAAAGGGGGACAAGGAAAAATTTCGTGCCTTGTCTCTGCGATTCGCCGAGCGCGGGTATGCGACGGCAGCTGTGGAGTATCGCTTGGGCGGTGAAGCCCGTTTTCCGGCTGCCATCCGGGATTGCAATGCGGCGGTGGCATTTTTGCGGCATTCGGCGGAGCGATACGGTCTGGACGCAACACGATTGGCGGCCGTGGGCGGTTCGGCGGGCGGACATTTGGTCGGGCTGATGGCGGCGGGTGACGATGAACCTCGTTTGCGTCATCCCGGGGCAATCGATGGCGTTTCCACGCATCTGGACGCGGCGGTGATCATGGCCGGCCCCCTGCAAATGCTGACCGGATCGGTGGCCCAACGTTCCAAGTCAGATCCGGAAAACAGCAACGCGGTCAACTGGATCGGCGGCGACGTTGATCAAAAGCGGGACCTTTATCAACTGGCCGATGCGCATCAAAAGATTGACGCGACGATGCCACCGACACTGTTTATCTGTGGATCCCTAGATTCACCGGAACGGAATCAGGCGTCACGCGACAAAATGCGATCACTGCAGCGGCCGGTCGAATTGATCGTTCACCCTGATGCCAAACACGGGCATTGGAATCGTCCGGAGTGGATCTTGCGGGTGGTCGATGATATCGACGGTTTCTTGCGTCGCCACGGTGTCGCGCCGCGGTAGGACGGCCCTAGGATTGGGATTCTCCGGCCAATTGCTTGGCAAATGGACGCAGTGGTTTGGGAAGCGGGAAATGGACGTCTTCCTCCCGAACCGACTGGGATTCGACAGTGACGTTGAAATTGTCGCTCAGCCATTCGATGGTGGCCTGGACGACGGATTCCGGGGCACTGGCCCCCGCGGTGATCATGATCACGTCGTCATCGGAAAACTGGTCTTTCGACAGGTCTTGTGGGCCATCGATCAAATAGGATTTTTTGTTTCGTTCACGGCCAAGTTCGGCAAGGCGTTGGCTGTTGCTGCTGTTTTGGCTGCCAAGAACCAGCACGACATCGGCTTCTTCGCTCAGTAGTTTGACGGCCTCCTGGCGATTCTGCGTGGCGTAGCAAATGTCTTCCTTCGGCGGACTATGGATCTCGGGAAATCTTTGCCGCAGACGTCGGATGACTCGGTTGGCATCGTCAACGCTTAGGGTGGTTTGCGTCAGATAGGCCAGTTTCGTGCCTTCGGCGAATTCCAAGCGGTCCACGTCGTCTTCGTCTTCGACCAAGACAATGGCTTCGGGGGCTTCGCCCATGGTGCCAAGTACCTCGTCGTGACCTTCGTGTCCGATCAGCAAAATTGTGTACCC
Organism: Crateriforma conspicua; assembly: GCF_007752935.1. Classification (NCBI taxonomy): domain Bacteria; kingdom Pseudomonadati; phylum Planctomycetota; class Planctomycetia; order Pirellulales; family Pirellulaceae; genus Crateriforma; species Crateriforma conspicua. Next base: position 6,016,794 of record NZ_CP036319.1, on the reverse strand, counting down.
TTCCTTGGCGTACTTGATGGCTTCCAGGTGCACTTTGGTGACCAAGGGACAAGTCGCATCCAAGGCATGCAGGTTCCGCCGGCGGGCCTGGTCGCGGATTTCGGGGCTGACACCGTGAGCGGAAAACATCAGCACGCCACCATCGGGCACTTCGTCGACGTGATCAACGAACACCGCGCCTTTCTCGCGGAAGGTTTCCACGACATGCTGGTTGTGCACGATTTCGTGGTACACATACACCGGCGGACCGAATTTGCGGAGCGTCAAATCCAACGATTCGATCGCCATGTTGACGCCGGCACAAAATCCACGTGGGGCAGCCAGGATAACTTTCATCAATTGCTCGAAAAGGAAAGGCGAATGAAGACGGGTCCGTCCACCACCGGCCAGGATAACCGTCGATTCGGGGAGTCGTCTAACCCGGAATGTGGATGGACCGACCCGGACGGTCCGTTGACGTTGGCACAATCGCGTCAGCGGTGCCGCAGAATTGCGAGATCCAATTATGAAAATTTCGTCGTCGCATCGGTGTTTCTGCCGCGACGACTGCGTCAGCCCTTTTTCGATGTGTACGCTTACTGTCGGACGGCCGACGATTTGGCCGACCAGTCGCCTGATACGACATCGGCACTGGCCGGATTGGAAGGATACGCCGATCAGATTTCGCGTATTTATGACGGTCGTGCGGTCACCGGAATTTTCGTCGCGCTATCCGACACGATTCGGGCCTTTGAATTGCCTCGACGACCTTTCGACGATCTGTTGGATGCGTTTCGACAAGACCAAAGCCAGCGTCAGTACGAAACCATGGACGATCTGTTGATGTATTGCCGCCGGAGTGCCGATCCGGTCGGGCGATTGGTGCTGGCCCTTGCCGGGGCGTTGAACGAGACCAATGCAAGGCTGTCCGATTTGATTTGTACCGGGTTGCAGTTGGCGAATTTTTGGCAAGACGTTGCACGCGACCGCGACATCGGACGGGTCTATCTGCCCCAGCAATCCATGCGAAACTTCGGTGTTGATTCCGAAATGTTGCACGCCGAGCGGACGCCAAAACCTTTGCGCGATCTACTGCAGTTCCAGTGTGATCAAACGCGACGGTATTTCGTCGACGGGGCCGAATTGATTGATCGGGTTCCGTCGTGGCTGGCACGCGACCTGTCGCTTTTTGTGCGGGGTGGTCTGGCAACCTTGGATGCCATCGCGTCGATCGACTACGACGTCTTGGCGGAGCGTCCGATTGTCGGCAAAGCCACGCAATTTCGTTTGATGCTGGCGTCGATGTTGCGACCGCAACTGAACCTGGTGTCACCGCGGGAAGCGGATCGAACGTCGGTCGCCGGAACCGATAAAGGCGGGGGGGCGTTGTGACGGTTGATTCGATTGAAGCCAGTTATCGTTGTGCCAAGCAGATCGCCCGACGCAGCGGCAGCAACTTTTATCGTTCGTTTTGGTTGTTGCCAGCCACCAAACGAAATGCCATGCATGCGTTGTACGCGTTTGCACGGATCACCGATGACGTGGGCGACAGCCACGAACCAGTCGCACTTCGGTCCCGAGCGTTGACGTGGTGGCGACAAACGGTTGCGTTGAACCTTATCGGCGAAGACACGTTGGTCACGCCCAAGATGCCAAGGTCACCGACCGGTGATGTGGATCCCATCCCATCCGGTCTGCCCGACGTGGCGGTCCAAATCTTGCCAGCGCTTCGTGACGCGGCACAGCGATTCGAAATTCCATCGCGGTATCTGCTGGAGATCGTCGATGGCGTGATGGCCGATCAGCAAAAGACACGCTTTGATACTTTTGAACAACTGGAGCACTATTGCTATCTGGTCGCATCGGCGGTCGGATTGGCGTGCTTGCACATCTGGCAATTCGATTCTCCATTGCCGGTGCGACCCGCGGTCGATTGTGGCTTGGCATTTCAACTGACCAACATTTTGCGGGACGTCAAAGAAGACGCTTCACGCGGCCGCATCTACTTGCCTCGCCAACACTATGAACAGCACGGTCTGAGCGAAGATGATTTGTTGTCGCCACGCCGAGACGATCGATTTCAATGTCTGATTCGCGATGAAATTTGCCGCGCAGAACGTCTGTTCGACAGTTCCTGGGAGTTGTGGGACAGCATTCACGACGACGGCAAGCCGATGTTCAGCATGATGTGGCGAACCTATCGACGTTTGTTGCAGCAGATCGCCGAAGACCCAGGGGCGGTGGCCGAACGTCGGGTTCGGTTAAGTCGACGTGATCGTTGGTCGTTGGCGTTGGGGCATTTGGTGCGGCCCTGGTACCGTCGTCTGCCGCTTCCGCCGGCGGAGTTGCAAATGCGGTCCGAACCATCGATCAAAACATGACCGCGCGGGTGACCATCATTGGCGGTGGTTTGGCGGGTTTGGCCGCTGCCGAATCGTTGTCCCGGTTTGGGGCCAACAATGTGGCGATCCGTTTGATTGAATCCCGACGACAAACGGGTGGTCGCGCAGGGTCGTTCCATGATTCGGCGTCCGGGCAAACCGTTGATTATTGCCAGCACGTCGCAATGGGGTGCTGTACAAACTTCATCGACTTTGTCCGGCGGATGGATTTGGATCGGCATTTCCGCGTGTACGATCAATTGACGTTTTTGCATCGCAGCGGCAGCAGTCGCTTTGCGGCATCTCGCCGAATCCCGCCACCTTTGCATCTGGCCGGAGCGTTCGGACGGCTAAGTTATTTGTCCTGGTCCCAGAAGTGTCGTGTCGCTTACGGGGTTTGGCGTTTGATGCGAACGCCGGAGTCGGACTTGCGACAACTGACGGCCAAGCAATGGTTGATTCGCAACCGACAGGACGATGCTTGCATCGCCAGTTTCTGGGATGTGATCCTGGTCAGTGCGTTGGGTGAACACACACGAAACGCGGCGGCGGATGCTGCACAGAAAGTGATTCTGGATGGTTTCGCGTCGCATCCCGATGCGTCCGATGTCTGGGTCCCCGCAATGCCGTTGTCTGAGTTGTTTGGGATTCAGGCAACCGAACGGATCCAACGCAACGGGGTCGATGTCGTGCGAGGGGCTCCGGTGCGAACGGTTGTCCGCAGTGATGGCCCGTTTCAGATTCGAACGGCCGGCGAACAGCAGACGGCTGATGCGGTGATTGCCGCGGTGCCCTGGCATCAGATGGCAAAGATCGATTGGCAAATGGATAACGACCGTGGCCAGCATTGGTTCACCCGGTTTACATCGATTCCATCCAGCGCGATCACAGGAATCCATCTTTGGCTAGACCGACCGATCACAACGCTGCCGCACGTGGTGTTGGTGGGGACGTTGGCCCAATGGTTGTTCCGCGAACCGATCGCAGAAACCAAGCATCATTCGACCGACGATTTGATTCGCGAAACTCCGGTGTTTTATCACCAGGTCGTGATCAGTGGTGCGGTGGATATTGCAGGCGAATCGAAAGACGCGTTGGTTTCGCATGTGATGCAGGAACTGCGAGACTTCTTTCCAGCCGCGCGGGATGCCAAACTGTTGCGGCATCGCGTTGTAACCGACCCAAATTCCGTTTTCTCGGTGACTCCCCAGGTTCAGGAATTGCGGCCGGCCACCGACACACCCGTTGATGGTCTATTTCTGGCAGGCGACTGGGTCGATACCGGCTGGCCATCGACGATGGAAGGAGCGGTTCGCAGTGGGCGCATGGCTGCGGCACGCGTCGCCCAGCGATTTGGAATGACGCCGTCACCACTGACGCCAGATTTGCCCCCCGGCCGGCTGTATCGTTGGTTTTCCAACAGTTCCTAGTCTCGCTTTCGAGGGGCAATCGTGGCGATACGCGTTGGTGGACGTGTTTCCGCCGGCTAGGGGTGATTGCCGTTGCCATAGACTGACGGTAGTTCTGAGGCTGTCATTGTCATTCGTTCACCGGAGCCCGCGTATGGATATTCACTTGCCGTCGCATCTTGACGTGCGCACGCGATGGCAAGTCCATCCCGAAGGCACGGCCGGACCACCGGGTGAAATGGTGCTGTATTGGCTGCACAATGCCTGCAGAGCCCACGAAAACCCGGCTTTGGACGTTGCCATTTGTCTGGCACGTCAGAATGGTTTGCCGCTGTTGGTCTACCACGGCCTGTGCGAAACGTATCCCTACGCGTCGGATCGGCATCATGCTTTCATTTTGCAAGGGGCCCGTGACCTGAAACGACAGATGGAAGACCGGGGAATTCGTTATGCCTTTCATCTGCAGCGTCAGGGCAACCGTGGCCCACATTTGCGCGACCTGACCCGGCGGGCGGCCGTTTTGGTGACCGAAGAGACACCGGTTCCACCACTGACGGGCTGGCTAGAACGTCTGGCCAGCATCACGACCACCCCGATCGCCTGTGTCGACACAGCTTGTTTGGTTTCGCCGGGCAGCTTTTCAAAGGCGTCGACTCGTGCGTTCGAATTTCGGTCCAAGACCAAAGCGATGTTTCGCGATGCGGTGAAGCAGCCGTATGTGGACCAAGTCGCCGATTGCCAGATGTTCGATGATGTTCTGCCGTTTGAACCATTCGATTTACGGCATGCCGATTTGGCGCATTTGATCGGTCAGTGCCGGATCGATCACGGCGTGGCCCCGGTCGCTGACACACCAGGCGGGTCGCGTGAAGGGTACCGTCGCTGGGATGAATTCAAGCGATCGGGATTGAACGCCTATTCCGATCGCCGCAACGACGCCGCCGACCCGCTGGGGGTCAGCCGTATGAGTGCCTACCTGCACTACGGGATGGTCAGTCCGTTCCGTATTGCACGAGAAGCCGATCAGCACCATGCAAAAAAGTATCTGGACGAATTGTTGATCTGGCGCGAGTTGTCGTTTCACTACTGCTACTTCCACCAAGATGAACTGGACACGATGGAAGTGATTCCGGACTGGAGCACGGAAACTTTACAGCAACATGAAACCGATACGCGGCAAGAACGATTTCATTGGGAAACGCTGCGACGCGGACGCACCGGCGATTCACTGTGGGACGCTTGTCAGCAAAGTCTGCTGCGTCACGGCGAATTGCACAACAACGTTCGGATGACTTGGGGAAAGGCGTTCATCCCGTGGACCGACAATTCGCAACAAGCACTGCAGCTGTGTACGGATTTGAATCATCGCTATGCATTGGACGGACGCGATCCCAATAGCTACGGCGGCATCTTGTGGTGCTTTGGTCAGTTTGATCGTCCTTTCGATCCACCCCAACCCTGTTTTGGGAAAGTCCGCTATCGGTCCACCAAGGAACATCAAAGCCGTATCAATCTGGACCGTTACTGCCACGTCGTTGGACGCCCGATCGCACGTTCGATGCCCAAGGTGGCCATCGTTGGTGCGGGGTTGGGAGGACTGACCGCCGCGCGCACGCTGATGGACCACGGGATGACGGTGACTTTGTTCGACAAGTCTCGGGGCGTCGGCGGGCGATTGGCCACACGACGTGCCGAGGTGGATGGTCGCTGGTTGTGTTTCGATCATGGTGCCCAGTGCTTTACGGCACGCGACGGCCGTTTTGCCAAGCATGTCCAAAGCTGGCAACAAGATGGGCTGGTGCAAGCATGGTTGGGACGGTTTGTTTGCTTGGACGGTCAAGGGCGATCGGTGCAGCGTCGACAGCCACCGGCACGATTCGTCGGGACGCCCACCATGAATGCATTGGCGAAGCATCTGGCAAAAGACTTGCACATTCATCTAGGTACTCGAATCCGTCGCATCCGCGGTGGGGACGACCAGCGTTATCAATTGCATGATGCGTCTGGGAATGTGTTCGGTGATTTTGATGTGGTTCTGGTCAACTGCCCGCCACCGCAAGCCGCTGAATTGCTGGTTGATGTTTCGCCGACGTTGGCGGAAAGGGCACAACAAGTGAAGCCACAGCCATGCTGGGCGGCAATGTTCGGGTGCGATCAAGAAATTGACACCATCGGGTATGACGCGGCGATCGTGACCGACGGCCCCTTGCACTGGGTCACCCGACAAGCGTCCAAGCCGGATCACGCGAGTACTGGTTCAACCAGTTGGGTCGTGCATGCGTCGTCGGAGTGGACGTTGGCAAATTTGGATCGACCCAAAGACCAGGTCGCATCGATGCTGTTGGACAGTCTTCGTGACTTGACCGGTAGCAAGTTTGATCGCGTACGCCACTTGGACGCGCACCTGTGGCGGTTCTCGGGGGTCGCATCAGCGCTTGATGACGAATGTTTGTGGGAACCGACCGAACGGTTGGGAGTCTGTGGCGATTGGTGTTTGGGGCACGACGTGGAAGCCGCGTTCTTATCGGGCCAGGCATTGGCCGGGCAGGTCTTGCGTCACTACACGATTGATCGAGCCGCGGTTGATTTGGCCCAGTGGATGGAAAAGGCCGACAACCCAAAGGCTGCAACCAACGTCGCCGAAAGAATCGGACTTCAGGACTGATTCAAAATCCGATGGTGTTCCGCGGTTCGGCGAAGGTCTTCGGTGAACATGGCCATCATTCGTGCGCGGGCGTGTTCGTCTGGAACCCTCAGCAAGGCTGACGGATGGTACGTTGCCATCGCCCACTTGGCGTGATCGCATTTGTCGACTTCGCCACGCTGGCGAGTGATGCGAAAGTTCGGTCCTTTGATGACTGATGCTGCGGTTGCGCCGAGGCACAAAATCATCGCGGGACGAATCGCGTCCAGTTCCGCTTCCAACCAAGGCCGGCATGCGGCGATTTCACGCGAGGACGGCTTCACGTGCAATCGTCGTTTTCCCTGCAATTTGAATTTGAAATGCTTCACCGCGTTGGTGATGTAGACCTGTGTGGCGTCCAGCCCGACGTCGGCCATGGTTCGACGCAAAAGCTGTCCCGCTGGGCCGACGAATGGTTCGCCGGATCGATCTTCCATGTCACCCGGTTGTTCGCCGACGATGACCAGTTTGGCGTCGGCCGGACCACGACCGAAGACGACGCGACTGGCATCCCGATGCAATTCGCAACTTTCACAGACCAACGCCGCGTTGCACAACGATGCCAGCGTTCGATCGGACGTTGGCAAGAACGATTTAGCGGTTGGTCCGCCTTCCTGGTGCCGCACCATTTGTCGGACTCGCTGTGGCGCATCACGAAGCATGTCATCGATCAATGACGTTTCGGGCATCGTCGGCCAGTGCTTCTTGGGCATTTCGGCTCGCATGGCATCCAGCTTGATACGAGCTGGATTGAAAATGTGGGCGTAATACGTCTTCCACAGCTCTTCCAACTGGTCATGGTCCGGCGCATCGCTGCGAGGGGATCCATCGCCGAAGTGAAGGGTTTGGTTGTCCCAGTAAACCGATTGGCGTGGCGTCATGATGGTCCAACGCATCACGTCAAAACGCCGAGCAAAAAAGTCCGCGGTCAGGTCAAGGGAATAGTGATCCGGACGATGCCAAGCGACGAACAATTCGCCGACGTCGTCGATTGTTTTTCGGAATCGAACGAACGCTTTGGTCTTATGAGCGTCACGCCGGACTGCGGAGTGCATTTGGGCCGCCCGACGGACATCCGGGTCCGATGCGATCTGCAACAAATGTCGCTCGCCACCAGTCATTCGCCACAGCAGGCGGTACAGCAATTCCCAGCGTCCTGGGTCGCTGTGACTGGCGATGGTTTTGGCCCACTGGATGAACTTTCCCGGCACACGCAGGGACGGGAGCGAATCGGGGGCGTCCGATGCTGGAAGCGATCTGCCGACATCGGGGCCCGCCACGTTTCCGAACAAGTCCTTTTGTTTCGAAGCGTCATCGCCCCGCTGGTCGATCCAACGCACCGTCGACGGATGGGATCCGATGGTGACCAGCCGGCGAGCCGTGTTTCGCCAATCGTCAAAATGGGTCGCGCCGACGGACATCAGTTCTTCACTGGCCGTCACGGCAGGACCTCCAACCGTGATGTCGTCCCATCGTCGGCGGACGGGTCATCATCGAAAAGACGTAGTTGCCGCTGTGACGGACGAAGCTGGCTTCGCAGGAAAGGCGAATCCAAAGACAGAGGGCCGGAATTTCGATCCGCGGTGATCAAGAACGGCCGAGCCTTTTTGTAAACGATGCCCATCGCCGCAAGGTCTTCGTCACGAATATTGTGATGTCGCCGAGTCTGCAGGATGCGTTTGACGCCTCGGCTGCCGATACCGGGAACGCGAAGAAGCATTTCGCGATCGGCACGATTGATGTCCACCGGAAAGCGATCGCGATGCCGCAGTGCCCACGCCAACTTGGGATCCATTTGCAAATCCAAGTTCGCCGATTCGGCGGTGGTTAATTCCTCGGCATCGAAACCATAGAACCGGATCAGCCAATCCGCCTGGTACAGACGATGTTCACGAACCAATGGCGGCGATTTTCCGGGCAGCCTTGAATCGGCGTGCGGAATGGGGCTGAAGGCACTGTAATAGACACGTCGCATTGCGTGCGTTTGATACAGGTGGCTGCTGGTATCCAAAATTTGTCGGTCGGACGTGTCGGTGGCACCCACGATCATTTGAGTGCTTTGCCCGGCCGGTACGAATTTGCCGGCATGTTTGAATCCAGCCTTTTGGTCACGCACGTGTTCGTCACGTTTCACCTTGATCCGATTCATCGACTGTTCTAACTCGGGACGCTTCTTCTCCGGTGCCAATCGTTTCAGGTCCGCTTCGGTGGGCAGCTCAATATTGACGCTCAGGCGGTCGGCATAGGTGCCCGCCTGTTGGATCAGATCGTCGCTGGCACCAGGAATGGTCTTGAGATGGATGTAGCCGCGAAACGACTCTCGTTCGCGCAGCGTCCGCGCGACGTCCAACATCTGTTCCATCGTGTAGTCGGACGATTGAATGATGCCGCTGCTAAGAAACAGACCTTCGATGTAGTTGCGTCGATAGAAATCCATCGTCAATCGAACGACTTCGTTGACGCTGAAACGCGCACGTGGCGTGTCGCTGCTGATGCGGTTGACACAGTACTGGCAATCAAAAACGCAGTAATTGGTCAGCAAGATTTTCAACAGCGAAACACAGCGTCCATCGGGGGTGTAGCTGTGGCAAATCCCCATGCCTTCGGTGCTGCCCAGCCCGCCACGACTTTCGCGGCGTGACCCGCTGCTGGCGCACGAGGCATCGTATTTGGCGGCATCCGCCAGAATCGCCAACTTTCCAGATAGATCCTTCGCCGTCACGTCAACCGTTTTCCCCGTCGCCTGTGAATCCGTCGTGCCGATCGCCGACCATTCGCGGCAACCTTGGTTAACCGCATTTGACCGTAACGCAAAACTGCGATGTGGTCAAATGTTCAGTTTTTTCGCAGCGGCGTTTTCGGGACGGTTTGCCGCGGCGAAGGGCGGTTTGAACCTTGGTCCGAAAGACGACTTGGCCTTACGACTGAACGGTTGCCATCGCGGCCAATTGGACGGTCGATCGGTCCTGTTCTTTTTCCAGATAGGCGCGGCCGAATTTGACGTTCACGTGATCCCAGGGCAGCTTGTCCATCATCTGATAGGGCTGGTGGACTTGGGATTCCACGTTAATGCCGGCGTCTTCGATCGCGGTCCACCATCGATCGGCATCCAGGTGTTCGGTCCAGCCGTCCATGCGAGCGCCACGTTCCCAGGACAGACGGATGGCCTTGCCCGTGCGTCGGTCGCCGCGGCTGAGGACGCCTTCGAGCAGGCTGGTTTCCACGTCGTGACATTTGACTTTGACGCTGCGGATTTTGCAGCGACGTCGCATGTACTTGTGGGCCCAGTGGAAATAATCGCGGTGTTGCATTCCGTTCCACTGATATGGCGTGTGGGCTTTGGGAACGAAATTGGACACGCTGGCGGTGACGCGGGCATAACGGCCACGAACTTCTTTGCCGACGGTGGCGATCTGTTCGGCCAGATCGACGATGCCGTCCAGGTCGATTTCTCGCTCGCCAGGCAAGCCGCACATGAAATAAAGCTTGACGCTTTCAAAACCGTTTTGAAACGCGACGCGACAGCCTTCGATCAGGTCGCTGTTTTTGATCTTCTTGCGGATCTGTTCACGCATGTCATCGCGCGCGACTTCCGGTGCCAGCGTCATGCTGCTGCGTCGCCCGTTGCCGATCAGTTGGGGCAGCGTTCGAAGTTGATCGTTCACCCGCAAGCTGGGGACGCTGATGTTGACGCCCAGAGGTTTGAACACCTCGTGCAAACGGTGAACCAGCGGTTCAAAGTGCGGGTAGTCGCTGCTGGACAGCGACAGGATGCTGATTTCGTTGTAGCCCGTGCTTTCATAGCTATCGATGGCCGCTTGGACGATGGTTTCGACTTCGCGGATTCGCAGCGGTCGTTTGATGACCGTGCTTTGACAGAACCGGCACAGGTGGGGACAGCCACGCATGATTTCAATCGCGATTCGGTCGTGCACGCAATCGATGTAAGGAACGATGGGTTCGGTCGGCAACGGGGTGCCGTCCAAGTCGCTGATCACGCTGGGGGCGATCGTTTCGGGCACATCATCACGCAACCGGTTCAGCGCGACGATGCGATCCCCGGCATATTCGGGCTGATAGAAACGCGGGACGTAGGCCCACGGCAACTTACCGGCCACCACGGCCAATGCTTCGGCACGCTGACGTCGACCGTCTTCGCCGTCGGCAAAGGTGCCGTCGTCGCGACGATATTTTTGTTTCAGCTCCAGCCACAAGTCGCAAATTTCTGGCAACGCGGGTTCGCCGTCCCCGGTGATCATGACGTCGAAATAGTCCGCCATCGGTTCGGGGTTTTGGCAGCACGGACCGCCGGCGACCAACAGCGGATCGGCCATCGTGCGATCATTTGATTCCAAGGGGATTCCCCCCAGGTCGATCATCGTCAGCACGTTCGGCGAACTGATTTCGTATTGCAGGCTGAGCCCGACGACGTCGAAATCTGACAACGCCGTGAACGTTTCCAGCGTGTACAGCGGCACGTCGTGCCGACGCAGCAACGCTTCCATGTCCGGCCAGGGCGTGAACACCCGCTCGGCACACCAATCGCTGCGACGGTTCATCAAGCTGTACAGGACTTGCAAACCGTGGTGGCTCATGCCGATCGTGTAGGCATCAGGAAAGCCGATTGCCAACTTGCCGCGCACGTCGCGGTGATCTTTGACCACAATGTTCCGCTCGCCGCCGACATACTGTGCCGGTGTTTGAACGTGAGGCCAGATTTGGGATTCCAAAAACCGACGTCGCGTTTGGTTGATCATGTTGGCAAACCGTGGTCGAAGTTAAAGGTCGCGGTCGCCGAGCGGTCCGGAAGGAATCTGACCCCCGTGTGCCATGGCGTCCGCGATCGTTCTATTGAATGCTGTACGTACGGCAAGTTTGTGCGTTTCCGCACGCGACATGCAACCGCAAAGTAAGTGACAAAGTTAGATGGCCGAATTCGAGAATGTCGGGAAAGTCGATGATTTTGACCTGAATGTCGGGCGAGCCGTACCCGTCGACGGGCGGATGGTGGCCGTTTTTCGGACCGACGAAGGCTGGTACGCGATCGATGATCTGTGCCCTCACATGGGGGCCTCGCTGGCCGAAGGGCACGTCGAAGACGCCACGGTGACCTGTCCTTGGCACGCTTGGCGTTTCTGTATCAAGGACGGGACCTGGGAAGACAACCCGCGAACCAAGGTCGATGCCTTTGAGGTCAAGGTGGAAGGGGATGACGTGTGGGTCCGAGAAAAGACTGATCCCGCTTCCGAGTGAGCCGGAATCGCAAGGCCCGCGATACAACGGGTGCCCTATGGCCCAGACGTCTCGTCTGCCTGGGTGTTTAAAAGGCCGGGCGTCTAAAAGAGCGGGCGGAACAGCCTAGATTTCGAACGCTTGGCCGATTTGCGGGACAACGGGTTCCGCATCGGTTTCAGCTTTGACTCGTTCGGACCAAGCGTCCGCGTCCTGGGCGATCGGCGGCCAGGTGTTGTAGTGAGCCGGCAGGACGCATTTGGGACCGATCCGCTTGACCGCCGCGATCGAATCGTCGATCCCCATGGTGAAGCAGTCACCGATCGGTAACACGGCCGCGTCCACGCCGCCGGCGTAAAAATCCATGTCACTGTAATAGGCCGTGTCACAGGCGAAATAAATGCGCCGTCCGCCGATGCCGATCACGAAACCGGACGCCGGTCCACCGTAGGAACCATCGGGAAGCCCGCTGCTGTGGATGGCGGGGACCATTTTGACCGTCGCGACATCGTCTTCGCCGACGGAGATTTCGATCTGCCCACCGATGTTCATCGGGCTGGCGTTTTCAATGCCCTGACCGCCCAACCAGTTCACCAGTTCGAAACTGGCGACCACCATCGCACCGCTCCGCTGGGCGACGTCGACCAAATCGCCGACGTGATCGCCGTGGCCGTGCGACACCAGGATGTGATTGACGTCATCGAAGTCCGACGATTTCGCCGTGGCGGTCGGATTATCGGTCAAGAACGGGTCCAGCATGATCTTCAGCTTTCCCGATTCGATCAGCCAAGTGCCGTGGGACAACCAAGTCAGTTTGCAAGTCATGGTTTTGGGTGCTTCTTGCGGGTGGTTAATTGTCGATGCATCATCGGCCGGTCGTCATCGCACTGCACTCAATTGACGAATCTGCAGTGGCGCTGAAACGTGCGCCCGGGATCACGATTCGTTCATCCAATCTTCGCCACGCAGCCGCGCGATTTCCATCGCGTCTTTATCACCACGGCCCGACAGACAGATGACCAAATGTTGGTCGGGTTTCATCTCAGCGGCGATCTGCATCGCTTTTGCAATCGCGTGACTGGTTTCCAGTGCGGCGATGATGCCTTCGGTACGGGCCATCTTATCAAACGCATCCATCGCTTCGTCGTCGCGACAGTCGACATAATCGACGCGGCCGGTGTCTTTCCAATAGCTGTGTTCGGGGCCGACGCCGGGGTAATCTAGACCCGCGCTCATCGAATGCACGTCGCAGGTTTGGCCGTCGTCATCCTGCATCACATAGCTGTAACTGCCATGAAGAACCCCGGGCATGCCGTAAGAAAGTGGGGAGGCGTGTTGTCCGGGATCCGCCGATCGCCCGCCCGCTTCCACGCCGACCAAACGAACCGATTCGTCTTCGACGAACGGATAAAACATTCCTGCCGCGTTGCTGCCGCCGCCGACGCAGGCAACGACACAATCGGGCAGCCGGTCGAAGGTGTCGACACACTGGCCGCGGGTTTCTTGTCCGATAACACTTTGGAAATCACGCACCATCATGGGAAACGGGTGCGGTCCGATGACGCTGCCGATGATGTAGTGGGTATTTTCCACCGAGGACATCCAGTCCCGCATCGCCTCGTTCACCGCGTCACGCAGGGTCTTCGATCCCGATTGGACGCTGCTGATCGTCGCGCCCATCAATTTCATGCTGAACACGTTCGGTTTTTGGCGGCGAATGTCTTCGGCCCCCATGTACACCGTGCAAGGCAATCCGAAATGGGCACAGGCGGTCGCGGTGGCCACGCCGTGTTGGCCCGCTCCGGTTTCGGCGATCACGCGGGTCTTGCCCATCCGCTGGGTCAGCAAGGCTTGTCCCAGCGTGTTGTTGATCTTGTGGGCACCGGTGTGATTCAAGTCTTCACGCTTCAGCCAGATCTGGGCCCCCCCGGCCGCTTCGGACAATCGCTGGGCGTGATACAACGGACTGGGCCGACCGACAAATCGAGCCAGCAATTCGCGGAATTCACGTTGAAATTCAGGGTCCCGACGGGCCGATTCGTATTCCTCGATCAATTGATCCAAAGCACGCGTCAGCGTTTCGGGTACAAACCGACCGCCGAACGATCCGAATCGTCCTTGCGGATCGGGAACCGACGCGGTGGCTGGAGTCGAGGGCGTTTCGGCGGTATTGGTCATGGAGTCCATCTTCTTGTGAATGCGGGGGCTGTGGCCGATAGTTGGCCCGACGACCCTAGAACCGAATTGTCTCTGGAGAGCAAACCTTGGTCAACGCGATCGATCCGGCCGCGCCACTGATCATGCCATGGATTTCCACCGTCTATGGCGTGGATTTCAGCGGGGCGGCCGAATCCGGGAAAACCGCTTGGTGCGCCACGTTGGACGTCCAGGGGGGATCGGACGTCCTGCGATTGGTCGATTTGAAACCATTGGGGAAATGGGCCGGCTGTGACAGTCGAGACGCGGTGTGCGGTGAACTGGTTCGTCGAATCCAGGACAGCCACGAAGCCTACTGGGCAATTGATTTTCCATTCGGGTTGCCCGTCGAACTGCAATTGGGCGGCTGGGACGAACAACTGCAACACGTGGCTGCATTCGACGGCGACGCAAAACAGTACGGCCGAAAACTGGTGGCCATCACCCAGCAATACGCCCACCAGATGCACGTCCGCCGACGTACCGACACCGAAACCAAGACGCCGTTTGATTGTTACCACTACCGGATCATCTACCAGACGTTTCACGGCATGCGCGATGTGTTGCGTCCGTTGTCGACCGACGTCGATACGGCGATCTTGCCGTTCACCTACGGTCGCTTTTCCGCGGCGCGGCGGATCATCGCCGAAGCCTGTCCGTCGTCGTCGCTGAAACGTTGGGGATTGCCGTACCAACGATACAAGCAATCCGCCGGTCGCCCGCCCGGTCGCGAACACCGTAAAGTCCGTCGTCAAATCCTGGCAGAATTATCCCAGTGGGTCGAACTGTCGGATTACCGCAAACGAATCCTATTGAGCGATCCAGGCGGCGACGCACTCGATGCGGTCATCGCGGGGGTGGGCAGTTGGCAAACGCTGCGGTTGATCGATCACCAGACGATCGCAACCGACGATCGCTATCCGTTGGAAGGCTTCGTTTACGCTTGATCCGAACTTTGAATCGGCACGCGATTCGACAGCCACGCCATATCATTTCCTTTCTCTTCGATTCCTCCGCCACCAGCGCCATCGCAAACCACGCATGCCCGAGTTACCCGAAGTCGAAACGATGCGTCGCGGCGTCTTGGATGCCGCCGGGCGCCGCGTCGAATCCGTGACGGTTCCCCCGTGTGCTTGCCGGCCGATCGCGATGTCGCCGAGCCAGCGTCAACTGGATCGGCGGATGAAGGGGCGACGCATCGATGGCATTGATCGCCGAGGCAAACGATTGGTCATCGTGTTGGACAATCAGGACCGCTTGGTGATCGAACCCCGCATGACCGGGATTCTGTTGGTCGCCGACCCGCCCGACGTCGATCACTTGCGCTTGCAAATGGATTTGTCCGGTGCCGGGGTGAACCGGTTGTGGTTTTGGGATCGACGTGGGCTGGGAACGGTGACGCTGTATCGCGAAGACGAATACCGAACTGCGATCGACCAACGTTTGGGGGTCGACGCGTTGCAGATCAGCACCGAACAGCTTCGCCAGAAGCTTTCGTCCAGTCGGCGATGCATCAAAGTGGCGTTGCTGGATCAAAGTGCGGTGGCCGGGATCGGCAATTTGTATGCTGCGGAGATTCTGTTTGCCGCCGGGGTGGATCCCCGGACCCGCTGCGATCGGCTGACCGGCCCCCAGTGGCGACGGATTCACGACCAGATCGGCCTCATCTTGGAAGACGCCATTCGGCACGAAGGCAGCACCCTTTCCGACGGCACGTATCGCAACGCACTGAACGATCCCGGTGGGTACCAGAATTGCCACCGTGTTTACGACCGGGCCGGGCAAGCCTGTCCGCGGTGCCGTGACGGGGAAATTCGCCGAATCGTCCAGGCTCAACGCAGCACGTTTTTTTGTCCCCGGTGTCAAAGGCGGTCGGGCCTCCATTCCACCCTTCGCGAAGATTTCCATTCGCACGATCGGTCGGCATCGTTACGCTAGGAAGAGTGTTCGTCCGACGTCGTGCCCATTTCAGAAAGTTTGCCGAATGCAACGCCCTGCCCTACCCGCCCCTACGGTTTCGCGTCGTCGATGGATGCTTGGTGCCGCGGCGACCGTCGCCTCGGCTGGGATGGGGGCCCGTCGGGTGACCGCGGCTGCATCGGACAATCCACGCTGGTCCGAAGCGATCAATAAGGGGCTGGAATACCTTCGCAAGACGCAATCGTCACGCGGGCTTTGGAACACCCAAATCTACCCCACGGCGCTCGCCGCGCTGGCCGGTACTGCGATGATCGCCAGCGGCAGCACGACGACCCAGGGTTCGTTTTCCAAAGAGATCGCTTTGGCGTCGGACTTCATCATCAGCAAGTCACGCGAAAACGGATTGATCGGTGACCCGCTGACCGACCCGCGGTACACGTATGGTCATGGGTTTTCGATGTTGTTCTTGTCCCAGGTCTTGGGCGAAGAAGGGTTGTTGGATCGCCGCGAAGAAATCGTCGACGTGCTGACACGTGCGGTGAAGTTCAGCGCGTTTGCCCAAACCGCCGCCGGTGGTTGGGGCTACGTTTCAGCCCGCGAAGGCAATGACTTTGACGAAGGCAGCACGACCATCACCCAGGTCCAAGGATTGCGCGGATGTCGAAACGCCGGCATTCCCGTTAGTGGCGAAGTGATCGACAAAGCCAAACAGTACATCTATGGCTGTAAGAACGAAGACGGCGGCATTAGCTACAGCAGTCGCCAAAGGGGCAGCAGTCGCCCGGCCATCACCGCTGCCGCTTTGGCGGCGCTTTATAACGCCGGCGATTATGATAGCGAACACGTTCCGGAAATGTTGGCGTACAGCAAGAAACAGCTGCACGACATCAGCGACGGGGCCCGTGCGTTTGGCCACTGGCACTACACGTACCTTTACTACAGCCAAGTCGTTTATCGCCAGGGCGACGATTTATGGAAACCGTTCCGCACTCGGCTTTATGATCGCATCGCCGGCACACAGCGACCGGATGGATCCTGGGAAGGCCAAATCCATCCGGTTTATGTCACCGCGTGCAACCTGATCATGTTGCAGTTGGACAACGGGTTTTTGCCCATCTATCAACGTTGATGCCGCGTTAGCATCGTCGCATCGATCGACCACCGCGGCCGGTGACGTGACGAGTTGCTTGTTGGGCGATGGATGTTCAGCGGGCGATGTCGAACGCAAACATCAAGTTCTGGTCGCGAATGAAAAGCTTGCCATCAGCGACGACCGGATGGGACCAGATCGCGCCACGATTGTTGCTGCCTCGATTACCTTCGAACGTCTTCGGCAACTTCAGTTCGCCGACCTGCTGAAAGCCTTCGCGGTTGGGCACGACCAAACGGACGATGCCATCTTTATCGCCGTAGCAATACAGCCGCCCGTCGGCAAAAGCGATTGATCCGCTTTGGTTGGGCCGCGCCAATTGGGTCCACAGCACTTCGCCGCTGCGGTGGTCCTGGGCCATCCATTCGCCACGGTTGGTCCGCGAACAGCCATAGATCACACCGTCGACCAGGACGACGCCGCCGTGATGGTTCTGCATCGACTTTACCGATTCGGCGTACAGCACCTCAGCGGTCAAGCGATCGCCGTCACTGGACAATTCGATCAATTGATTGCCCGCGTTGTAGTCGCTGGTGTGATAGATCAGCGATCCGTCGATCACCGCGGTGGGAATCACGGCCGTTTGGTTTCCGGTCGCCGGCTCCATGAAAATTTGGCGACCGGTTTTGGCATCGATGCCAATCAAGCCGGCTTTGACCGCGGTCACATAGTACGGTTTTCCATCCAGTTCGCCTTTGACGATCGATACGTATTGGGCGGGTTCTTCGATGCCTTTGGTGGTCCAGGTGACATCGCCGGTCTTGCGATCCAAACCGACGATAAACATTCGACGACCGGGGGTGACAAGGACTTTGTTCCCGTCGACCAGCGGCGATTCGCTGTAACCCCATTTGGGAATCTCACCGCCGAACTGTTCGACCATGTCGACTTTCCATTGCAGTTGTCCGGTCAGATCAAAGGCCGCGACGACGCCGATGTCGCTGACGACAAAGATTTGATCGCCATCGACGGTGGGGGTTCCACGCGGGCCGCCGCCCCATCCGTCCAGGTAATCGTCGCCGGTGCCGGCGCGACAGAACGGAGTGCTCCAGATCATGGATCCATCGTCCGCACTGATGCAGTGCAGATAACATTGGCCGTCCAGGCTGCCCATCGTGTAGATCCGGCCGTCGACCATCGCCGGCGACGAATACCCGATGCCCAGCTTGTCATTCTGCCACGCCATCGCGGGGCCGCCTTGGGGCCACTGTTGCAGGTACCGGCCGGCATCAGCGTGGCCGTCGCGGTTCGGACCACGCCACTGTGGCCAGTCTGCCGATACGGTTCCGGCGACCAGCACAAGGACAAACGACAGGCACCGCCATCGGTCGGCGCGCAATGATACGGTAGGCGATTTCATGGATGTTCGATCACGGGTAGGAAGGTTGATCGGGGGGCCGAACGAAGCACTGAAGGCGACACTCGGTGAAGAGGAAGGATGACGTTCATGTCGCAAAACGGGCAATGCTAAGGTTTGTTTGTAGCGTAATTCACGCCGGCTTGGTCGTCACGATCCAGAAAATCATCCGTCTGCAGGCTGACCATTCGCTGGTAATGCCCGTCACCGGCCAACAGTTCGTCGTGGCTTCCGGATTCGACAATCCGGCCGTCTTCCAGAACCACGATGCGATCGGCATTGCGAATGGTACTTAGCCGGTGGGCGATCACAAACGCCGTGCGTCCGGCCAATAGATCGACCAGACTGGCTTGGATCAACTGTTCACTTTCACTATCCAGATTGCTGGTGGCTTCATCCAAAATCAAGATCTGTGGATCAGCCAGAATCGCGCGGGCGATCGCCAGGCGTTGACGCTGTCCGCCGGAAAGCTTGACCCCACGTTCGCCAATCATTGTGTCGTAACCGTCGGGAAGCGAACGGATGAATTCGTCAGCCGCCGCCGCGGTTGCCGCCGCCACCAATTGGTCATCGGTGACACGCCGCCGTGCGTACGCGATGTTTTCAGCAATCGTTCCGTCGAACAGGAAAACGTCCTGTTCAACGATCCCCAGCAAACGTCGATAGCTGGAAAGTTCGATGTCACGCAGGTCCGTTCCGTCGATCGCAATGCTGCCGGCGGTGGCATCGTAAAAGCGTGCGATCAAATTTGTCAGCGTGGTCTTGCCCGCACCGCTGCGTCCGACCAACGCGATCGTTTCCCCCGGCCGGACTTCCAGGTTGATGTCTTCTAGCACCAACGTGTCTGAACCCGGATAGGAAAAGCTGACGTCGCGAAACGTCATCGCCGCCGGGACGATCGGGGGCAACGTGATCGCGTTGACCCGCGTCGGCAACTCTTGGTGAATCTCCAAAACATCCAAGACTCGATCCAAGCCCGCCAGATTGTTTTGAAATCCCACCGCGCTGCCGGCCAATGTTGCCAAGGGTCCCAACAGCATGGTCAGATAAACCAAAAACATCATCAGGTCGCCCAGCGTCAAATCACCTTGCAGAATCTGGTAGCCGCCGTAGACCAGCAAGCCGGTACTGGCCAGCGGAATGACCACCTCCCAAATCGTTTCGATGATCCGAGTCCAACACCAAGTGAAAAGTTGTTGACGGACCAAAAAATCGCCTTCGCGAACGTAACGCGACGATTCACTGCGATTGCGTGAAAACGTCCGAACGACTCGGATCCCGCCAAAGGTTTCGGTCGCCCCGCTGTCGATTCGTTGACGCTGTTTGCGAACGTCGCGGTACAGGGGGCGGATGCGGTTGATCCATGTCCGGTGCGTCACCCAGACGATCGGCAACAGCATCAATCCGCCCAGCATCAGTTTCCAGTCCACCAGCATCAAAATGACCAGGCTGCCGACGAACTGGACGATCGCCCGCCACGGGTTGTAAATCATGCTGAAGATCAGATCGGCAACCCCGCCGGCGTCTTCGCGGATCAGGCTGGCAACGCCGCCGCTTTTCAGATCGTAAACCTGATGCAGCGGCAACTTCATTGCATGGTCAAAAACTTTCCGTCGAATCGACACTTGGGTCTGATTGACGGCTTTGGTGGCAATCCATCGGCTGGTCAAATGAACGACCGTCGCGACCATCGTGATGACCGTCACGGCGACGGCCACACCGATCAATAGTCCCAGACGATCAACAGGGACACCGTTGCTGTCGACCCACGACGGAACTGAATCGGCCAGCCAGGTCGGCAAGGGTTCGGGGGGATTGGTCAGCGCCGAATCGATTGCCAGTTTCGTGCCCAGTGGAGGCAGCAAACGCAAGGCAATGCCGATGGTCAGCAGAGCCAGTGACCCGACGATGGAAGACCGATGGCCGCGTGTCAGCCGAATGAATTCACCGAATAACTCGGCAAACTTGCGTTCGCGTTCACCCAGCTTTTTGGCCGATCGATCCGGTCGGTGGGGGTGCGACGGTACTGCAGCACCGCTCTTGTATCGTTGCCGAATCTGGTCGCGGTATTCTGCGAATCGCTTTCGGCTGGGCTGCACAGGCATGGAGGAACAACAAACGCGAAGGAACGGCAATACGGTCGATCAAGAAATCGGTCGGCCAACCGGTACGTTGTCAAGTCGGCAAAGTCAGTGTGTCGTATCATGCCAGCAGGTCAACCGAGGCGTCGTAAGGTCTCGGTGACGTCGGCAACGTTGTTACAGAGCAGTTTTCACCATGATCGTTGGCGTACCCACGGAAGTAAAAAAGGATGAGTATCGCGTTGCCATGCTGCCGGTCGGCGTGGAGGAATTGATCGCCGATGGGCATCGCGTGGTCGTCCAGACGGGGGCGGGACTGGGGTCCGGGTTGGCAGATCATGACTACCTGAAAGCTGGCGCCGAGATCGTTGCCACAGCCGACGACGTGTTTGCGGCTGCCGATTTGATCGTCAAAGTCAAAGAACCCCAGCCCGAAGAATACCTACGGATTCGCAAGGGTCAGTGGCTATTTACTTACTTTCATTTTGCCGCCAGTCGCGAACTGACCGAAGCGATGGTTCGGTCCGGTGCGACCTGTCTGGCTTACGAGACATTACGCGATCCTTCGGGACGTCTGCCGCTGTTGACCCCGATGAGCGAAGTGGCCGGGCGGATGAGTGTTCAGCAGGGGGCAAAATACCTGGAGCGTCCTCAACTGGGACGCGGCATTTTGCTGGGCGGTGTGCCCGGCGTCCCGCCAGCGCATATCACCGTTTTGGGCGGCGGCGTGGTCGGTGCGAATGCGGCAAAGATCGCCGCAGGCTTTCGAGCCGATGTGGCCATCCTGGATGTGAACCTGGATCGGCTTCGCTATCTGGACGACACGATGCCGCCCAACGTCAACGTGCTGTACAGCGACCGACACACGGTATTGGAACAACTGGCTCGCGCCGATTTGGTGATCGGCTCGGTGCTGATTCCTGGCGCGAAAGCGCCCCAACTGGTTCGCAAGGAAGATCTGCGTTTAATGAAATCGGGTAGCGTCGTGATCGATGTGGCGATCGACCAGGGCGGCTGCATTGAAACCAGCCGACCGACCACCCACAGTGAACCGACGTTCGTTGTCGATGAAGTGGTTCATTACTGTGTGACCAACATGCCAGGTGCGGTCGGCCGGACCAGCACGTTCGCCCTGTGCAATGCGACACTGCCCTGGGTGCGACGGATTGCCGATGCGGACCAGGCGACCCTTGTGCAAGATGCTTCGATTCGGTCCGCAATGAATATTCATGATCACGGTGTCACCAATGAAGCGGTGGCGCGTGCGTTCGACATGGAATGCAGCAGTGAATGATCCATCAAGCGTCACGCGATCGCGGAATGCGGCTCCGGTGCAACCGGATGCACTGAATGGGTGGGGGCGTGCGTTGCGGTGGATTGCCGGGCGAACCAGCGTGCTGCTGGTCTTGGCGGTTCTGATGACTCTGGCCGGATACGCCGGTCGGTGGCACTGGTTTGCCGACGCGATGAATCACACCCGCTGTCACCTTATGGTAGGGGCATTGGTGGCGTTGGCAGTATTCGCCGCCGTGCGATGGTGGCGCTGGGCGTTGACGGCCGGTGTCTGTTTCGCCGCCAACTTTTGGTCGGTATGGCCGGTGGATTGGGTGATGCCGGAACGAAAAGTTGTGGCCGAAGGCCCCGAGGTCCGTGTGCTGTTTTGGAACGTTCACGCCAGCACCGATCAATGGGAACAAATCCAGTCGGTGATTCATCAGGCCGACGCGGATGTCGTTGCATTGATCGAATTGAATCATGCGTTGGTGCCGGCGCTGCAACCCCTGCGTCAGTCGCACCCGCATTACCAGGAATTGTCTCGCTCGGGGGCATTCGGATTGGGCGTCTACAGTCGGCGTCCGGTCACTTGGGTCAAGGCAGGCGGGGATCCGGCAGAAATTCGCGGCACCATCAATGCCGGTGAAGCCGATCTGGATATTTGGGCGGTCCATACGCTTCCGCCGATGGGCACGGCAAACTTGGCGGAACGCAATGGGCAGTTGCGGGATCTTGCTGTGGGGCTTGCGGACGACGTTCGCCAGCACCGCCGCGTTATCGTCGGTGGTGATTTCAACATCACGCCCTGGACTCGCGAGTTTCGAAAGCTGGTTCAAGTGTCTGGGTGTCGCGATTCCCGAGATTCGCGTGGGTATCAAGCGACGTGGCCGCGATCTTTGGGACCGCTGGGGATACCGATTGATCACGTCTTGGTCAGCCCCGATGTCCAAGTCATCGATCGCACGGTGATCGGCGGCGACGTCTCCGATCACCGTGCTGTCTTGTGCCGGTTCCGCCCGGTCGGTGCTCTATGACATTGGATCGGCGGCAGCAAAAACGCGGCCAGTGTTGTCCGCCCGGCGGAGTCGTGTTCTCGCTACAATTTGCCACATGAGTGCCATCGATATTGCCGTTTTGTTGACTTACTTCGCCGTCATGATCGCCATTGGTGCATGGGCGTCACGCCGTGTGCGCGATCAAGAAGGCTATTTCATGGGAGGCCGCGGTTTCGGCAAGCTGTTGCAGACCTTTGCCGCGTTTGGTGCCGGAACGGGGGCACACGAACCGGTGACCGTCGGGCGGACCGGTTGGACCAGCGGTCTGTCGGGGGTCTGGTCGGCAATGATGTGGCTGTTCGTGACGCCGGTGTATTGGATCACGGCGGTCTGGTACCGACGAATGCGTCACCTGACTTTGGGCGATTGGTTCGTCGAGCGATACGATTCCAAGTTGTTGGGTGCGGCGTACACGCTGTTCGCCATCGTGTTCTACATGTTCTATCTGTCGACGATGTTGTCGGCGGTGGCGAAGTTTTCGATTCCCTTGATCGGTGCCGAAACGATTTTCGGATTGCCGGCGGCATTGGTGTTGATTCCGTCGATCTCGGTGGTCGTGATTTTGTACGGCGTTTTGGGAGGGCTGACCGCGGCGTATTGGACGGATTTGCTGCAGGGAATCTTCATCATTCTGTTGTCGGTTCTGCTGATTCCGTATGGCCTGTGGCAATTGGCCGAACGGTTCGGGGGCGACGCCCCGGTGACAATGCAGACGGGGTTCGAAATCCTGCACCAGCGTGTTTCAGCCGACTATTTCCAGTTGTTCGCCGGACCGTCCAGCGGCGAGTTCCCGATTCATTACATCTTGTCCCTGACGGTGCTTTCGCTAGTCGGCATCGTCGTCCAGCCCCATTTCATCGCCACCGGTGGTGGTTCGGCAAAAAGTGAATTAGAAGCCCGCATCGGCTTGGTCGCCGGAAACTTCTTGAAGCGACTTTGTACGGTCGGCTGGGCGATGACGGCTTTGATCGCACTGGCATTGTTGGCCGATCAGGTTGAAATCGCTCAAGACCCAGATCGAGTGTGGGGCGTCGCGGCCCGTGAGATTTTGGGGCCGCTGAAATGCGGTTTGGTTGGCTTGATGTTGGCCAGTTTGTTGGCCGCGATGATGAGTTCGGCGGACACCTACATGATCGTCACGTCAGGCTTGGTCGTGCGAAATTGGTACGCCGCGTACGTTGATAAGGACGCCGATGAAGCAAGGTATCTGTTGGTCGGCCGCTTGGCAGGTTTGATCATGCTGATCGGTGCGGCATCGATCGCCATGACCATGTCGGACGTCTTTGGGCAATTCAAAATGGCCATTGAGTTGCCGATTCTGTTTGCGGCACCGTTTTGGGTTGGGATGTATTGGCGACGTCCGGGAAAGGTCGCCGTCTGGGGGACGGTTGCTTTTTCAGCGTTGGCGTTCTTTGTGGTTCCCCTTTTATTGCCGGCGATGATGCCTTCGCTGCGAACCAACGAATCCCTGTTGGCGGCGACACGACGTGTCACAACGACGGTCACGCGGCCGGCCACCGAGTCCGATGTCGCCAAGCGGCAAGCGTGGGATGCCGCCGATGAACAAATCACGGCGCGCAGCGACGAATTGGATGCCGATCAGATCGAACAGCAACGATCGCATCTGGGGCCGCCACCACCAGCCGCAGTCTTGGGGCAAGACATCACCGTCACACGCAAACGTGGCGGCCGGTCGGTGTACTGGCGCGGCGGGTTCGATGCAGCGGAGTCATTGGAGTGGCAGGTGGTGGATCGCCAATCCAACGACGGCATGCGCGTCGTGACCGAACAGCGTGTGGCCGGCGGCAAAGGTTCCGGGGCGCTGGATTTGGACCTGTGGTTTTACGAATGGATTGGGCTGGACTTGTCCGGTGCCAGCGACGCTTTTCTGCAGACGCTGCGATTGCCCGGGCGTGTGTTGATGCCGTTTCTGGTGTTGATGGTATTATCCACCCTGACTCCGCGGCCTCCGGAACCACAAACATCGCGATATTTTGCCAAGATGAACACGCCGGTGGATCCCGATCCGCAGGCCGATGCACAGCGGCTGGCTGCCGCGTATTCGGATCCCGATGCAACGAGTGGGAACAAGCTGTTCCCGGGATCCCAGTGGGAATTCGTCCGTCCAAACAAGATCGACGTGTTGGGATTCGTTGCGTCGGTGGGAATCTGCTTTCTGGTGATCTCGTTGTTGGTTTGGCTGGCCGGGCTGGGTAGCTAAGTCACCGCCCGATGGTCGTGGAAACGGACAATCACGAGCCCTCTGGTTTCTTCTTCTGCTGCAGTTCTTTTTGCTTTGCCAAAAAGTTTTGCACGTCTTCGGGCGTGATCACTTTCATGCGCTCGGTCACGTCCAGTTCGATGTAGTCGTCGGGTTCGTCGGGAACTTCCTGCGGCAGATCGGTCCACTCCAGACGAAGATTGAATTTGCCGATTTCGACCATCATTCCCGGGCTGATCACGGCTTTGTCGACCCGTTGGTCGTCGATGTAAACGCCGTTGGTCGACCCCATGTCGCGGACAATCAACGCGCCCTGTGGATCCAGTGTGAAGGTGCAATGGCGGCGGCTGATGGTCGAATCATTGATCGTGATGTCCGCAGCAGGGCTGCGACCCACGGTTGCCGGTACGGACAGCACCCACTGTTGCAGGTCTTTTCCCGAAGCGGTGTCGACCAGGACGAATTTGTAGACCATCGAATCACGCAAGCTGAAACTCCAGAGTTACCCGGTGATTTAACCCTTCCGACCAGCTTCGGTGTCGACCTGACGACGCGAATTTCGGAAATTTTGTGATGACCGTTTCTCAGCTACTCGCACTGCGGTAGCTGCCCAACGCCCGCCGAAATACCCACCGGCTGCCGGCCAGGCTGACCAATGTGGCCACCAACGCCCAACCGACCAGCCACCATTGATCGCTGGTTTCCGGATTGACGGGTTGGGCCAGGATGCGGGCCGGTACGTTCACAACCACCAGCACGGGAATCACGAACGTGAACAATCCGTACAACGCGGTGCCCCAACCGCGGTTGTAGATTTCCATCGGATAGCGGCTGAAGTTCGTGATGTAAAACCAAAAGTTGTAAAGCGTTTGGTTTCGTCCCAGCCAAACGCTGGTCGCGCTCAGGCAGATCATCAAGCTGTACATGATCACCACACCACAGCCGCAAAACAGGACGTATAAAACCACGGACAAAGCCGACGGTACCAAAGGATCGGTTTCGTGATGGGCCAAGCGGTACAACGCGACTGCCGCGATCACCAATCCCGCAGCAAAATTGGAAAGCGAACTCCAGCTGACCTTCCGAAACGAGATCAAGAATTGTGTATCGATCGGTTTCAGCAATGCGAAGTCCAGACCTCCGGTACGGATCAATTCACTGAATTCTTCCGCATTGGGCATGAAGAACGCTTGCACCAAGCTGTTGATGAACCAAGTCGTCGCCAGGAATAAGAAGAATCGGTCCTGGTCCCAGCCGGTGCCTTGACCGATCGTCGGTGTGAACTGAAAGATGATCAGATAGAACCCGACATTCATCAGCGTCCAACCGATGCTGCTGACGCAATCCAAGATGAAGTTGGTGCGAAACGTCATGTCGCGGATCAGGCTGTTCCGCGCGAACGTCGCAAAGACTTTTGGGTAGGAAGGATTCACGTCAAGGTCGACCGATGGCAATGGACAATTTGGGGAGAGGCTTTCTGCAGGCAGTGCCGCGCCGGAACGATTCGGTTCAGCCGCCGTACCCGCTGTAGCGTTCCAGGCCGCGCGAATAGGCGAAGCGACAGACCACGATAAAAAACGTCAGCCAAGCCGCTTCGACCGCCATCTCCAGCGGCAATTGATCGTCGGGAATCTTGTTCAAAAACACCGCGGCGGGGAAATAGGCCAAGTACTTGAACGGCAGAAACCGCACGACTTGACCCACACCATCGGGAAGCAGAGTCAGCGGAAACATGTGGCCGGACAGGAAGAAACTGAACAGCATGAAGACGAACAACAGTGAGGTGACTTCCAGAAACCAAAAACCAATCATTCCGATCGCGGCTTCCATGAAAAAGCCGATCAAGAATCCCATCACAAGGCTTCCGACGAAGGCTGCCAGCACGTGAGGTTCGGGCCAACCGTCGACGAAGTAACCGCGACACAGATAAAAGACAAAGGCGAAGGGTGCGATCGCCACGGCGTAATAGGCGATCTTGTGAGCGACGCGGTTGAGCAACAGAAAACTGATCAGATCAATCGGTTGAATCAGGTAACGCTTAATTTCACCATCTCGGATCTGACGTGCGATGCCCGATGCAAGGCCCGGCATGCTGCTGAATGCGCGGGCAATCATCGTTAACAGATAATAGGCAACGATGTCTCGGAATCCGAAACCTCCGATCTCCGTTGCTTCACTTCCATCGGCACTGCCGATGGCGTCGAAGACCGCAAACCACAAAAAGATCTGGGTGATGATCGGCAGGAAACGCATCAACGTTCCCAAAGCAAAATCGCCGCGGTAGACCAAGCGTTCGGCCAGTGCGGTCGAAAAAATCATCCGCCAGGTCGCAAGGCGTTGGCCCCACGTTGGTGGCGGTAGGGAAACCCCGGCATCGGCCAGCGTCGTGGAAGACAATGCGATAACCTTTGGTGGTGACTGCGGGAGGCAAGATTCAAAGCGACACGCCGATCGCGGCGATGTTTTGTAGCCAAATGGGCCGATGCCGTTAAGGTCCGCCCGACCGTGCACCGCCCTGCCCTGCCCCATCGGGTTGGTTTCACCAGGCGTGTCCGAACCGCTCTCGTCAAACCCCGGTTACCAGTTCCGGCCCCGTGACGCGCGGCGGACGTTCACCCCCAGCCGAGTCGTTCCTTACGTACTTACCCCCCCTCTCCAAACGAGACGCTCTCATGAAATCCTGTTTTGAACGTGTTTGTCCCCCAGCCCAATTCTTGGTGGCCGCGTTGGTGATGGTCATCGCCACCGGAGAGGCGACGTCATCGTGCATGGCCGACGATGTGGTTTCGCCGCAGCGTCAGGTGATGGATTTGTGGCCCGACGGGGTTCCCGGCGCAACGCAAACGGGCGAAGGCGATGTGCCGCAATTGATCGTCACCCACGCAGAATCGCGCGACGCTGTACCGGCCGTCGTGATTCTTCCCGGCGGTGGCTATCACGGTCGAGCGATGGATCACGAGGGCTATCAAATTGCGGACTGGTTTCGATCGATGGGGTTCACTTCGGCGATCTGTACCTACCGTGTTCGCGGTCAGGGCAACGATGGGAAAGGCTATGGGCATCCCTATCCCATGACCGATGCCCAACGCGCCATCCAGACGGTTCGCGCCAATGCGAAAGAATGGAACGTGATCCCTGACAAGATCGGAGTGATCGGTTTCAGCGCGGGCGGCCACTTGGCATCCACCGTTTCAACACACTTCGCAGACACCAATGTCCAGCAGGGCGACCAAATTGCGGAAATTAGTTCGCGACCAGACTTCAGCATCCTGTGTTACCCGGTGATCGCCATGGGGGTGGATTTCACCCACGCGGGAAGCCAACGAAATCTGTTGGGCACCGACCCCGATCCCAGGCTGGTCGCGTTGATGAGTAATGACAAACAGGTCACCGCGCGGACGCCGCCCACATTTCTGTTTCATACCGCTGCGGACACCGTCGTGCCAGTGAAAAACAGCTTGGTGTACTATCAAGCCTGCGTGGACCACGGCGTGCCGGCTGAAATGCATGTCTTTCCCGAAGGCCGCCACGGCGTCGGGCTGGCGAAGGAAATCTCCGGTGCATCGGCTTGGCCGGATCTGTGTCGGGATTGGTTGCAGCGCACCGTGAAAAATTGACGTGCCTTGATCACGCCGGCCACCTGCGATCAAGCGGTGGCAAACAGCCGGCCGCGAGATTGCGTTGCCGAAGCGGCTTGAACGTTGGCCGGCGACATTCCGCCGGGCACTTCGTGTGGGCCTCCGGCGAATCCCTGTGCAAGCGGCTGGGTTTCAAACGACTGTAGCGTTTGCATGAATTCGTTCTTGGAATTTCCGGTGCATGCGGCGCACAACATGCGGACTTCATCGGGATCGGTGATTTCCGCCAGGGGGCTGAGGCCGGCACTGCTTTGGGATAACACCAGCACCTTCGAACCACAACGCACCAGACAGATACGATGACGGGCATCGATTGCGGTGCTGCCCAGCGGGGTCAGGACTTGTTGTGGCAATTCGCCGCCGCCACGTGATGACGCACCGAAACGTCGGGTGAACCAAACAAACCCGGCAAACAGCCCCAACACGATCACCAAACTGGTGCCGGTGGTGATCAGCGGTGCGGGGATTGATGCCGTCGTTTTTTCATTGGGTTCGCCAAAGGACGGGGACGAGTCCGCGTCTTGACGCAGTGCCGGAAAACCGCCAGACCGGGCCACGATGCGTGTGTCGGATTCCGGTTCGCTGAGCGATGTTGAATCAAACTCCAGCCCATCGTCCGACGGGATTTGCATCCTCCGTTTCGCGGTCACTGACGTACCTTGATCATGGACGACCGATTGATCATGGACGGCATAATGTGATTGCGCCTGAGCCATCTGAGGTGCGGCGACCGACAAGCCAAAGCATGCGATGGCTGCGGCGATCACGGGGGCGACGCCACGACAACGAGAACGCTCGGTGGGCTGTGTCGGTTGCGTCATGGCGAAAGATCCTTCCATTTCCCCAAAAGATAGCCCGTTGGTCAGACTCCGACCAATTCGGTGACACGAACACAAAAGTTGTCGTTCATCACCAAGACTTCGCCGCGGGCGATCAAGCGTCCGTTAACGAACACGTCGACCGGGTCGCCGGCCAGTTTGTCCAAGGCGACGACGCTGCCGCTGCGTAATTGCAGGACTTCGTCCAAACGCATTTGGGTGCGTCCAAGTTCGATCCGCAGGTCGAGTTCCACGTCACCCAACAGGTCGACGCTTTGCCGATCCAGTTCGCCCGGGCTGTCCTGCAGTGGGTCCAGTTGAAACGGTGCCGGTTCGGCGTCGGCCGATACAGGATGATTGACCGCTTGATCCAAACCACCGGACGCTTCGGCCAAGAGTCGTTCGATGTCGTCCGTACTGAGGTTGTCCGCGGCGCCGGAGCCATCGGCGGCGTCCGGTGTCGGGGCATCGGTGATCGGGTCGACGGCGGCATCGGTCGCAGCCGACGCATCGGCGGCGGACGCGTCGTCGGGTTTGGGTTGACCGGCGTTTTCAGACACGATGTCGTCCTTGCATGGTGCCGCGGTGGTGTTGATCCGTCCCTGTCACGATCAACCGGGGCCCTTGGGTTGGGCGGGCAGCCGCAATCCGACCGCCGAGTTTCACGCATCGACGTCCGGCCGTCGGCACAGCCCCGGCGTCGCGTGGTGGCGACGTTCCGAACTACTGTTCACGCAGCTGGTAGTTGTGGAATCCGACTCCCAGTAACAGGTCTTCATCCAACAAGTGGTTACATGTCGTCAAAATTCGTCGTTGGAGCAAGGCCAGTTGGTTGTCTTTCAGTTCCGTCAGCTCGCTGTTGCGGATTTTCATTCGGATCGCGTGCCGCAGACGCCCCTGTTTGGATTCGAATTCCTTTTCCATCTTTTCCAGATTCTTCTTGCGAATCAGACCGAACAGCGTGATTTCGACCGTATACATCCGCTCG
Source organism: Crateriforma conspicua (assembly GCF_007752935.1). Taxonomy (NCBI): domain Bacteria; kingdom Pseudomonadati; phylum Planctomycetota; class Planctomycetia; order Pirellulales; family Pirellulaceae; genus Crateriforma; species Crateriforma conspicua. The sequence goes on along the minus strand of NZ_CP036319.1, from coordinate 5,986,411 downwards.
GTGTCGATGGGGCTGAAGGTTTCACCGAAATCGCCCAGATTGAATTCGATGCTTTGGTTCTCATCGTATTCCTGTTTCACGGTTTCTTCCTGACCCTCCTGGACGGATTCGATCAGGCTTTGTTCGGCCAAAGCGCTGACTTCATCGGCACTGGGAACCAGGAAAAAGAACATGCCCGTTTCCACCAGGACGACCATGGCGACAAAGGCCACGATCAGTCCGATGTTGCTACGCGGCTTCTGCGGAGCTTCGTTGACTTCGTCTGCTTTGGTTTCGTCGGTGTCTGCCATCAGATCGACTCCGAGTTAGAAGTGGAATATTCGTTGCGGCCGCTGCGTCGCTCTTCCTCGGTCCCGTGAAGGTCGTCCACGGTTTCGTCCAACAGAAAGACTTCCACCCGCGGATTGCGCGACGTGGCCGCATTACCGGCGCTGTTGTGCATCGGTTCGGTGCCCCCGGCGGTGGCGATCCGAAACCGTTCGGCTTCGATGCCTTCTTGTTCGATCAGGTACCGGCGGACCGCGTTGGCCCGCTTGAAACCCAGTTCCATTGCCTTGCCCGTACCACGTGTACGTGCGGCGAATTCGGATGACGTGTGCCCACGGACTTCGATCTTTTGTGGTTTGCCACGCAGTTGTGCGGCGGCTTCCTTCAAGATCCGCTGCGCCGTCTTGTCCAGTTCATCGGACCCCATCGGGAAAAAGATCACCGAACCGACCGCGGTCATTTGGCCGGGCCGCACGATTCGAACGTGTGGGTCTTCACCGGTCGGTGCCTTTTGTGGAACGCCACCTTTAGCGGTGTTTTTGTTCTTGGCACGACCGACTGTCGACAGGACGGAAAAGTTCGATTCCCGTGGTTTTGATTCACCAGGCGTCAATGCTTCGATCGTACGTTGATAGCCAAACGAACGCTGCATCGAATCGACCAACGCCTGATAGGTTTCTTCTTCTTTGATTTCGCTAAGAGACACCAGCATGATGAAGAACGTCAGCAACAGACTCATCATGTCGCCGAAGGTCACCACCCACTCTGGGATGCCCATTTCTTCCGGTTCTTCGTTCATGGATTACTCCAGGGTGCGTTCTTTGGCCGGAAGGAAAGTTTGCAGTTTTTGGTCGATCGCACGCGGGCTTTCGCCACTTTGAATCGCCATCACACCGCGGATCGCGATCTCCATCGTGACCATCTCGTTTCGACTGATCAGTCCCAGCTTTTCCGCGAACGGACTGAAGAAGACGTTGGCGACGATCGCCCCATACAGCGTCGTGATCAGTGCCACCGCCATCCCGGCACCGATACCCGACGGATCACTCATGTCTTGAAGCATCATGATCAGCCCCATCAACGTTCCGATCATCCCGTACGCCGGTGCGAATCGGCCTAACTGGTCCATGATGCTCTTGCCTTCGCGATGGCGTGTTTGCATCGCTTCGACTTCGGTCCGCAAGACTTCTTGAACAACTTCAGGTGTGCTGCCATCGACCGCCATCTGAATGCCGGTCTTCACCAACGGGTGATCGATTTCGGCAATCTGCGACTCTAAAGCCAGCAAGCCATCACGACGCGCCGTTTCAGCCAGCTTGACGATTTGTTCGATCAGCGTCCGGCGGTCTTCGCCCTTATTCAGCAAGACTTTCAACGCGATCATCGGCGATTTCAGCATGCTGCCCAATGGGAAGCAGATCAGCGCGGCGGCGATCGCACCGCCGACCACGACCATCACCGAAGGAATGTCGCAAAAGGCCGACAACGGTGCGGTCCCCAATAACATCGAACCGATGATCAGGCCGATTGCAAGCAACAGGCCAATCAGGCTGGCTATGTCCATGGTTTGTGTCGCAGTGCGTTAGTGAAGGGATCTTGAATGGAAACGGTGGTTCGGGCTTCGCAAAAAGCGTCCGGCATCGTCGCCGGCGGTATCGGTTGGTGGCCTCAAGCCATGTCGGCTGTTTGGAACCCAAGGCCTAGTGCGTTGGCGATGGCATCGGCGTGGGCGCGACGGCCGGCTTCCAAAAATGTTTTTGCTGTTGGTAGTGCACGGCCCGGTCGATGACTTCGTCCATCGTCTCGTTGACCACCAATCGTTCGCCATTGATCAACGTGATGAACGTATCGGGCCGGGTTTCGACGTAGCGGATCAGTTCGGCATTCAAGACGAATGCTTCGCCGTCCAATCGCGTCAGCTTGATCATTTGGAAAGGTCCCCCTGCCCCGATGCGGAATCTTGGTTCGCGGATTCGTGCAGTAAAAGCTAGGACACGACGCACGCACACGACGGCGGTTGCAAAAAAGAAACGGCTGACGCTGCAGGAGCGTCAGCCGTTTGGCGGCGTCATCATCGGTACATTGGTCGCAATCGATAGGACCCGAACCTGCCGAGGGCATTGGGCATGGTCACAGTCGCACGGGGCGGTACAAATCCAGGTCACCACGTCCGGCAAGAATCGCATAAATCTGAACGATGCGTCGCCGCTGGGCCAATAAGGCATCACCGGCGGACGCCTGGTCGTCTGGATCAATCGCAAACCAATACTCGGTGGGCAACGCAAACGTCACCGGCAGTTCCCCCGCGTCTGGGGTCACGATCACCGCTTCGCATTTCGTGGTCGTGCCGTCGGCGAACGTCACCAGGAAATCCGGGGGCAACTGATCGGCGTCAACGATTTCTAAATCTTCGGAGACGGGTTCTTCCTCCGGATCGGGTTCCACGGGAACCTGATCGATCGATTCGACGGCCGAGATCACCAGCCGGTCACGCAACAGATCGGTTTCGGTCAGCGCGGTCAAAAAATCATCGATCCATGCCGACGCGGTGGTCGGCAACGTGATGTCCAATTCTTCCGACCTTTGGGCACGTAGCGCCGATTTGGCCAACGGTGACAGACATTGCTCCGGTGCAACGGGAAGTTCGTCATCGATGGACGATCGCCAAAGACCGGCAATCCCATGGGAATCGCCCAGGGTGACATCGTAGCCCAGGAAGCGTCCATACAACGCCGCTTCGATCCCGGTCGGTCCCGCACCCAAGACGACAATCGTTCCCGGTGGATCCAGTGTCATGGATTCATCATCGATCGGATCAATTTCGGTCATCAGTGGGTGGATACCTAGAAGCGTGTGATGGGTAGGGGGATTAAACCGTGTTGGCCAACTGTTTGCCGACCCGAAAGTCGGCCACATCCAACATTGGCGTCTTGGACTGGACAATGTCGGCGACCAACTCGGCGGTACCGAAAGCCAAATGGATCCCGCTGCGAAAATGCCCCGTCGCAACCAGAACGTGTTTCGATCCCGGCAAGGGACCGATCATTGGGAAGCCGTCAAAGGTAAGCGGACGCAGCCCCGACCAAGTTCGTTCGATCTGTGCGTTCTGCAGCGGAGGGCACAGGTTATACGCAAACTGTGTCAATTGATCGATCGCCCGATCGGTGGTCGACAGATCAAATCCCACTTCTTCTTCGCATGATCCGACCAGCGTTCGTCCGTCGTCGCGACATAGCAGATAGCGATGCCCGATGTTGACGACGGAACTTAACAACGGCTGTCGCGTTCGCATCAGCACAATTTGTCCGCGGACCGGCACGACGCTGTTGCGCAGTCGATGGTCCGGCAGCAAGCGCCCGGCCCAGGCGCCGTTGCAGACGATCACTTTGTCGGCCGTGATGGTTTCATCGTCGGCCAGGTGCACCTTGCCCGTTTCCGGATCGATTTGGTCGACCGCACAGAACTCTCGCAGTTCGACACCAGACGATTCACAGGCTGATCGCAGCGCCTTCAACAATCGGGGCGGACGAATCTGTTCCTCCCCAGGCGCGAACCAGACGCCGGCATCGGGATGTCGTGTGCACCAGTCGGACAGTGCCGGTTGCCGCATGGACAATTCGTCAGGGGTGATCCGCCGGCATTCGATCTGCATTTCTTGCCAGTAATCGGCCGTGCCGATCATCGCCGCTTTTTCGCCAGCGGTGTCGGCCAAGTAGTAGCCTCCACACCGACGGTACCCACAGTCAATGCCGGTGACCTTTTGCAACCGATCGCACCACGGTGCGATGCGACGGTGACTGAACCCCCGCAAGCGGTCCAGCGGGTCGACGGCAGTGTCGAACTGATTGGGCGGAAGAATTCCGCCTGCGGCCCAAGACGTCCCCTGGCCGATCGCACCTTGATCTAACACGGACACCCTTAGCCCGCGGTTTGCCAATTCCCATGCGACCGAAAGCCCGATCACACCGCCGCCGATGATCAGATGATGTGGCGAAAGAAGCTGTCGATGGTTCGAATCGTTCACGGCAAAAGGGCTCGATCGATGAAGTAGCAAAACAAAAAGATTCTTCCGCGGACGGGGCGGCGGCCAGTTTCAATGACGTGATCATCCGGGGGAATCAACCGCGGGACCTGACGCCATGCAAACGACTGTCCAGCCACAAAATAAAAGCGGGGATCACACGGGGGGATGCGGCGGCAACAGCTGATCCAAGCGTTGACGTAATCCATGCAACTCCGTTCGCTTGGTGGTCCGCAATTGATCACGCAGCCGATTCAAATCTTCGATCGTGTCGACGTCGTCCTTCAATTCCAACATGCCGATCGCCAGTCCGTTTTGGTTCGCGTTTCGAAGCGTCAGGGACAGGACCTTGTCGCTGCTCCAGGGGATGTTGGCAAACAAGGAATCACAGCGTGTCAGTGCTTCGGTGCGGATGCCCAACAGGTAATAGCCGCCGTCGGATGCCGGACCGATGACCAAGTCGTTTCGACCCAGGTGGTCGATCGCCTTGCGGATGGTGTGATGCGAAACCGTTGGGCAATCTGACCCGATGACCAGCACCGCATCGGACGGGGGTGTGCCGTGGGGCACGCTACGATCGGTGGGCTGTGCTTGATCCGGCCCGCCAGCGGCAGAGGCATCTTTCGGCAAGAACGGTCGGTCTGCGGCGTCGCCCGAATCAAAACCATCGGCAGCCTCGTAAAACCAGTGCCGCATGCGTTCGCCCAAGTCGTCCCCTTGCTGCGTCGTCCAGTCCCACGGGCCGCCGATCGACTGCATCGCCTGGTCCAGCATCGTCGCGGGCGAAAACACGATTGATCGAGACAGATTTGCCAAGCTTTGCTGGTCACTGGGGCGGAATCGAGATCCCAGGCTGTGGCACAAATTTTCAAAAAACGTTTTGTACACGTTGGCGGCCACATCGTCGCCCAAGTCGGAGGCCAGTCGCGTTTTGACGTTTCCAGGCGTCCAGTATTTAGCAAACATTCCCAGACGGATTCGCCCGAGGGTTACCGTGTCGGATGTCGGCGCGTCGTCAGGAAAGCTGTCACGGGTCATAGGGTCAGGTGGGTTCGGAGATCGAAGTCGGGGGGGGGCGTGATCAGGATTCCATCCCTCGCATCGCCAAAAACGGACGTTGGCGGCGCCGATCATGAGGGGCCGGGGCACGCGATCCCTGGGGCGGATTTCACCGGCCGGCAAAGTGTGGCGATGAAGCATTTCCGCAAGGTGTGGGGGACGGCGGCGGGCTGCCGTGGGGGACGTCCTGAACAGGGCGTTTTGCAAGCCGGCGTGACCGTTGCAACCGGCTTGCAGGGTGCGACAGGATCGACATTTGTGAACCGGGTATGTGTAATCGACGACCCGTTCGGCTATCGTAAACTTAGCGACGCATCGCAAAGTGTGGTATCTTCCCCGCCAACCGAATATCCATGATGGGGATCGAAGCAAGGCACCCATGCCTGATTTGACGTCAGAACGTTTCGTCGAATTCGTCCGAAAAAGTCATTTGGTGGACGAACCGGCGCTCGACAAACTGCTGGAGAAAGTCCGCGCCCGATGTGGGGGTGATTTGCCCCAGGATCCGCGCAAGCTGGCCACCGTGCTGGAAACCAAGGGCCTGATCACGTCCTGGCACAGCGAAAAATTGCTGGCCGGTAAATACAAGGGATTCTTCCTGGGCAAATACAAACTGCTGGGCCACATCGGCACCGGCGGGATGAGCAGCGTGTATCTGGCCGAGCACGTTCGCATGGCGCACCGGCGTGCGATCAAGGTGTTGCCCAAGAAACGCGTCGACGATTCGTCTTATCTGGCTCGGTTTCAATTGGAAGCCAAAGCGATCGCATCGCTGAACCACCCGAACATCGTTTCGGCGTATGACTTGGATAACGAAGGCGATGTGCACTACATCGTCATGGAATACGTCGATGGGTTGGATCTGCAAGCTTTGGTCAAACGCGATGGCCCACTCAGTTTCGCGGTCGCCGCGGATTTGATTGCTCAGGCCGCCGAGGGTCTGGAACACGCGCATGAAAGCGGTGTGATTCACCGTGATGTCAAACCGGCCAACTTGTTGTTGGATCCAAACGGTCGGGTTCGCCTGTTGGACATGGGCCTGGCTTTGGTCGCCGCACAAGACGAAGAGTCATTGACGGTTGCCAACAACGAAAACGTTTTGGGAACCGCCGACTACCTAGCTCCCGAACAAGCGTTGGACAGCCACGGCGTCGATCATCGTGCGGATATCTACGGGCTAGGCTGTACGCTGTACTTTTTGTTGACCGGTCGACCGCCGTTCAGCGATGGAACGTTGGCGCAGCGAATCGCCAAGCACCAAACGGAAATGCCCGAATCGATCAAGAAGCATCGATCCGATTGCCCCGGCGAACTGGAAGGCATCGTTTGGAAGATGATCCAAAAGGAAGCCAAGTATCGCTATCAAACGGCGGGTGACGTTGCCGAAGCGCTAAAAAAGTTCGCCGCAAGCATTCCCAAAGGTGAACCGGTCCATGCCGGTGGCGGCCCGGGGTTGCACGGCGGTGCCGGTTCTTCCGCGTCCAGGTCCGGCGGTAGTAAAAGGTCTTCCTCATCGGGGACCGGTGACACAGTCACCAACAAGAACGACGATACGTTGACCAGCAGTCGGTCCAAACTGGCCAGCACTGGCGGACTAAGCAGCGGCGACAGCGGGCGTTTGGTCGACATCAAACCCAAGATCGCGCCGTCGGATTTGATGGACGGCAGCTTTCTGGATTTGGAAATCGAATCCGGTTACCGCGGCGGCAGCAAGATCCTGGAACAAAAGGGCAATCGCCCTCAGGGCAGCAGCATTGTTCGCCGCTCACGCCCGGACAGCGATCTGCGTTCGATCACCGAAGCGGCCCGTCGATCCGTTGCCACACGACAAGAAAATTCGTCGGTCGGAAAGTCGGGACGCAAACGCTCGGGCAACGCCAAACAACGCACCGGAATGGATCCATTGTTGTTTGGAACTCTTCTGGCGACATTGTTCGCCGTTGCCCTGGTGATCGGATACGTGTTGGCTAGGACGCTGAACTAATGACCGTGGTCTTGTCACGGCCCTACGAATTTATCCCTCCGCACCGGGGGGACCGATGGCCAAGCTTCATCCAAGCGTTTCGGTTGATCGATTGGCACCTGCGTCGCAAGGAAGGTGTGGTCGAACACGAGTGCCGCAACTTGGACGCGTTTCGTGAGGTGTTGGACAGTCGTCAAAGCATTTTGTTGACGCCCAACCATTGTCGCTATGCGGACCCCATTGTGCTGGGCTGGCCGGCGCGCGTGGTCAAGACTCATTTGTACGCCATGGCGTCCTGGCACTTGTTCAACACGACGTCGTTCGAGTCTTTTGCGCTGCGTCGCATGGGGGCGTTCAGCATCAATCGCGAAGGCAATGACAAACAGGCGGTCGATAAAGCCATTGAATACTTGGTCGAAGCTAAGCGGCCCTTGGTGGTGTTCCCCGAAGGCACGACCAATAGAACCAACGATCAATTAAAACCGCTTCTCGATGGTGTCGCGTTCATTGCACGGCGGGCGGCCAAGAAACGTCAAAAACAGGATGGCGGCAATGTCGTCGCGTTGCCCGTTGCACTGAAGTATCTGTGCTTGGACGACATCGAATCTTGGGCAGATCACCAGCTGGGACGATTGGAATCACAGTTGGGATGGCGCCAGACCGGACGTCGCGACATCATTGGACGAACGATGCGTCTGGTGGAAGGCATGCTGGCCCTAAAGGAAATCGAATACACCGGAACATCCGCGTCCGGGCCGTTGCCCGAACGCCGCGATCGTTTGATGCATTTCTTGCTGAACGATGCGGAAGCGAAAATGGAGATGACGTCGCCGTCCGCATCCGACGTGCGAGAACGTGTTCGCAAGATTCGCAGTCGCGTGGTCGGACACTATTTTTCCCTGTCCGAATCCGAGATGCAGTCACAGCGACCGTCCTTGTTGGAGATTGCCGAAGAAGCGGATTTTGCACAAAACTTGTTGTCGTTTCCCGATTGCTATTTGTCGCCCGGCGAAATCACTGACACGCGGATCTTGGAAACGATCCAGCGGATCCAAGAGTCCATTTACGGCAAAGCCGACCAAACGATGCGTTTGAAGGTGATCGTGGAGTTTGCCGATGCGATCGAAGTGTCCGACCAGCGTCCGCCTCGTGGTGAGGCCGATCCCCTGTTGGAATCCATCCGCACCAGCCTGTCGGGCATGTTGGATCGTCTTTCCGGGGAAGCACGTTTGATTGGCTAAAGCCCAGCACCGGCGCTGCGACGATTCTGCATGTTGAATTTGATCCTGCTATCCTGGTTCGGATGAGCAGACTATCTAGAAATTCGACCGATCAATGGTGCGGTGGACAGCTGTTTCTGTGTCTGGTCCTGGCCACGTTTGGCTGCTTTTCAGCTGGACAAGTGCAGGCATCGGATGATTCACGCGCCGACTTTTTCGAATCCAAAGTGCGACCTTTGCTGATCAGCAAGTGTCATGCGTGTCATAGCGCGGCCAACGATGATCCCGCCGCCGGGTTGATGTTGGATTCCGCCGACGCGATCGAAGAATCGGGTGTGGTCATTGCCGGACAGGCCGACGACAGCTTGCTGATCGAAGCGGTGTCCTATGAAAGTGGTTTGGACATGCCGCCGGACCAACCGCTCAGCGACAAAGAACGGGCGGTGTTGCGCAAATGGATCGACGATGGCGCTTTCTTTCCAGACACCAAACCGGTCTCCGGTTTCGATCTGGCTGGACGTCGCGACAGCCACTGGGCGTGGCAACCGGTCAATCCGCCTGAAATTCCTGCCACCGGCACTACCGCTAGCGATCCAATCGATGCGTTTGTGCAAAAGTCGAACGGACCGCATGACGGCGTCGATCGGGCAACCTGGCTACGCCGTGTGACGTTTGCATTGACCGGATTGCCGCCGACACCGGACCAACTGAAAGAATTCTTGGCCGATCAGCGACCCGATGCAAAGTATCGCTGGGTGAATCGACAGATGGCCGATCCCGAATTCGGTGTGCGATGGGGCCGGCACTGGATGGACCTTGTGCGATTTGCAGAAACCTATGGTCACGAATTCGATTATCCGATCCCGCACGCGTGGCGATTTCGCGATTGGGTCGTGCGATCGATCAATGATGACGTGCCATTTGATCAGTTTGTGGTCGAACAATTGGCCGGCGACTTGGTGCCGTCGCCAAGACGCGATCCGTTGGATCAAACCGATCTGTCGAAACAGGGCAGCGCGTTCTGGTGGCTGGGCGAAGCGGTACACGCACCGGTGGATGTGAAAGATGACCAGGCGATCCGTGTCGACAATCAAATCGATGTGGCGGGGAAAGCCGTGTTGGGGCTGACCATCGCTTGTGCTCGTTGCCATGACCACAAATTCGATGCGATTTCACAAGCCGATTACTATTCGCTGTCGGGTATTTTGCAATCGACCACACGCAGTATCGGTTGGTTGGATCCAGGCGGTAAAGTTCAACAACGCGTCGACGAATGTCGCCGGTCTTTGGATCAGCTTCAAACGGTTGCGTTTGCGAACCCAGATCTTGTCCGCTTGGATAAAGCAGAAGTGTCCAATCCGCCAGCGGATTTGCCCACCGATGCGGAGCTTGTTTTTGATCTGACCCAAGGCTGGCCCGACGGTTGCACCACCGAAGGCTGGGCGTTTGAGCCGTTTGAAACCGATGCGATCCCGCCCGCCGTGACGCCGAGCATCGTGCCCGCACCGGACGGCGATCCTGTTGCGATCGAAACTCATCCGGCGACATGGCTGAACAGTCGCGTCGCCGGCATCGAAGCGGCCGGTGTCTGGCGATCACCACCGTTCGTGATCAAACAGCCGCATTTGATTTACCAATTGGCTGGTCAGGATCAATGCGAAATCCGCTTGGTCGTCGACGGCTATTTCATGGGCGACTACCACACGCTGTTGTTCAGTGGAATGCGCATCAAAGTGGATCAGCCGTCCGCTGGCGACGACGGACATTGGGGCTGGCAGGTGCAGGGCGGCGACCTTCACCACTACATCGGTCACACCGCTCATTTGGAAGTCTGGGACCCAGGTCCCGGCTGGATCGGCCTGGCACGTGTGTATCAGTCTGCCGAAGCAAAGAAGCCGGATTCGTCGGTGGCTCCGGTGCAATTGCTTGACGCGAAATCAGTGTTTGCTTCGCAGGCTCGTCCCGACCGTTGGGCAAGTGTTCTGCAAACCGCAAGATCGCGGGTGTATCGTTCCGGAGGCCCACGGGCCGTACCCGTGTTGCAGTCGTCCAAGCTGACCGGACGTGATGTTCCGTTGGCGGTCCGCGGCGACGTTCATCAGCCCGGCGATCCGGTGCCACGCAGTGATTTGACCGCCTTTCGAATTGCTGATGTCCACGAAGATCAGAGTTCGCAAAGCGGGCCGATCGATCGTTTGGAATTGGCTGGGCGCTGGACCGATCCCGCCAATCCATTGACGCCACGGGTGGCCGTCAACCGCTGGTGGCATCACGTGTTTGGGCAAGGCATCGTTGCATCGTGTGATAATTTTGGCGTGCTTGGCCAATTGCCATCCGATCCGGAACTGTTGGATCACTTGGCGGATCGGCTGATGCGCGGTGGTTGGTCACGCAAGCGAATGGTTCGTGATTTTGTTCTGTCCGATTCGTTCGCCGATCCGTCCAGGATTCAGCGTTTGGAAGGCGAGGCCATTCGTGACGCTTTGCTGACGATTTCCGGTCGGCTGGACAGGCAAATTGGTGGCCCCAGCGTTCCCATTCACTTGACCAGTTTTATGACCGGGCGCGGACGACCCAAATCCAGCGGGCCGATCGACGGTCAAGGCCGACGCAGCTTGTTCGTGGAAGTGCGTCGAAACTTTTTGTCACCGTTCATGGCTGCTTTTGACACGCCGGCGCCATCGACCAGTGTTGGAAAACGAAATGTTTCCAATGTCCCCGCCCAGGCATTGGCGATGTTGAACGATCCGATGATCGATGATCTGCTGGATCATTGGACACAAACGCTGCTTGAAAGCGGCCCCGTGGATGATTCATCCGCGACCGGACGGCTGATCGATTCGGTCTACATGCAGGCGTTTGCACGGAAACCAACCGAACAGGAATTCGCCATTGCAGAGCAGTTCCTAATCGAATCGGAATCGGTTGCGGTGGGGCTGCGTGATTTCGTCGACGTGCTGGTCAACACCAAGGAGTTCATCTTTGTTCCCTAAGCAAACCATGACCCGGCTGGCGTTGTCACGTCGCCATTTGCTGCAACGTTCGGCTTGCGGTTTCGGTGCCGTTGCGTTGTCCGCACTTCACCAGGCTGCCGAGGGTGCGAATCGTTCGCATCATGCCGCTAAAGCAAAGCATGTCATCTTTCTTTATATGGATGGCGGGCCCAGTCAGATCGACACCTTTGATCCCAAGCCACGTTTGACGCGGGAAAACGGTCAACCGTTTGGGATGAAGATGGAAAAGACGCAGTTCGACAACAACGGAACGACGTTGGGCAGTCCATGGAAGTTTTCACAGCACGGTGAAAGTGGACTGCCGATCAGCGAACTGTTTCCAAATGTCGCCAAGCATGCTGATCGGCTGTGCGTCATCCGCAGTATGACCAGCGAATTCAGCGAACACACCAGTGCCAACTATTTCTTGCACAGCGGGCTGGGCCAAGTCGGACGTCCCAGCATGGGTGCTTGGGTTACGTACGGCTTGGGCAGCGAAAGTGATGATTTGCCGGGCTTCGTGGTGCTGAACGGCGGTCTGACGCCGCCGGGTGGTCTGGATAATTTCAGCAGCGGTTTCTTACCCGCCAATCATCAGGCTTCGGTGTTCGCATCCGGCCCCATGCCGGTGGCCAATTTGGTGTCGGACGATGCCGTCGATCGGGCAACGCGAAAGCGACATTTGTTAGGCCAGCTGGATCAATCGTTGTCCGAACGTTGGGGGCGACCCGATCCGGTGGAGGCCGCCATTCGGAATTACGAGCTTGCATTTCGTATGCAATCGGCGGTTCCCGAACTGGCCGACCTGTCGGGCGAATCACAGCATGTTCGGGACGCTTATGGCGTTGACGATTCATTCAAGCCCAAGGCGATCTACGCACGACAGTGTTTGCTCGCACGGCGGTTGATCCAACGCGGCGTTCGGTTCATCGAATTGACCTGTCCCAGCGTGTCGGGGAATGACCGCTGGGATCAACACAAACGTTTACGCAAAGGGCACGAAGAAAACTCGTTGGCCGTCGACCAACCCATCGCGGCCTTGCTGGCGGATCTGGACGAACACGGATTGTTGGACGAAACGTTGGTGGTGTTTGCGGGGGAATTTGGCCGAACGCCCTTTGCCCAAGGTGACGACGGTCGCGACCACAACCCGTTTGGGTTTAGCATCTGGATGGCCGGGGGCGGCGTGCGTGGTGGCACGGTTTATGGCGCAACAGATGAATATGGCTACCACGCTGTGGAAAATCCGCTGATGATCCACGATCTGCATGCGATGATGCTGCATCAGTTGGGGATTGACCACCGACGCTTGACGTTTCGATTCGGTGGTCGCGACATGCGTTTGACCGATGTCCATGGAACGATTGTTCCGGAAATCGTCGGCTGACTTCGGTCGCACCGCCATGATGTCGATCTGGTTTAAAATAGACTCTTGGCCGTCGGTCATCGATGACCTGATTGATTTTGACACCGGATTACCGGAATGGAGGTGCCCCATGACCGAGCCACTGACGACGTTCAACGTGTCCCATGTTGATGAGGTCACCGTCATTTTTCTCAAACCGCTTGATTTTCTGCAGCGAGAGGTCATCACGCGGACACAGGAGGAATTGCTGGAATTTTTGAAACAGCAAGGTCCGCAGAAACTGGTGATCAATTTCAAAGACGTCGCAGGGATTTCCTCTGAATTCATTGGCACTCTGCTGCGTGCCCGCGATTACGTGATGGCGGTCGACGGGCAAATGCGTCTGTCGAACATGAATGACAACATTCATACCGCGTTTTGTGTCACCAATTTGAAAGACCGAATCTTTCCCATCGATGCCACGATGCCGAGGGCGATTGATGCGTTGCACGGCATCGAATCGTCGTGAAAGCGGACTCGCTTGCGGGGAAAATTTTTTCGGCTCAGAAGACGGTGCCTAGCGAGTCTGCGGAGACGAAGGCTCGGTGGCGTGTCGTTTTGGCGATTCGGATGGGTGAAAATTGAACGGTGTGTGCCGCTGGAGCACGGTATTGCCTGCAACGTGGGGGCGTGCGGGTTAGACTTGCGGTCATGGATCCGTTGCCCTACAGCCGAAACGATCGTGATTCCATTGCGATCTTACTTGTTGAAGACTGCGCGACCGATCGAACGTTGGCGACTTTGTGCCTGGAAAATGGCCTGGGCGAAGGTCTGGAACTGTACACCGCCGACACGCTGCAGTCCGCGATGGATCGGATTGCCCAATCGCGTCTGGATTTGATTCTGTTGGATTTGCACCTGCCCGACAGCGAGGGCCTGGACACGCTGCGGCATGTCCTGCGGGGCGACCCCGATGCGACCGTGGTTGTGATCAGTGGCGAATCCGAAGAATCCTCGGCCGTTTCCGCGGTACGTCTGGGCGCCCAGGACTTCATCGTCAAAGGCACGCAGCTAACCGACCGCCATTTGATTCGATCCATTCGTTTGGCGATGGAGCGGGCCGCACATCGGTCGATGGAGGCGGAGTTGTTGGAGATCCGCCATCAGATGCACATGGCGCATCAAATCCAGAAACGCTTGTTGCCCGGCCGGCTTTTCGGTTGCACGAAATACTCCATGGCGGGTGCATGTCAGCCGGCCAGTGAGAACGGCGGCGATTATTTCGATTTCATGCGATTGCCCAATGGTTCCAGTTGCGTGGTGATCGGTGACGTCAGTGGACACGGCATCGGGCCGTCGATGGTCATGATTGAAACGCGGGCATCCATCCGTGCTTTGGTCATGACGGGGATGGAGATCGGCGAAGTGTTGACCGAGGTGAATCGGCTGTTGATCAACGATTTGAAACACAACGCGTTTGTGACGTTGTTCATGGTGCATCTGGATCCGACCGGACGCCGGTGCGCGTATAGCAGCGCCGGACATCCCGGGTACCTGGTCCGCAATGATGGGGCATCGTTGGTGTTGTCGTCACCCAATCCGCCTTTGGGGATTGTTTCGGACGAACGCTATTTGTCGATGAACCTGGACGATCTTCGGGGGGACGATCTGCTGGTGATGTTCACCGACGGCATTACCGAGGCCACTCGTGACCACGAGACGTTCCTAGGCGTCGCTCCGGTGCTGAAGACGGTCGTTGCGAATCGGCACCGATCCGCCGACTATGTCGTGGACCAAGTGTTTGACTTGGCGGCGCGGGTGGAACCGGAATCGTGTCAGCACGATGATCGAACGGCGGTGGTCATCAAGCGTTTGGCCGACGCCGTTCCCCGTCCACATTTCCAAAGCCCCGCGGATTCAATCCACAGCCATTATCGGATGCCTCCGCCGCCGCACTAGGCAGGCGGACAGGAGTTCGGCGGCATAGGGCAACCCGACGCGTTCGCGAGGAACCGCGTTCAGTCGTCGTTTTCACCTGACGTGTCCGAACCGTTTTGGTCGCATCGTTTGATCATGGTCAGTTCGTTGCCCACGTCGTTGTGGCTGACCGAATCCATGAAGGCGTTGATCAGCAACAGGCCACGGCCGCTGACATTCTCCAAGTTGGCCGGATCAGTCGGGTCTGGAAGGGAAGCAACATCAAAGCCGTTGCCTTCATCGCGAATCACAAAGCGTACCGATTCTTTGTCGGCGGCCATTTCTACACGAACACGACGGTCACAGAACGGAGCCTCCTTGGTGCGACGATCGATCATTTCGCGATAGGCTTCGCCGTCTTCCAACTCCCGTAGCTTGGACGAAACTTCCAGGTTGCCGTGGATCATCGCGTTCAGCAACGCTTCGTCCAATGCCATGCTGATCTGCATGCGGCTGCCTTCGTCGAACAGGTCCAATTCGATCAGCGGTTGTTCCAACCGGGCGATGACACCGGGGACCAAGGTTTCATCGTTGCGAAGGCTAAGGCTGACCGACGCGGACGTGACATAGTCGCTGACGTCGCTGCGGCCGGTTTCCGATTCGGCCAGCTGCAAGACTTGTCGCAGGGTGGGCAACAAGTCGCTGTTCATCGACCGTTTGGGGACGTAACTGGCGGCGCCTTTTCGCAGTGCCTGGGCGGCGATGTCTTCACTGCCCTGCCCTGTTGTCAGGATGACGGGGACCGAGGGGGCTGCCTGCTTGATGGCTTCGGTCAATTCCAAGCCATCCATTTCCGGCATCTGCAAGTCGGTCAGGACCAGGTCGGGCGGCGATTGCATGACGATGACCAAAGCTTCCTGGCCGTTGCCACAACTTTCGACTTCCAAGTCAGGCTCTTGTTCCAGGACGCCCCGAAGCAGCAACTGCTGCGTCGGGCTGTCATCGACAACCAAGATCTTGAATACGCGGGGCATGATGAGAAAAGACCAGGGGGCAAGTCGAACGTTCCGCCGGACGACCGACGCATCCTAGCGTCATGACGGTTGGGCGTCACGGATTCACGGGAAATTCGCGATTGCCGACCTGTCCCGCGAACGCCATGCCAACAACTTTGTGCGATGGGAATCATGCCCACCATCCGCCGGGGTGACCAAATGCCACGTCGGCTGTGGTCACAGTTTATGATGAATGGAGGGCCCTATGTTGAACCCACGAGACTCGCGGAGGTACCCGCGTGGATGATTCCCGCCCCCTTGATGCGTCCGATACGCCTGACGTTCCTGCCGATTCCCAGGCGACGCGACAATCGGAATCGTCCATCGATGTTTCGGACTCACGTTCCGGTGATCCGTCAACGATTCACGAAATCGAGCGTTTGGAAACGGCGTTACGTGAATCGGATGCCGTTTACCGGTCGTTGGTCGAAAGTTTGCCGCTTAGCGTCATTCGCAAAGGCATGGACGGGCGAATCAAGTACGTCAACAAGCGTGCCAGTGAACAGATCGGACGTCCTGCCGCCGAATTGGTCGGTAAGACGGATTTTGATTTGTATCCGGCGGATCTGGCAAAGAAGTATGTCGCCGATGATTTGCAGGTCATCGAATCTGGAAAGCTGCGGCACGATATCGAAAGGCACCAGTCGGGAAGCGACGACCAGACCTACGTCGAAGTATGGAAAGCACCGGTCCGCGATGCGGCCGGCACCGTGGTGGGCGTCCAGGCCATGTTTTGGGATGTCAGCCGGCAGAAGGATGCCGAGCAACAGATCGAGTACGAAAAGTACTTGCTGGGCACCCTGTTGGACACCGTGCCGGACTCGGTCTATTTCAAAGACAGCGATAGCCGGTTCATTCGGCTAAGCCGCAGTTGCGCGAACAAGTTGGGGGTCGATGATCCCGAAGATGCGTTGGGGAAATCTGATGCGGACTTCTTTGCATCGGAGCACGCACAAAAGGCACTGGCGGACGAACGGCAGATCATGCAAACCGGCCAGCCCGTCCTGGCCGACATCGAACACGAAACGTATCCCGATGGAACCGAATCTTGGTGCAGCACGACCAAGGTGCCGCTGCGCGACAAGCAAGACAACGTGGTTGGTACCTTCGGGATTTCACGTGATGTGACCGAGCAAATCCTGGCCGAACAAGAATTGGCCAGGGAACGTGACCTGTTGAAAACCATCATCGATAACGTTCCTGATCTGATCTACGTCAAGGATCGGTTTGGCAGGTTCGTCACCGCCAACGCGGCGCTGGTGCGGATGCTTGGCGTTGATTCGGTGGACGACTTGATCGGTAAAACCGACTACGATTTTTCGCCGCCTGATCTAGCGTGCAATTATGTCACCGATGACCAGAACGTGATGCGCTCCGGGCGTCCGCTGTTGGATCGTGAAGAATCCCATCGTCGCCCCGACGGCAGCGAGATCTGTTTGCTGACGACCAAGGTGCCACTGTTCCCGGCCACCCAGGATGAACAACCGTCCGACGAAGCCGTCGGAGTTGTCGGCATCGGCCACGACATCACGCGTCGAAAGAAGATCGACCGCGAGATCCTGGAAGCCAAAGAATCAGCGGACCAGGCCAATCGGGCGAAAAGTGATTTTCTGGCAAACATGAGCCACGAGATCCGCACGCCTTTGAACGCCATCATCGGCATGACGGACTTGGTGCTGGACACCAAGTTGGACACAACGCAGCGAAATTTCTTGTCCATGGTTCAGGAGGCCGGTGAATCCCTGTTGTCGATCCTGAACGACATCTTGGACTTTTCGAAAATCGAAGCGGGCAAGCTGGAATTCGAAGAAGCGACCTTCGATCTGCGTGAAAGCTTGGGCGATACCATGAAATCGCTCGGCTTGAAGGCACACGCAAAGAACTTGGAGTTGGCCTTCCGCGTCGATCCAGAAGTGCCGCGATTTGTCGTGGGGGATTCCACCCGATTGCGACAGGTTTTGGTCAATCTGGTCGGCAATGCGATCAAGTTCACCGAGGCCGGTGAAGTCGTTGCCGAAGTTCGTCTGTTGTCGCAAAACGAAGACGAAGTGTGGTTGTCGGTCAGCGTTCGTGATACCGGAATCGGTATACCGGCGGAGAAGACTCAGTCGATTTTCGATGAATTTGAACAGGCCGATACGTCGACCACACGACGTTTCGGTGGTACCGGATTGGGCTTGGCAATTTCATCGCAGTTGGTACGCCTGATGGGCGGTGAAATCCAGGTCACGAGCGACGTCGGTGTCGGCAGCGAATTCAACTTTGACATCCGTTTGCGGGCCGCCGACCAAGAGGTGGAAGAACAGCACCGGCGCGGAATGGTCGTTGTCGGTGGGACTCGTGTGTTGGTCGTTGATGACAACCAGACCAATCGCGAAATCCTTTTCGAGATGCTTGGAAATTGGGGCATGTTGCCGATTCTGGCCGAATCGGCGTCACAGGCGATGCAGAAGATCGAATCGGCCGAGCGAGACAGCCAACCGTTTGGGCTGATCATCAGCGACGTCAATATGCCGGAAATGAGTGGCTTTGATTTTATACGCGCACTGCGCAGCAGCGATTTGGCGTGCCGCTTGCCCGTGATCCTGTTGACCAGCGGCGGACGCGAAGGAGATCGCGATCTGGGCAGGCAATTGGGAGTCGAGGAACGATTGCTGAAGCCGGTGAAACAATCGGAGCTGTTCGATTCAATTGTCCGCACGCTGGGTATTTCAGCACCGGAAGATGCTGCCACACTGGCGACGCAACCGCACAACCCACCGGAACAGACCCTTAAGATCTTGTTGGTCGAAGACAACGAAATCAATCGCCGATTGGCGGTCGGTGTGTTGTCGGCTGATGGGCACCAAGTTGATGTCGCGCACGACGGTCAACAGGCCGTGGAGCGTTTGGAAAGTGAAGCCTTTGACGTCGTGTTGATGGATGTGCAAATGCCGGTCATGGACGGTTTGGAAGCGACGCGACAGATACGTCAGCGTGAGCAATCAACGGGACTTCACCAACCGATCATTGCCATGACCGCTCATGCGATGAAGGGGGACCGAGATCGCTGTTTAGAAGCCGGTATGGATGACTACCTGGCCAAACCGATTCGCGTGTCCGAATTGCGAACAAAACTGTCGAAAACCATTGAGCAACCAAATGGTTCCGAAGGTACTGGTGCGGCGTCCGATGCATCGGAGTCGTCCGGCGAAGTTGAAGACAAGAGACAATCGGCGGCAAGTTCAGAAGAGTCAGGCGGTCAGCATGTGGACGCAGACGAAGCGCTGTCCCCGCCCAATGTCGATCCCGATCGTGGTCCGTGTTTCGATTGGGAACAAGCCAAACAGACGGTGCGAGGCAACAAAGCGTTGCTGCGTGAGTTGCTGGGCGTTTACATGCGCGAGGCACGCGAACTGGCCGATCAGATGAGTGATGCGACCGAACAACAGCAATGGGACAAGGTTCGACAGGCCGCACATACGCTCAAAGGCGCATCGTTATCGGTCGGAGCGGTTGGAGTTGGAAAGCTGGCCGAACAGATCCAGAATGCTGGCGAGCCGATTGAGCCGGCGCAAATCGAATCGCTGGTCCGCTGTGTCGACCAGGCTCTTACCGAAGCGGACGCTTATCGAAAATCGGACGACGCGGACCAATAGTCGCGGGCATCACGAACTTATGGGGTGGTCGCCAATTCTCGGTGAACACCTTCGATGTGATCTTCGGTGACGCGGACCGCATCATCCGCGTACGCCACCATCAAAGCCAAATCAGCCAACCGGTTAATCCGTCGTGGTATGCCCAGCGAACGAGAATGTAATCGGTCGACGGCCGCCGTGGTGAACACGTCGGGCATTTGGCGACCGACCTGTTGCAATCGATGTTGAACGTAAGACGCGGTTTGATCGGGCGTGAAACGTCGCAGCAGACATTTTTCGCTGACGCGTTCATCCAAGGATGCGTTCTGTTCGATTTGCGTCAGTAGGATGCTTTGACCAACCAACAGCAACGTCAAAGCGGATTCTGCATGGCCGCCACCGGTGGCCAGGTTCAGCAACAGACGCAAGGTTTCCAGTTGCTCGTGACTGTCCAGCAGGTGTGCTTCGTCGACCACCACCAAAGCGTGGCGATCGGCTGCGACGTTTTCATCCAAAAACGATTCCAAACGATGAAGGGTCAATCGATCCGGTTCATCGGGCGGTCCGCACTGACGAGTGATCTTGTCGGTGACGTATCCCAGCAATTGATCGCCGGGCAACTTGGGAAAAACGACCGTCACCAATGGTGCGATGGCTTCGGGCAATTGTGACGCCAGAAGCCGAATCAGCATTGATTTACCGATTCCGCTGTCGCCGCATACCGCGATCGCCGAACGCCGATTTTCGATGGCGTAGCGCATTTTCAGCATCGCGGTCTGGTGCGATTCCGACGGATAGTAACTGTCATCGCCGAAGTTTTCGAACGGGCGACCGGTCAACTTGAAAAACGATTCGTACACCGGAATTAGCCTTCCACAAAGTTTTCGATCACTCCGACGCCGCGGATTCCGCTACGCATCAGCCGACGTGCCAATTCGTTCAAGTCGTCGACGGAAGTGGACCGCATGTCGCGGACAATGAAAGCCGAATCGATCGCTTCAGTTTCCTGACCAACGCCATATCCGGCCGACGCACCATCCAAGATGACCAGATCAAAATGTTGTTTCAGTTCAGCGACGATCGATTCCAGATGCTCGGTTGCGTCTTCGTCAGATTCGTCAACGAAAAGCGGCAGAAACGTGATCTGTTCCTCTCCGCTGAACACCGCAACTTCGTCGGCAGCGATACCGTTCTGGCCGGCTTCCAGCCATCCCAGGTCCAAGTCCAAACGAAGATCGTCCGCCAGCGTCGGATGACGAAGATCGGCGTCAACCAATGCGACTTTCAGACCGGATGCAGACGCGGCCAACGCGATACCCGTTGCGACCGTGCTGCGGCCTTCGCCCGACTGCACGCTGGTGACCAGAGCCGAACGTAGGCCCGAATCAACCGCCTGGGCCAAATGGCGACCAACGGTTTCCAATATGGCGTCTTCAAAGAACAAACGCTCTACCGTTTCGGGAATGTCCAGGCAATCGATTTCCCACGACGGTCGGAAAGCCGAACGGTTCAGCGAAGACGTCGATGAATCTGCCGAAAACGAAAACTCCGGTGTATCGACTGGTTCGGGCGTCGGTTCTGGTGCCGGGGCGTCGCTCAAAGTTTCGGCAATTGTTTCCGGTTCGACCGTAGGCTCTGATTCGACGGTTGCTTCCGGCTCGATCACGCTTGATTGGACCGGTGCCTGATCGGATGCCTCATCGTCGATGGCATGGACATCGCTGGGGATTTTCAGCAACGGCTGCACGTCCAGTGATTCCGCATGTTCGTCCTCTGGCGCCTCGGGCTTCGTGAGTGGTTCGACCGGTTGCGATGCAGATTCGGTCGTTTCCAGTTCGCGAACGAGGTTGCGTTCGATTTGACCTGCCGATGCGTACAGATCGGTGGTGAACGACGCGATGGCGTAGGTGGATTCGAAAGAGAACTCAGCGGGCGCGGATTCTGGTTCGACTTCGGTGGCAATCGATTCAGCGGCGACCGAGGGTGTTTCGTCGGTCGGCGTCGATTCGGCTGATTGGTCAGGCGGCGAAGTAATTCGATTTCGCGGTTCCGATACCTCATTCACCGATGACTCGTCCACCGGTGCCGCGACGGGCGGTTCACCGATCGATCGGCTATGCGGCGGCGGAACGGTTTCTTGGTGGGCACGTTCGGCATGGACGATCCGATCTTCCGACGCGTCGATCCACAAGCTGGTTTGCTCCGCGACCGACCGATTGACTCGGATGGACCGATCCGACGAACGTTTCAACGTGGGAACTTCGACCGGGTTTTCGGCTTGATTCACTTCGGCCGTTTGACGGCGGGCGAACGCTTTGACGAACGCTTGGTCAATATTGCTCATAAGAATCCAAAGGATTTCCGTCGAAGGGTTGAAACGAAAGCTTGTGCAGTGGGCCTCACCGATGCTTCATCGTTCGGCCGGCGGGCTTGTTGATTGAACAGGACTGCTCATCCAACAGACGCGTTTATCGGACGGGGTAAGCGTTGGCGTAGGGATTGACCGCGGTACGTGGGACCGGTTCGGCATCGGACATGTTTGCCCCCGTCACGTCACGATTGACCGAGTCGCCCGTCGCGGGGGCGCCGCTGGACACCGTGCCCAGGTAGTTTTGATACACGGACATCGGGTCATTCGGGGTGGTCGTTGCGGGCGAAGCGGCGTTGGCGGAACCACCGGGCAATGCGGCCTGGTACGGGTTTTCTTGGATCGCGCCCGTCCCCGAGTTGCCCGTGTTGACTGGCAACGCACCAGGCAGATAGCGAGTCCAATCGGAGATCGCGTTTGGGGTGGCCGACGGCGTGGGAGTAGAAGTTCCAGCGGCCGCCCCGCGGATGCCTGCATCGCCGCGATTCGCCGGCGCTGGCGATGCGGATGTGGGTTGCGTGATCATCCCGTCACCGGTCATCGACAGCTGGTCCAGTGCCATGGTGCCATCGTCGTTAGCATTTGGTGAAGCTTGGCGTGCCAACGCCTGGCCCACGGGATCGGACGTGAAATCGCCGGGCGTGTCCGCCGAAAGCTCCAGTTCAACGTCGGTCGACGGTGCGGCGGCGATGGACGATTCAATGGGACGATTGGTCTTGAAGGTCGCGGATTGATCTTGGGATTGGCGACTTGATTGGGTGTCGGCAATGGCGGGGCCTTCCGGAACACCGGTGGAGATTTCTTGGATGTCCGCATCGCCGACGGCGATCAGGTCCAAGTCTTCTTTTTCCAAGTCCTGGGTGCGATGGCCGGCGAAATAGGTGGCCGACGCGAGTGCGACCAAGACAGCTGCAACGACCAGTTTTGCGCCGTATCGTTCGGTCAACGCTCCGATGTTGATCGGCAGAGCCCAACGTTGGCCATCCACCGGTTGGTCCGCGTCGGATTCACCGGCGATGCTTTGCGAGCTTTGTACATCCTTGATAGTTGCTTCGGCGGCGTTTGAATCGCTCCCGTTACCTTCGGTCGATTCCATACGGTCAGCACCGTGTGCCGCGGGAACGTCATCGTGGGGATCGTCGAAACGAATCTGGAAAACGGTTTGCGGGACGTCCGAATCGGTGTCGACCGCTTTGGATGAAGCGTCATCTGCGGTTGTCGGTGCCGGCATTTCCGCGGGATCGGCTTGATTGGAATCCCAATCCTGAAAGCGGTGCTGTTCGCTTGTATCGGCGTCGGTCGCGGGGATCGCCGCGTCGAAACGAACGGTTTCATCCACGCGGTCTTGGTCGCTTAGACGATCGGCTTCCGCCGTTGTGCGGCTGACCAACAGACTGCGAAGCCGGAACAGAACGGGCGGCAGCGGCTCGGCGGTCTGCGTCTTAACCCGATGAAAGTGAACGGAGGGCTGAGAGCCCAACGGTCGCTTCGGGCGGCTGGACGGCGAGGCGGTCATGGATGCATCCTGCAAAAGCTGGCAGCGGCGGCATTTCCCGGTGTCTTGATCGACAAATCGGGGATTGAGGCTTAAAGGAACTGTTCGGGTATGACAGAATTTGCGGAATAGACAAAGCGAAGCGATTCCCACAAGGTGGAAACCGCGCGAACCTGCCCATGCGGCTTGTTTCACAATGCGTGGGTGTGGAAGATGTCCCCAGGATGGATTCCGAGGCAGCCACTGCGATGGCGCCCACCTGTGCCGGACACCCCCTGTCGGGCGGCCGTTTCCTGCGGCCCGTTTGTCCGAGTCTTTGCACGATTTGCAATGACCGGCCAGACTGATTCGTGTTTCACGCCCCAAAAAAATTTGCATTCGATATGCTGCAGTTATCTTCCGCGAAGACTCTCCTGCCCGACTTGGTTCGAGACCGCATCTTGATGCTCGATGGTGCAATGGGCACCATGATTCAGCGGTTGCAGTTGGACGAGGCGGCGGTTCGTGGCGATCGATTCGCCGACCATCACAAAGATCTGAAAAACTTTTCCGATCTGTTGTGTCTGACGCATCCCGACGCGATCACAGATATCCATTTGGCCTATCTGGAAGCCGGCGCGGATATCGTGGAAACCAACTCCTTTGGTGCTTCCCCGGTCGGCATGATCGAATTTGATTTGCCGATCGAATTGGTCGACGAAATCAACCATGCTGCGGTGGCTTGCGCGCGTCGTGCGACGGACCAGTGGAACGAACGTACGCCGGACCGACCGCGTTTTGTGGCCGGTTCAATCGGCCCGACCACGCGTCAAACCGCAATCAGCACACGCGTCGATGATCCCGCACACCGGGACACGACGTTTAATGAGATGCGGGACAGCTATCGCGCCCAAGTCGATTCTCTGATCGATGCGGGGGTCGACATTCTGTTGCCCGAAACCGCGATCGATACGCTGAACTTGAAAGCGTGCTTGTTTGCGATTCGCGATGCGTTCGACAGCGGTGCGCGGATTGTGCCGGTGATGGTGTCGGGCACCTTCGACAAAGGTGGACGAACGTTTGTCTCGGGCCAAAGCGTCGAAGCGTTCGTGACATCGTTGGGACATTTTCCGCTGTTGTCGATCGGGATGAACTGTGCGTTGGGACCCGATGTGATGCGTCCACACGTCGAACAGATGTCACAGGCCACGGGGCTGCCCATTTCCTGTCACCCCAACGCGGGTTTGCCCAACGACATGGGGCAATTTGATTTAGGCCCCAAAGCCATGGCGGACATCGTCGGCGAATATGCCGACAACGGATGGATCAACATCTTGGGTGGATGCTGTGGCACCACCCCGGATCACATCCGCGCGATGTGCGAGCGTGTCCGAACCTGTAAGCCAAAGCAAGAATCGACGGGACCGGTCTGGACACGTTTGTCCGGTCAGTTGCCGATGGTGATGCGTCCGGAAATCCCGTTCACCATGATCGGCGAACGTACCAACGTGACGGGCAGTCGAAAATTCGCACGGCTGATCCGCGACGAAAACTACGACGAAGCGGTCGAAGTGGCTCGCGAGCAGGTGCAAAACGGCGCGACAATCATCGACATCAACTTCGATGACGCCTTGTTGGATGGCGTCGAAGCGATGACCCGCTTTCTGCGTCTGATCTCCGGCGATGATGTCGTGGCCGCGGTCCCGGTGATGGTCGACAGCAGTCGCTGGGAGGTCTTGGAGGCCGGGCTGCAAAACGTCCAAGGCAAGGCCATCGTCAACTCGATCTCTTTGAAGGTCGGTGAAGAAGAATTCTTACGCCAAGCCAAACTGGTTCGTCAGTACGGTGCGGCGGCTGTCGTGATGGCCTTTGACGAACAAGGTCAGGCGGCGGACGAAGAAAGCAAAGTGCGGATCTGCAAACGAGCCTACGACTTGCTGACCCAGCAAGCAGATTTTCCGCCGGAAGACATCATTTTTGACCCCAACATCCTGACGGTGGCGACGGGGATCGAGGAACACAACAACTACGCCGTCGATTTCATCAACGCGGTTCGGCGAATCAAAAAGGAATGTCCCGGAGCGAAAACCAGCGGCGGCGTCAGCAACATCAGCTTCAGTTTCCGTGGCAACGATCGTGTGCGGGAAGCGATGCACAGCGCGTTCTTGTATCACGCCGTTCGTGCAGGACTGGATATGGGCATCGTCAATGCCGGGCAATTGGAGGTCTATGAGGAGATCCCCAAAGACCTGTTGGAGCATGTCGAAGATGTGTTACTGAATCGTCGCCCCGATGCGACCGACCGGATGTTGGAACTTGCCGAAACCGTCAAAGGTAGCGGAAAGAAAAAGGCCGGCGAAGATTTATCCTGGCGTGAAAACGACGTGACCGAACGGATCAAGCATGCATTGATCAAGGGAATCGACAAGTTCATCGTCGAAGACACCGAAGAAGCACGTCAGCAATACGATCGTTGCTTGCAAGTCATCGAGGGCCCCTTGATGGACGGCATGCAGGTCGTCGGCGATCTGTTCGGTGAAGGCAAGATGTTTTTGCCCCAGGTGGTCAAATCTGCGCGGGTGATGAAAAAGGCCGTTGCTTACCTGGAACCTTTCATGGAAGAAGAAAAGGAACAGGCCGGGCAAGCGGAAGCGTCCGACCGCGGTACATTCTTGATCGCGACCGTCAAAGGTGACGTCCACGATATCGGGAAGAACATCGTCGGTGTCGTTCTGCAGTGCAATAACTATCGAGTGATCGACCTGGGCGTGATGGTGGATTCCGACACCATCCTGGACGAAGCGATCAAGCACTCCGCCGACATGATCGGTTTGTCGGGATTGATCACGCCGAGCTTGGACGAAATGGTTCACGTCGCGCGAGAAATGAAACGTCGTCAAATGAACTTGCCCTTGCTGATCGGCGGCGCAACGACCAGTGCCAAACACACCGCGGTGAAGATTGCGCCCGCTTACGACCAACCGGTCATCCATGTCGCCGACGCCAGTCGCAGTGTCGGAGTCGTGGAAAAGCTGATCAGCGATGACATGCACGACGAATTCGTGCAATCCAACAAAAAGCTGCAACAGGAATTGGTCAGCAGCTTTCGCGAACGTCAACAAACGCTGGTCCCCTACCAGACGGCGTTTGAAAAACGATTTGCAACCGACTGGTCCACGGTGCGGATTGATCAACCGGATTTCACCGGTGTGAAGGTGTTGGATGATTTCCCGTTGGCCACGTTACGAGAATTCATCGACTGGTCGCCCTATTTTCAAACTTGGGAATTGAAAGGGAAATATCCCAAAATCTTGAAAGACGAAACGGTCGGCGAGATCGCCTGCGAGGTCTTTGAAAAGGCCAATGCGATGCTGGATCGTGTCATCGCCGACAAGACGCTGACCGCAAAAGCGGCCTATGCATTTTGGCCGGCGGCCAGCGACGGCGACGACGTGGTGCTATACGAGGACGATGACCGGAAATCTGAAAAAGCACGTTTCCATTTCCTGCGTCAACAATGGGAACGTCGTGGCCAAAACGATTTTCGATCGTTGGCCGACTACGTCGCGCCCGTCGACAGCGGGCGCAAAGATTACATCGGTGGATTCGTCGTGACCGCCGGCATCGGTGCCAACGAATTGGCGATGAAGTTCAAGCAGGAATTGGACGATGAAAGCGCGATCATCGTTCAGGCCGTCGCCGATCGTTTGGCCGAAGCATTCGCCGAATGTTTGCACCACAAGGTGCGTCGTGAATGGGGATACGGTGCCGAGGAAGATCTGTCCAATGACGACCTGATCGCCGAAAAGTATCGCGGTATCCGCCCCGCCGCGGGCTACCCCGCTTGTCCCGATCACACCGAAAAGCGAACACTGTTCGACTTGCTGGACGCCGAAAAGAACACCGGCGTGGAACTGACCAGCAGTTTTGCAATGACACCGGCCGCCAGTGTGTCAGGACTCTACTTTGCCCACCCACAGTCGCGGTACTTTACGGTGGATCGCGTGACTCGTGACCAAGTCGAAAGCTATGCTAAACGCAAAGGCTTGCCACTGGACGAGGTGGAACGCTGGCTCGCGCCGAACTTGGCCTACGATCCGAATGCCTCATAAGCGTTGGATATACCGACGGGTCATGATCATTGGGAAAAGTTTGCCGGTTGGCTGCGGCAAGCTTCGATGATCGGATCGATGCGACCGAAGTTGCCTGTAACGGCGGCCCTATGGATGGGGCCGGTGATAGGGCGATGGGCGACGCCTGTTCAGTGTGGACGATCGCATCGGAACGATGATGTTCGACCGGCCGCGCCGCCGGAGCGACCGAACAGGGTTGGAGATTGGAATGGCATCACCAAGACGACGTCGATGGTTGATCTTGCCGCTGTTGCTGTCGGTCGCATCTTGTGGTGGTTGTCGTTCGATCGTTCACAGCACCAATACGTCGGCAACCGGATCACAGCAATTGTTGCTCAGTTCATCGGTGGATTCGGTTGTCTGCTCGTTTGACTTCCAGCCTCTTCTGGGGCGCCGTTGCTACTTGGATACCCGGTCACTTGGCGCTGAAAAGGACGGGTATGTCACGTATCGCATTCGGGAAAAGATGATTTCCCAGGGCGTTCGTTTGGTAGATTCCAGAGACGACGCGGACGTTGTCGTGGAAGCGGGCTTGGCCGCATTCGGCACGGATTCGCAGTACGACGACATCGGCATCACCGATGTGGATGCGTTGCCCGATGTCCATCTTTGCATCCGCGGCACCCAATACGGCGTCGCCAAGCTATCGATGTTCGCCTGGGAAAAAGAAGGTGGTGCCGCCATTTGGCATTCCGGGATGATGCGTGCCGACGGGTACCAAGAGTATCGCAAGTGCTTGGGAACCGGTCCGTATTATTCTGGCACCATTCAGCATTCCGCCAATCGAATCGATCGAGCACGTTTGGGGTGGCTGCCATGGTCATCCATTCGTCGCTGAGCCGGTGTTCGCACCCACAAATGTGGTGGGTTCAGGCGGGTTAATCTCGTTCGCAATGGCGGTCAAGCCACGACATTGTCCTTGGATCGAGCAAGCCGGCGGCCACGCAGATGGACGAAAGGAAGCACCGCATCGTCGCACCATGGCGTCGCAGGTGATTGTGGACTTCAATGGGATGTCTCCGACCGTCCGCGTTGATCCGCATCTTTCTGGTTGCCGAGCACGACTATGTTCTCTTGGGTTTTCCGCACGCGTTTGCATGCTTGGATTTCGGTGCTGGTTCTGTTTTCCAGCTGGCCGTTGTCGGTATCCGCTCAAGATTCGGCACTGATTGCCGGTCCAGACACCTTTGCCACAGTCGTTCGGCCCAACGGAGGCCGTGTGCTGCGATCCGGCGGGGTTTTAGAAGTGGATTCGCCGCTTGACGGACAGGACGCCTGGGCGATTCAATTGCAGTCGCCCATGATCGGTCGGCCCATTCGCAAAGGTGATGCTTTTTCGGTTTGCTTTTCAGCGCGAACGGTTGACGCCGGCAATCAGAATTCCGGGACCATCCATGTGACGGTTTCCAAAGACGATCCTTGGCGTGCGATCCAAGCGAACAATGGATTTCGAACTTTGGCGGTGCCGAATGTCTGGCATGATTTTGCGATCAACTTTCGCGCCGAACAGGACTTTCCGGCCGATCAGTTCCGCGCCTCACTGCAACTGGCCGCTCATCAACAGCGATTAGAAATTCGCGACCTGAAGTTTCGTCGTCACGGCCAGACGCCCGATGCATTGTTGCCAAAACAAAAGCTGTTTTATCCTGGCCGTTTTGCGGACCTGACGTGGAAGCAGATGGCCGACGATCGGATTCGCCGGCACCGCCAAAGTGATCTTCGTATCCGAGTGACCGATACCCTTGGGAACCCTGTTCCCGACTGCGCGGTGACGATTCGCCAACAAAAACATGCCTATGCGTTTGGCACGTTTGTTGGTGATGTGCCCAATCGCAACGACGATGCCGGGCAACGCTTTCGCCGTGAAACCCTGCGCAACTTCAATCGCGTGACCCTGCCACGTTACTGGGCGGACTGGGGAACGGATTCTCCTGAGGGCTTGGATCGAAGCAATGCCGTTGCTCGCTGGGCGGCGTCGACGGATTTGGAACTGAAGACGCACCTGTTGCTGTATCCCCGCTACATCCCGAAACGCGTCGTCGCCAATCGCAAGGATGCTTCACTGTTTCGAAAGCAAGTGGTCACGGCAATGGAAGATGCCCTGGACGAGACACGGCATCTGAAGTGTTTTGTCTGGGACGCCATCAATGAATTGCGTGACGATGAATTGGTCGGGGACGTTTTAGGCAACAAGTTTTATGCCGAAGTCTTCAATCTCGCGAATCGTCGGCGTCCCGACGTCCGCTGGTTCATCAATGAGTACGGCTTGTTGACCGGCGGAGCCAAGCGTCAGGAATACCTGGACCAGTACATTCGTAGGATCAAGCAGATCCTGGCCGACGGTGGTGCCGTCGAAGGCATCGGCGTTCAGGGGCACTTCACCGAAAGTCTTTTGACGCCGCAGCAGATTTGGGAGGTCTTGGATCGGTTGGACGATTTTGGTTTACCAATCGAAGTCACCGAATTCGACGTGGACACCGATGACGAGGTGACTCAGGCTGAGTTCACCGAGGACTTCATGACGGCGATTTTTGCGCACCCGTCCACGACGGGACTGACGACATGGGGTTTTTGGGAAGGCGACATGTGGCGGCCCCGCGGCGCGATGTACCGCACCAATTGGACGATCAAGCCCAACGGAAAGGTCTGGCAAAAACTGGTGTTGGATCGTTGGTGGACCGATGAAACGGCCGTGACCGATGCCACAGGCGAATGCGTTGCTCGCGTTTTTCACGGCGACCACGAGGTGACAGTCCGGACGAAAACATCGGCGCGAAGTGTCGTCGGGCGTTTTACAGTGACGGCCGATCAAGAGGCCAGAATTGTCCTGGACGAACCGGAACAAACCGGCCAGGCGAAATAGAGTCGGGCGGGAAAGCGATGCGGCCCGCCATTGACGGGGACGGAGCTTACTGGACGTTGCTGATCCAGGATTCTAATTCGCCGGCCGACATGTAACCGACGCGATCGCTGACGACCGAACCGTTACGAAACAGCACCATCTTCGGAATTGATGTGGCGCCGTATTCGCTTGCCAAGTCGGGGTTGTTGTCGACGTTGATTCGCAGGATTTCCAAGTCCGAACCCATGCCACCGGCCAGTTTGGGCAATTCTTCGTCGATCATCCGGCAGGGGCCGCACCAGGGAGCCCCGAACTTCACCAAAACCAGTTGGTCCTGGTTCACGGTGGCTTCAAATGCGTCAGGGGTGATGGTCGTTTCGTCGTCCATTTCCACCACCGCTGTTTCTGAATTGCATCCGGCCATCATGGCAACGGGAGCGATGATCAGTGACGACAAAGCAATGGTGGTCAGAACGGATCTCATGGAAACAGTCTTGCCGAACAGGGCCAGGGAAAGATGCCCGAACCGGACATCAAGGATTGAAGGCTTAAGGCGGACGTCAAACGCCCTGTCAATGGAATGACCGAGCGTCCGAGTCTACCGTCACGGGCCGACGGGCGATTCGTCCGGAATCGCCGTCTTGCACATCGTGGTCCCACTATAGCGGCCGCGTCTGTCCGTGGCTGCGGCGATTTTCAACCGCTGCGGAGACGATGGGTGTGTCCGCGATCCCTATTTTTTCAAAGGCAGTGTGGGCTGGACGCCCTTCAAATCGGTCCACAGCGTTCCTTCGCCGGCATAGAACAGCTGCAGATCCAGGGCTTCCGGCAATTCTTCGGCAAATTGCCATTTGTTGTACGCGGTGGGCGAACCAAACGCTTCGACCGCCAATCGGAACTTGTCGGCTTCGGCCTCTTTGGACATCTGTTCGGCCTCGGCATCGGCACGCCCCAGGACGACCGTCTTCTGGGCGTCCAAGTCGGCGGTTTCCCGATCGATGGCGGCGACCAACTGTTTGGTTTCCGCTTCGATTTCACGTGCCTTCTTTTCACCCTCGGCCATCACGCTGGCTTTCAAGCGTTCGGTTTCGACTCGGATCCTTTCGGCTTCCAGTTCCACCTTTCGTTCGGCTTCCCGCAAATTGGCTTCGATGCGTGCCGTCTTGGTTTCTTCGTCACGAGTCAGACGAAGTTCTTCGGAAACGTAGCCCTTCTGGATCGGTGCGCGGACGTTCTGGGGGATATAGATGTGACGCACCAGCCCGTACAGCAGCGAGATATGTTTGTCGTCCAAGACGTTTTTGAACTCATCGCTGACGGCAGTTTGAAACGCTTCGCGTGATTCGCCCACCAACAATTCAACCGCTCCCATCTTCGACCCGTTGTTCCGGCAGATGCTTTCGCTTTGCGGTTCGATCACCTTCTGGCGAACGGCTTCGATGTTCCCGAACAGACGCACAATTTCTGGAGCGTTTTCGGGCATGACGCCCCAGATCGCACTGAAGTCCAGTTGGATGTCAAAGCCATCGTTACTGGGGAAATTGATACCCGTGTCCGCAATGGCCAGTGGTTCACCCTGTTCGTCATAAAGAGAATTGCCTTGGCCGTCCAGCTTCTTTTCGACCTGGATGCTGGCTTCGGTGTATCCCACTTTGATGACGTCAATCTGCTGTTCACGAGGATTGATCGGATACAGACCCGGCTGCAGAACCTTGTCCTGGGTGCCCGGGCTGATGCCCAGTGCCTGATTGCCGGCTTGCATCGTGACGACGCCAACAAAACCAGTCGGGATTTCCACCCAGCCACTGATTTTTTCCTGGCTGCTGAAGTTGGTGATCTCCGTTTCGACAATCTTGAACTCGTAGGCGTACGGATTGGCGCGATAGCGACCAGGTCCGAACACCTTGCGCAAGATGCCCTGATGTCGGGCTCGATTTTCGCCCTGCAGATCACCGTCGACCAGGAATTCACCCGGCGGCAACGGTTCACCAATTTTGCTGGTCACCACACCAATTTCACCAGGCCCGATGACGATGTCCGGAACGACTCGTCGTTCCCAGTAGATCGGGTTGAAAAAGTGGCGGCCGGGGCCACGCATCTGCTCATGCACACCGACTTCGTTGCCACGTGACAATCGACCCGGCTCCGGTTCATTGGCTGGTAACAAAAGGGGGCCTTTGTAACGCAGCAGCAAGCTATGGCCCTCGGGGACATATTTGCGGCAGACGAACCACTGGAATGCAAGGAACAATCCCAGCACGACCCACAAGCTGCTAAAGATCAATCCGATGGAGGATTTTGCCATGCGAAAATTCACTGGTCTTCTCCGGCTTTGGTCAGAGTTTCGTCGCGTTGATTGGACGGTTGGTTCGATGGAGTGTCGCGAGTAACGGCACTGTCCGATTCCGTGGCCGCCGATTCGGGGATCTGGTTGAATTCGTCAAAGATGTTCATCAGCGGGCTGTCCGCCGTGTTGACCATCATCTTGCGGAACGCGGGGGCCATCTTGCGAAGCATCACCCAGCGTGCGTATTCGTCGCCGCTGCCACCGTAGGCTTCCACGGCCTTGGCCCAGCCGGCCGCTTCTGCTTCGTTGCCAAACTTGATCACGTCGGCCGCCGCGACCCCGCGTGCTCGGACGGCTTCGGCTTGGTCATTGGCGGCTGACAATTCCGTTTCGGCAACCTTCTTGCGTTGGTTGGCTTCGATCACGGCGACGTCCTGTTGTCGCTGGGCTTCGGTGGTCAGCGTCACGACCTCTCGATCTGCTTCGACCAAAACCTCCTTGCGTTTGACCAGTTCTTGTTCCATTCGCAACTGTTGTTCGCTGGCCTGTTGCTCGATTTCTTTTTGATACTGGGCCGCCTGCTGAACGGCGATTTGACGTTCACGCACGGGCAAAGCGATCTGTTGCGGCGGGCTGATACGTGTGATCAACGCTTGGACGATTTCAATTCCCTGTTGCTCACAGGTTTGCTCCAGTTCCTTTTGGAAATCCTTTTGAAACTGCAAACGCTTTTCGCCCAAGATGAAATCGCGGCCGGAGTTATCACTACCGCGAAGTCGGCAGAACGAACGGGCATTGGGCAGAATGATTTTCTGGATGATTTCCTGTTCGACTCGTGCGTCCAAGCCGTCGTCGTTGTCCGAATCGTTGTAAGTCACAAAGACTTCGGCGGCCCGATCGGGATTGACGCGAAATTCGATTCGGCCGTCCAGTTTGACCCAGAATCCGTCTCGACTGGGAAAGCCCATTTCGCCGCCGGTGCTGAGGTTGAACCGCTGGCTGCGGCAGTCGACCAGAGAAACACGTTGGACGTACGGGTTGATGTAGTAAACACCGGGATCCAGTGTCTTCTGTTGAACACCGCGGCGGCCTGTTTCAACGATCAGTTGGTTGGGGTCATCGGCAAGTGGTGCAGACAAAAGCGTGACCACGCCTTTGAATCCGGCCGGGATAACCACAGGTTCGTGCAATTCGATCAGTTCGATGTAGTTGTCACGAAACGGATCGGGCTCCCTGCCGGCTTCGTAGACGACGCCGTTGATCGGATAACGTCCCGGACGCAGGACTTCGGTTGAAATGCCCTTTTTCGAATCCGTATCGGCAATCAAATTGCCGTAACCCAGATCGTCGCCATACAAGCGAATGCGAACGCCCAAGCGATTCTCAGGAATCTCCACCTGCGGAACGACATCCCAATCCCAGTTCCATGGGTTGTAAAAATAGCGTCCTTCGGTCAGCACCTTTTCTTGGATGCCTTTGAACTTCCCGAAGTCGGCGGCACTGACGATTTCCGTTTCATTGGTCAGGTCGTCGCCGGTCTTTTTGGTCAAGACGGCGATATGTCGACTGGGGACTTCGATTCGGCAGAACAAAAAGACCCAGGCCGCCAGCCCGATCAGTCCTCCAGCAATAAGAACAGCCGCGCTGCCCAGGTTCGCCGGGTTCAGCAGACGTCGGAGTCCTTGTTCGGATCGAGAGTCCTCAAAATCATCAAATTTGTTGGACACGGTATGCTCTGTGGTTGGCGCGTGAACGGTACGTGCGAAACGCTGGACAGGATGCCCCCTGCCATTGGGCAGGAAAGGCTAGCACCTCGGGGCGCGCCGCTGGCAAAAAATCGTCTGACCCACCAGGAGAACTTCGGATGAACGCTTCGCGTTTGACGCTGACTCGGAACGGTCGCACGGATCGTCGCGGTTTTATTGCGGCATCCGCGGCAACGTGTTTGGCCGCATCGGGACAGACGCAGGCCGATTCGCCCGCCGCTGATACGGTGCAGTCGACCGCCGCGCAGGTCTTGTTGCCGAGGGACCGAGTGCCCGTGTCGTTCATCATTGATGACTCGACTTGCCTGGTGAACATGGGCTATTTCTGTACGCCGCAATTTGCAACCGCATGGCCGGGGCGCGCGGAATACCAGAAACCCTGGCGAACTTGGCCGGCGGAGATTCCCGACGACTTTGTTCGCGAGTTTGGGCAATGGTGTGCCGAACATGGGGTGAAGGGAAAGTACAGCGTGGTGCCCTACCCCGCTTGTGTCGGTTGGATGGATCGAATGTTGCCCGGTTGGTCCCGACGACAGTTGCGCGACAGCTTGGATTTGGTTCGCACGCTGATGTTGCCGAACTGGGACATTCACCCAGAAATGATTTCTCACACCCGCGTGCTTGATCTTCGAACCGGACGTCCGATCGAAGCGATCAATGACGGGACGATGGAAAACTCGTTTCCGCAGAACGATGTCAGCGTGGATCACTTGACGGAGTATTTGGCTTACGCACTTCGGATCCTAAAAAACTGCGATCTGCCTTGTCAGGGAATCACAACGCCGGGCGGTTTTGGCAATCGCGTGAAGCAAAAGTTGCCGATCGCAACCCACCAAGCCGTGCGTGATGTTTATGGTGCATCCCTACCGCACTACTTCAAGTACGTGCGTCAGGGCGAACAAAGCACTGAACCGGAGCTGGAGTTTGTCGGTGCCGATGGAGATATGTCGAACGTCACCGTCAACGTTCCCGCGGGCACGGGGGATTGGTATGGCGGTTGGCAAGGTGACGGTGAATCGGAACCGGACCGTTACGTGACACGCGATGGACAGTCCGGCCGGATGGCAGAACTGATCCAGCGGCGGCAACCTGCGGTGATGCTGTGCCACTGGCCGGGGATGTACTGCAACGGAACGAAGTCGGGTTTCCAGGCGTTTCAGCGAAACGTTCTTTCGCTAGCGGAACACTACGGTGATCAGATTCACTGGATGAAGGTCAGCGAGATCGCGTCGTACTGGGCGGCCAAGCAATGCACGACCATCCGGCCCCTTCAAAGTGGCTATCAGTTCGACGCCGTTCATGCGACGGGCGACTTCACCGTTCAGTTGGACGGCGTGGACGCAGATCGGTTTTGGTTTGGTGATCGGAAGCAGCCACTGGATCGTGTCACCGATCGGCGCACGCTGCGGCCAGGATCGTACTGTTCTGAACGCGGCAATCTGATCGTTTGCGTGGATCTTCCGGTTGGACGATCACAATTGACCTGGGGCTGAACCGCTAGCGTGATTCTTTATCGTCCGGTGCTGACACGTCGCCACCGCTGGCATTGGCTTGTTGTGCCAGACGCCGTTGTTGCCGGCCCAGATTCCATGCCAGCACGCCCCATCCGATTGCGATCGGAATGGCACAGATGTTCAACGTTGCCAAGCCGAGGCCGGCAAAGTTTCGAAGCGAACCGAAGATTTGCCCGGTCAGCGCGTCGCCTCCTCGCAGCACCACCGTGTCGATGAAGTTCTTCGATTTATATTTGTCTTCGCGGCTGACCACGGTGAAAAGCACTTCGCGGGCGGGAACCGCGATTCCATAGGCGGTCGAACGACAGGCAATCATCGTGACCACCAGGATCGGCAGCGTTTGCGACACCGCCAAGGCGGAAAAGCCGAGCCCGTAAACCAGCGGCAATAACACCAAGGCCACGCTGACCCCGAGACGGCGTAAGATCGGACCGGCGAAAACGATCTGCAACAGCAGCGTCAGCGTTTGTGTACCCAGATCGATGTAAGCGAACAATTGCGTTTTCTGGCCGTCGTCGGCCACCTGTTGCGCTACGATTTCCGCTTGCTGAAAATACAGCATCGTTCCGCCGGCTTGGATCAACACCAAGAAGCCGCAGATCGATGCCAGATATCCAGACATAAGCACCCGCGCAATGCCCGTCAACAGACCGCCGCCGGTGGGACGTCCGTCGTCGCGATGCTGTTCGCGATCGGGATCCGAGCGGTGCAAACGATCCGTCTGTTTTTCCAGTCGCCACGCGCACCACAAACCACACTGGATCGCCGCCAGAGGCAACAAAAGGATCAAGCTGGTCGACGTGGACGCTGCAAGCTGACTGGTCAAAAGGGAACCCGTGATCGCGCCGACGGTGCCACCTGCGGCGATCATTCCAAACAGACGCTTGCCCTGTCGATTCGAAAACAAGTCGGCCAACACCGACCAAAAAACACTGGTCGCAACCAAGGCGAAGACGTTCACCCAAATGAAGAAGACCCAAGCGGTCCAGGATCGAAGCGTTTCGCTGCTGGACTGTAACCCGATAGCGAAAAGAAGCAGACAAACACAAAAGAAGTGAAAGACGATCCGGACGACCCAGCGTCGGGGAAGTCGAGCGACCAAGGCGGCATAAGCGGGAACAGCCACCAGCATGACCCCAAAGGTGATCAGCATCAGACCTTGCAAGCCGTTTGGGCCAACGATCGCTCCCATCGTTTCGCGAAGTGGTCGCACGATGGAATAGCTAAGCAGGATGAAAAAGAACCATGTCGTCGCCCAAGCCACGCTGGCACCTTCGCCGACGTGAATCCGCGAACGCCAGGGTCCCATCATCCCACCGGTTTGGGGTGTTGCCCCGGGGGCGGGAGGCGTCGGTTCACTTTGCGAATCACGGGATGTCATGGATGACGTTTTACACCAAAGCCACCAAGGCGCCCTGTGCCCGGCATTGACGTGGCTTCTGGGGTGGCCCATCGCACCTCACCGTCGTCTGGTCGTGACAGCGAAACAACGATGACGCCGATGGGGATAAACTGCGGGTGTCCATTTCTGCCCGCCCTGGAGTCCCACCGATGACCAAACCGATTCATTCAATGACGTCACCGATCGATCGCCGTGACATGCTGTCCGCCATGGCAGGCGGGATGATCGCGGGCGGGGTGTGGGGACAGGTTGCCGCCGAAGAATCCAGGTCCGCCGGACAGCGTTTGCGTTTGCTTTGCGTGGGCACCGCGAACCGGGCAGCGGCCAACATTCGCGAAGTCCGCGACCAGGAAATCGTCGGGCTGTGTGATGTCGACCAAAACTACTTGGACAAAGCACACGCGGATTTCCCCAACGCCGTGGCCTTTCGAGATTATCGAGAGATGATTGACGCGATGGCGGATAAAGCCGACGCGATCGTCATCGGGGCGAGTGACCATCATCACGCACCCGCCACGATCCGCGCGATCGAATCCGGTCTGCATTGCTACTGCGAAAAACCGTTGACGCACACCGTGGCCGAAGCACGCAAGATCACCAACGCGGCGCGGCACAAAGGTGTCGCGACGCAAATGGGAACGCAGATTCACGCTGGTGCAAACTATCGACGCGTGGTGGAGATCATCCGCAGTGGCGCGATCGGTGATGTTACCCAAGTGCATGTTTGGGTCAATAAAGCTTGGGGCGGCGGTGAATTGCCCTCGACCGCCGACCCGGTTCCGCCGCAATTGGATTGGGACCTGTGGATCGGCCCCGCTGCGAAGCGTCCCTATGCCAAAGGTCAATATCATCCGGCCCAGTGGCGACGTTGGTGGGAATTCGGTCAAGGCACCTTGGGTGACATGGGATGTCACTACATGGATTTGCCGTTTTGGGCATTGGGGCTGAAGTATCCTGAAAATATCCAGGCCGAAGGCGAACCGCCGCACCCGGAAACTTGCCCGCTGGGTTTGACGGTGAAGTATCAATTTGCTGCCAGCGATCAGCACGGGCCGCTGGAGTTGATCTGGTACGACGGAAACCATGCGCCGAAAGAAATCGATGGCCATGCGGTACCCGGCTCCGGCGTCCTGTTTGTCGGTACCGAAGGAAAAATGGTGGCCACCTATGGTCAGTACCAGTTGTTGCCGGAAGACAAGTTCGCCGATTTCCAGCCCCCCGAGCCGTCGATCCCCGATTCGATTGGTCACCATGCGGAATGGATCAAGGCATGCAAGGACGGCACGCCCACCACATGCAACTTTGACTATTCCGGTCCGCTGACTGAAACGGTGTTGTTGGGCAATGTTGCTTATCGGACGGGCGGGGCGATCCAGTGGGACGCGGCGAATTTGAAGGTGACCAATGATTCCCAGGCGAATCAGTACATCAGCAAGACCTATCGATCCGGGTGGGAAGTCTGACCAAGCCAGGACTAGAAAAAGTCGCTGAACCTTGGCCCGGACCTCCGGGTTTCGACGCATGAATCGATGACGAGACGATGGTCGACGCTTTCGCCGGTCGTTGCCTCGAAAAGACCCGACTTTTCCATCTTTGCTATCGGGGAAGATTCGGCCGGCGGAATCAGTCCGTCGCCGATCCACGGTGATTCAGCATTTCGAAACCAGGAGATCCTTGTCGTGAAATTCACCCTGCCCATTGTCATGGCATCCGCGTTGGCGGTTCTTGTCACTTCCGCGATCCAAGCACAGCCGCCCGGCGGACGTGGCCAAGGTGGCCCTGGTTTCGGCGGCCAAGGTTTTGGTGGCCCCGGCCGTGGCGGACCCGACTTTGGTGGTCCCGGCGGGCCGCCACCCAATGCGATTGCCGAAGCTTTGGACACCGATGGCGATCATGTCATTTCCGGTGCGGAGATTCAAAAGGCCAGCGACGCACTGAAAAAGTTGGATCGTAATGGCGACGGTCGGCTGTCCAATGACGAATTTGATCCGATGCACCAGCGCTATGCCGGTGGCCCCGAAGGTCGTGGCGGCGAAGGCCGTGGCGGACGTGGGGCCGACGGGCGTGGGGATGGTGGCGGGTTCGTCAGCCGTATCATGAGTTTTGATGAAAATGGTGACGGCAAAGTCAGCAAAGACGAATTGCCGGCTCGCATGCAAATGGCGCTGGATCGCTATGACGCTAATAAGGACGGCGTGCTGGACAAGGATGAGTTGGACAAGGCGTCGGCGGGAGCCGGTCCCGGAAATCGCGGCGGCCGTGGCCCAGGACCGGGGGGCCCAGGACCGGGGGGCCCAGGACCGGGGGGCCCAGGAGCAGGCGGTCCCGGTGGCGAACGCGGTGGACCTCCCAGCCCCGATCAGTTCGTACGCGAGGCGATGGAGTTTGATGCCGATGGCGACGGAAAGCTGGACGCCGGTGAATTGGCCAAGGCAGCCGAACAGCTGATGCGTCGCGGGCCCGGTGGACAAGGGCCTGGTGGCGAAGGCGGACCCGGTGGACCTCGCGGACAAGGCGGCCGTGCGGGTGGTCGACCACAACGTCCCAACTGATCAACGCCGTATCGAAGTGACTGTAAGACGCTGCGATGCATCGGCAAAGCAACTTCGTTTCACCACGAGATGTTTCAACCCGATTGGGCGGCAGCCATCGCGGATCCCGACAATCGACGGCCGGCAATTGACCACATTGCGTTGCATCACACTCGTCTTTTCGCAAAGAAAATGCCCGCCGGGGTCGGCCGTGCCTTAATCTGGCGTTTGCCCACGATGGGCACCGTGTGTTTGTTGCCTCGGTCGTTCGTTCTGGATCAAAAAGGTTTGCCGTGAAAATTCGTCATGTCTTTGCTTTCGGTTTGCTGGTCGTCTGTCTTGTCGGGATCGCTGTCACCGCGTATTCCCAGCAAGGTCGTCGCCGACCGATGCGCGGCGGTGGCAACTCAGCGGTGGATGAACCGTTTCGCGGTGTCACCGCAGGCGGAGAGATCCAACCCGGCGTGTTCAAAATCGAATCCACCGGTGTCAGCACGAAGCCCGTGGTCGAAGCGGCCGATGCGTTCTTGGCGTCGTTGACCGATCAGCAACGTGAAAAAACGGTCTTCCCGGTGGACGATGCGGAATGGCGGCAATGGGACAACCGGCACTTTCCCAAGCGGCAAGGTGTCGGCTTTGATGAAATGGACGACCGCCAGCGCGATCATGCGTTCGGGTTGTTGCAGGCCAGTTTGAGCGCCAAAGGTCTGAAGTTGTCCAAGGACATCATGAAGCTGAACGGAACGCTGGCGGAGTTGGCTGACAACTATGACGAATATGGTCGCTGGCTGTATTGGATCACCATCATGGGTAAACCATCGGAAACGGAACCGTGGGGATGGCAGATCGATGGGCACCACCTGATCATCAACTACTTTGTTCTGGGCGACCAAGTCGTGATGTCGCCTGTCTTTGTCGGCAGCGAACCGGTGCATGCGGTCAGTGGTGAGTTTGCCGGTACGGTCGTCTTGCAAGAACAGCAAGACAAAGCATTGCAATTGATTCAAGCCTTAGATGCGGACCAGCAATCCAAAGCGATCTTGTCACGAGCCAAGCCGGGAAACAATGCATTGGCCCAAGCGTATCGCGACAACGTGAACATTGATTATGCCGGCATCGAAGCTTCCAAGTTGGATCAAAAGCAACGCGACCTGTTGATCGAAGTCGTCCAGTCTTTTGTTGGGAACATGCGCGACGGGCATGCCGAAATCAAAATGGATGAAGTCAGGTCGCACCTGGACCAAACGTACTTTGCGTGGATCGGCGACACCAAGGCGGACAGCGTTTTCTATTATCGCATCCAAAGCCCTGTTGTTCTGATCGAGTTTGATCATCAAC
Source organism: Crateriforma conspicua (assembly GCF_007752935.1). NCBI lineage: Bacteria > Pseudomonadati > Planctomycetota > Planctomycetia > Pirellulales > Pirellulaceae > Crateriforma > Crateriforma conspicua. Next base: position 5,945,299 of record NZ_CP036319.1, on the reverse strand, counting down.
GTCGTGTCGCACCGTTCCGCAGCGATCGCCCCACTCGTGATCACATTCACGCGGTTCTGCGAACACCCAACGGCAACGATTACGAAAAAGATCTGTTGCGCCAGCACTACCATTCGCATCATCACGGCGAATGATCTGCCGCGTGACGACGGTGGACGCATGATCAATGCTGGCTGGGGGCGACCCGGCGCGGATTCCGGGGACGGATGATCCAGCGTTTGGTGGATTCGCACGTCCGTGGGTTGATGCAAGATAGATCTTGCCGGCGTTGCCGCATCTGTCGGTTCCGGAATCGTGTGCGGTGTTATGACGCGGATCCGGTCGGTCAACTATACTCGGGTACCCGCGGGGCTCCCTCTTTCCCCCAACGCCGTCGCTGCGTCTTCCGCGTGGCCCTACCTGGCGGCCGGCCCATTTCGAATCCCTCCTTGCACGGCTTTTTCTGCGACATGCCAAAGCTCTCTTGCGCCCTGCCAACGTTGTTGTTCGTGGCGGCTTTCCTTTCGTCCATTCCGCCAGCCACCGCACAGGATGGCGTGATCGATGGTGATTGGACCCCCGACGTGATCACGACCGTCACCGACAATGAAACGCAGCAAACCAAACGTGTGCGTCCCGAATACCTGCAACCTTCGCCCGTCAAAGAGATCGCCGATGCGGTCACCTTGCCGCTTCAGCCCCGTGACGGCGAAACGATCGTGTTTTTGGGCAATGGATTGGCCGCGCGGATGGAATTGTTCAATGCTTTTGAATCATCGCTGTATCAACAGTTTCCCCAGGCCGAATTAACGTTTCGAAACATGGGATATCCGGGGCACACGCCAAGCTTTCGGCCCGAAGCGGGACGTGATGATCCTTGGGCGTTTCCGGGGGCCAGCCAGTTTCGACCGGAAATCAAAGCTCACTTGGGCGAAGGGCATTATCCCAGTCCCGACGAATGGCTGACCATCGTCGGTGCCGACACGATCGTTGCCTTTTTTGGATTCAACGAGTCGTTTGACGGCACCGAAGGGATCGAAAACTTCAAGAATGAATTGCGGGCGTTTGTCCAGCACACGCGATCGCGTTCCTATCGTCAAAACGCCGATCGGCCGCCGCGTCTGGTTTTGGCCAGCCCAATCGCGATGCAGCAGTTGAGCGAGTTCAACCTGCCCGATGCGGACGAACGAAATTTATTGCTGCGCAATTACGCGGATGCCGTCGCCCAGGTCGCCGGAGAAATGCAGGTCGGGTATCTGGATCTGTTCTCACCCACGCTGCAGTGGTTCACCACTTCCGACGAACCGCTGACGATCAACGGCGTCCATCTGTCCGAGGCCGGTTATCGAAAACTGGCACCGGTCATCATGCAACAGTTGTTCGGGGCCGATGCACAAGTCCCGGAAACCGATTCGCTGTTGTATCAAGCGGTCAAAGACAAAGCATGGTTTTGGCGAAATGATTACCGCATGCTCAACGGCGTTCACGCGTATGGTCGCCGCTGGGCACCGTACGGGAATTTCAACTATCCCGAGGAGATCGAAAAGATCCGCCAGATGACGGTCTTGCGAGATCGCAACCTGTGGGCGATTGCACAAGGAAAATCGTCCACCATCGAAGTCGACGATTCGATCACCCGTCCCTTGTCGACCGTGGAGACCAATTACCGGGCAAGCGAAAAGAACGGAACGCTGGATTATCTGGATCCCGAAAACGAAGCGATGAAAACGTTCACGCTGCCGGATGGTTACGACGTTTCGTTGTTCGCGTCGGAACAAGATTTTCCGAATTTGGGGAATCCGGCCCAAATGCGTTTCGACAACCAGGGACGGCTGTGGGTTTCGACGCTGCCCAGTTATCCGCACTACAAACCGGGCGACGCCAAACCCAACGACAAAATTCTGATTTACGAAGACACCGATGGCGACGGGCGCGCCGACAAGGAAATCGTCTTTGCCGACGGTTTGCACATGCCCATCGGTTTCGAATTGGCACCCGAAGGCGTGTATCTTTCGCAGGAACCGTTTTTGGTCTTGTTGAAAGACAGCGATGGTGATGATCACGCCGACGAAATGGTGACGCTGCTGGACGGGTTCGATCCCCATGACACCCACCACGCGATTTCCGCTTTTGATGTGGACAACGGCAACGGCATCTACATGTGCGAAGGTCGGTTTTTGCACAGCCAAGTTGAAACGCCTTGGGGCCCCCAGCGGATGACCGACGGCGGCGTTTGGCGGTTCGATCCCAATTCGTGGAAAGTCGAACGCGTGATGCAAACCGACGTTTCCAACCCGTGGGGCGTCGCCCATGACGAGTACGGGCAAACGTTCGTCAACGACGCATCGGGTGGTTCACAGTATTGGATGCTGGGCTATTCGATGAATATTCCGCATTCGATGGAGGTGCCGAAGGTTTCGAAGTTCAACTACGAACACCACACGCGGCCGACCTCGGGATCGGAATTTTTGCACAGCCGACATTTTCCCGACGACGTGCAAGGCGACTATCTGTACGCCAACACGATCGGATTCTTGGGAATCAAGCAATACAACACGGTCGAAGACGGCGCTGAAATCAAAGGCAAGTTCCGTCAAAACTTGATCGAATCGACCGACGGCAATTTTCGTCCTTGTGATTTGGAAGTGGCTCCCGACGGCAGTCTGTACTTCATCGATTGGCACAACACGCTGATCGGTCACATGCAACACAGCGCGCGTGATCCGCTGCGGAATTCCGAATATGGCCGGATCTATCGCATCACTCACAAGCAGCGCCCGTTGGTTGATCCGCCGCAGGTGGCCGGCGCTTCGATCCAACAATTGTTTGAGAACATGAAACTGCCCGAGCTGAATGCTCGGAAACGATCCCATCGCGAATTGCGCGGCCGTGATCGCCAAAACGTGTTGAACGCCGCGATGCAGTTCGCCGACGCCAACGCCGGTGACGATCGTTTGGTCTTGGAATCGTTGTGGGCAACCTGGGGCCAACATGCTCCGTCGACCGAACTGTTGCAGCGGTGTCTGAATGCCGATGATCATCGCGTCCGATCCGCGGCCGTTCGCGTCGTCCGCCATTGTTTGCACCTGCTGGATCAACCCGAGACGTATCTGATGCAGGCGGCCAAGGACACCCATCCCCGGGTTCGTTTGGAAGCCTTGTCCGCCGGAACATGGATGGGCGAAAAAGCCGGTGCCGACATCTTGTTGGTCGTTGCGTCCCAACCGACCGATCGTTGGATTCGCAATGCACTGAACAGTGCGATGTGGACACTGAAGCCCTTCGTCGAACAGGCCATTGATTCAAGTGCGGTGGACCCGGACAGCTTGTCGGTGGATTACGAACAGCTTTTGGCTAGCAAGCTGGAAGGTGCGATGAAGCCCAAGGATTACCGCACCAAATCGCCGAAGTTCAAAAACAAAGCGTTTGCGCGTACCTACAACTTGGGCCAACAAGTCTTCTTCGAAGAAGGCTCCTGCTACGCATGTCACCGTGACAACGGCGAAGGCGTCGTTCGCATCTATCCGCCGTTGGCAGGTAGTGAGTGGATCAACGGCGACCCGGAACGTCTGATCAAGCTGACCTTGCACGGCATCTGGGGCAAGATTCGCGTTCGCGGCAAGGTTTTTGAAACGAACCAAGGTGTGCCGCCAATGACGGCGATCGGGAACATGTTCACCGACGCCGAAATTGCCAGCGTGCTGACCTACGTCCGCAACAGTTGGGGGAACGATGCCAGCGAGATCACACCGGAACAGGTGAAACAGATTCGGGCGGCGACCGGCGACCGACAACGCTTCTACAGCCCCGAAGAACTGTTGGAAATGCATCCGTTCCCCGAAGGCAGCCGACCTGAATTGATCGAAGATCAGGTGGCCGGCAGCGAATTGGAAAAGGCGTTGTTGGCCGAACCCATCGCCGACCTGGTGCGTGATGCCGCGGCCGAAGGGGATGCGATTCGAGGGGCGAAACTTTTCTACTGGGAAAAGACCGCCTGTGCGACCTGCCACGACGTCGGCGAAGGTTATCAATTGGGGCCGCAATTGACGGTATCCCGCGATGACGTAACCGCCCAACACGTCATCGAATCAATCTTGAAGCCGTCGGACAAGATTCTTGAGGGCTATCGAACCGTCAATGTCATCACGCTGGACGGCGCGATTCTGTCCGGATTCCTGATCGAGGAAACCGACGACAAGATCGTCATCAGTATCGCGGCCGATCAGGGCAAGCCGCGTGAGATCTTGATCGACGATGTCGACGACGTGATCGAGTCCAAGAATTCGACCATGCCGACCGGGTTGGCAAACACGCTGAAGACCCGCCAGGAGTTTTTGGATCTGGTCCGCTTTGTCACCGAAGTGAACCAGGGCGGCCGAAAGAAGCTGAATCAGCTGAAACGAAGAGCCAAGATCAAGAATTAGGTACGACAAGCCGGAATGTTGGCTGTTCAGCCGGGATCACAATGCGATGTGATCCCGGCTTTTTTTGTGTCCGACGACTATGGTTTCTATCGTCGATCAAGGATGGCTTGAACCGTCCGATCAACGATCGTGTCCTCGTCTCGCTGACGCAGCATGCGGCGAATTTCGACCAGTTGCAACTTCATGCCGGCGGTCTGGACACGCTGTTCTTGTTCTTGCTGACGCAATTGAAACTGTTTGCGAACCGCTTGGCGAAGTTGGTCGACGGTGGCTGGGTCTTGTTTTCCAGAACCGGTCAGTTGACGGGTCAGATCCCCAATTTCTGTGTCGATGTTTTCCAGTTGCTCGCGAATCTCGGCAACCTTGTCTTGCGTCTTGCGAATGGCAATCTTCGCACTGGCCTCGGCGGCATACAGTTCGTCGATGTCGGATTCGACCTTGCCCGGTGGCGAATCGGAGGCGTCGGCCTCGTCGGGAAATTCCACCGGTTCGGCCATGCGTTCCGCGTCGGTCAGCAAGCCGGGGATCGGTTCTTTGGCTTGACGGTTGGTCAGTTTGCCTCGGACACCGTCGATCTGGACCAATCGGGCGCTTTCCATGCCTTGGAAACTGCTGGCAGTCAGGCCGGTGATGTCGTACAGCATCCGGGCCATTTTGCGTCCTTCGTCGGTTGTCCAGGAATACGCATACGCCCAAAGTCCGCGGCGTTGTGGTTGTTTGTCTTGGCGAAAGTAGGAAAGGTTCAACACCGGAACCTGTTTGCTGTCGGTGGTCAGTGTCAGATCTTGTGCAAAGTATCCCGTTGCGATGACCAGTTTGACGTCCGAATCTTTGGCGATTCGGATCCGCCAAAGTACTTCCATATAGGACGAAACGACGATCACGCTGGGGTGATCCAGCGGTTTGACATCGACAAAAACTTCATCGCTGCTGCGGTCATCGGCGGCGCGGTACAAACCGACGATGTGCATCCGGCAATCGGCCAAGTCTTCTTGAGCCAGGTCGACGTCGGACAAGACTTCCGGCGGTGCGTCCTTCTCAGGTTTCTTCGCCGCGGTGCCAGACGTTTTCTTGCGTCGATCGGCTTCCTTCTTCACCGATGCAAGCTGCAGTTTGGCAAATTCCAATTCAGTTTCCGCCTGACGCAACGCCAATCGCGATTGTGTTTCATCTTGTCGCAACTCCAATAGCATTGAATCGAAAGACTCGTCCAGCTTTTTCTTTGCCTGGTCATGCGATTGCAGGTTGTTTTTGGCGGATTGAATGACATTGCCCATCGGGGATCCGACAGGGTCGTTTTGGGCTATTTCATCTTCAATGTCACGAAGTCGATCGAGCAGAGCCTGTCGACGCTTATCGTGTGAGGCAAATGCTTCACTGCGTTTGGTCTCAAAATTCTGCATCTTCTTGTCAACGAGCGCGCCAGCACTCTGGGCCGCTTGAAGTTCGTCTTGCTTCAGTTTCATCAACAGTTCAGCTTTTTTGATCTCGGAATCCAAGTCGCTGGCAAGCGGATCGGGAACCAGTTGCTGCGACAACGACGTCTTCGAATCAGATTTGATGCTGTCAATGTAGATGGGAACCGAGTCTGATTCTTGAGCGTGCCCCTGTGCAGCCAAGAGTATGCAGAACGAGAGGTATGCGGCGATTCGTATTGGAATTCGGTTCATCAAAACAGCCTTTCAAACAGATGGCCGAGGGAATGGAGTGCATTGCGAAGTCAGCGTGAATCATTCACGGTCAGAATTCTTCAAGCATTTGATCGATCTCCGATTCAACTTGCAGTAACAGCTGGTCACTTTCGACGAATGAATCACTGGCGGATCCAGTTTGGCGATCGAGTTGTGTTCCGGTGCGGTCAAAGAAAAACCAAATCGTGATCACAATCAGTGCCGCAGCGATCGCTGACACAAGCCAGCGGAATGGCCGCCAGCGCTGGCCAGCGTTTGGCAATGGCGCCAGTAGTGCCGGGGGCAAAGGTGCGGTGTCATTTTGAACGTGAGCCAGGCATGCTTTGAAAAGTTCCGCGGCTTGTTCTGCCGATGAAATCCGTCTGTCTGGATCCTTGGCGTGCAGTCGTTCGACCAAGTTTTCGAACCAAGCGGGAAGCGACGGATCGATTTGGCGCAGCGGTTTGGCACCGTCATCAACGATGCGGCGGATGATCGCGTAGGGGGAATCGGCGCGGAACGGTGGCCGACCGCTGGCCATCGCGTACACCACGCTGCCCAGTGAAAAAAGGTCCGAGCGTGGATCGATCGTGTCACCACGGGCTTGTTCGGGCGACATGAACTGTGGGGTGCCTGCGATCACACCGCTGCGTGTCAGCGTGGCGTCGTCGACCGTTCTTGCCAGGCCGAAATCCGTGATGACCACGCGTTGAACGTCGTGCGGTAACAGGATGTTCGATGGCTTGATGTCGCGGTGGATCAAACCTTGTTGGTGGGCGGCGGCAAGACCGCGAGCGATCTGCATTCCGATTCGCAGGATTTCTTCGATGGGAAGTGGACCCAGCCGATCGATGCGACGCTGCAGTGATTCACCCTTCACATACGGCATCGTTAGGTAGGGCAGCGTGCCAGACGTTTCAACACCGTGGATTGCGATCACGTTGTCGTGGACCACCGCGGCGGCCGCCTGGGCTTCGCGTGTGAATCGAGTTCTAGCCGCGGCGCTGGATGCCAAGTGTGGGGCCAAGACTTTGACCGCGACGAATCGATTCAGCGATCGATCCAAGGCTTTCAGTACGATGCCCATTCCACCGGTGCCGATCACACCGCTGATTTCCAGCGTTCCCAATCGGCCCAACATGTCGGGATCGTCGGTTGGTTGCAAAAAGCTAAGGTCGGGCGCCGGGTCGACTTGGAAATCCAAATCCGACAGCAGCGACCGCGCATCGGTCCAATAAGAATTATCCGCGGCCGTTTGATCCAAATGGCGTCGACATTGGTCACACGTTTCCAAGTGGGCTTCGAAACGGAGAACGTCTTGCTGGCTAAGCTGATCGCTTAGAAAGGCTTCGATCGTTTCTCGGTTGCATTCGTTCACCGAGGGATCGGGTGGTGGGATGGAAGGATTCACTGCCATGGTTCGACCTTTTCACGGATGCGTCGCATGACGCGGCTGCGGGATGCGTACACGCTTCCCTTGGTGCGTCCCAAAGCGTCGGCCACGTCGTCGATGTTTTCTCCCAGCACGGCGGTTCGCCAGAACGATTGCCAGGTCGCGTCGCTGAATTCGCCTCGCACGGCGCGGGCGGCAGCCTGGAAGTGTTCGCGACGTAGTTCGGTTTGCAGCATGCGCGAATCACCGGGGTCCGGATCGGGGTGTTGATCCAGCCACCGGTGCAACGCACTGTCACCGCTGCCGCGATCCGGCCGACCGCGTGTCAACGCGTTCAAAGTGGCGTTGTCGGCGATCCGACGCAGCCAGGTTCGGAATTTGGCTTGATTCGAAGCGTGATCGAACCGATCGATGGCACCACAAACGGACATCAGGACTTGTTGAGCCAAGTCATCGGCGTCGGCCCGTTGGATGCCTTTGGCGGTGGCGACCCGCACGATCACCGGCCGATAGATCTGCACGAATTCCTGCCAAGCGGCCGCGTCGTCGCGGTCGCGCAGGCGGATCAGCAGGCTGGCGCGGGTTTCGGGCAGATTCATCGTGGGCGTGGTCGTCGTGGACATCGGTGGGGACCAACAACTTACACACGCCGTCGAATCGCATTTGACACAAAAAAAGCCAAGATCGCGGGATCCGCGGTCTTGGCTGGGTGAAACGCAGTCGTGAAGGCAGGTGATGTTCGTGCTGAAGCGGTTCGGGATTTCAAAGATGCTGAGCTTCAACGGTTCAGCGCCACCGGGCCGCCTTGGTAACGCGGGTAAGCGGTCAGATTCATCGGCTGGCCCGTGCGAACATTGATCACGACCAAGTTCAACTGGCCCCCGCTTTGATTCACGGCGTGGATCAGAGCGTTTCGGCACGTCAGCGGTCGACCGTTTCCGGTGACCAGCTGATCGCCGGGTTCCAAGCCGATGTGGGCGGCCGGCGACCCCGGGACGACACCCGTCACACGCTGGACGTAGTGAACGGGACCAGGGCCGGGTGATGGGACGACTCGGACGCCGACTTGAGCGGCGGCAACCGGGCCGACGGGACCGCCGGGAAGCGTGACCGCGACGGTTTCGGTGTACACGCCCAGGAAATAGCTGGCGGCCGGTCCGGTGCCCGGATTGGGCTGAACCAAGACGCGTTGGTCGGCACTGGCGGTGGTGAAGGTGATCATGGCGGCAAGGACGGCGGTGCAGGCGGTCAGCGTTTTCATCGGTCGGTTCCCAAATGGTTTCGAAGTGAAGTGGTCAGTCGGCGTGTTTGATTGCCGGAACACTTACACCCAGCGGACGTGACCGGAAAAAAGGGACACCGGATCGCCAAAAAAATCTCTCGAATCTGTCTCCGCCCCGTTTCCAGGCATCAACGGTTCGGCTTGGTGGTACGATTGTGCCGAGCGCAAACGTGTGAAATGCGAGCAACCGTGCGAGCCGCGTGCGACTGTGAGGGGCAAAAATCGTTTCCGAAATCCGAAAGAATCGGATGACCGACGCAAAGGGACCACGACGAAATGCCCGATGATTCTGCCCGTGGTGAACAAACGATCGCCGTCGAACGCTGCCTTGAATTGCTCCGCGATGGTGACACCGCCGTTCGAGGCGAACTGTTGAATTTGACGCAGGAACGTCTGATGCGTCTGACCACCAAAATGAAACGCGATTTTCGTGGCGTCGGACGGTGGGAACAGACCGAGGATGTCTTTCAAAATGCGTCGATGCGTCTTTACCAGGCCATGTCGTCGACGAAGATCGAAGACGCACGCCATTTCTTTCGATTGGCCGCATTGCAGATCCGCCGTGAATTGATCGACCTGTGCCGTCATTACCGCGGCCCTCAAGGTCAGGGCGCTCATCATGTGACCCAGGCTGGCAACCAGGACGACGGTGACGGTCGCGCGATGGCGTTTGATCCCGGTGACGCCGCCGCAAATCCGGCGGAATTGCAAGCCTGGAGCGATTTTCACGAATGCGTCGATCGACTGCCGGACAAGGAACGCGAGGTGTTCGAATTGTTGTGGTACCACGAGCTGAAACAGGACGAGGCGGCCGAGCTGTTGGGAACATCGACGCGAACCATCAAGCGGCTGTGGCGTTCGGCAAGGCTGATGTTGCATGAAAAGCTGAGCGATTCGACACGCCAAAGCATCGCGTTGTGATGAACGTGCCCTCCGAAAACGACGACGAATCACGACAGCAGGTGATCGATGAGCTGTTGGACGTGTGGGAGGAAGCTCAGGAGAACGGCACCGATTTGAGTGTCGAGGAACTGTGTCGATCGCATCCGGATTTGATCGCCGAGGTTCGTGACAAGATCGCGCGGTTGGCGGAGATCGATGGACGCATCGGTCAAGGCATGCCGATGTCGGACTGGTCCGATGCGACGTTGCCGGTGCGGACGACGATCGAGGAACTGGAGTTCTTACAACGCGGCGGCTTGGGCGCGGTTTATGTCGGCGAAGACATGACGGCACACCGGCGTGTGGCTGTGAAGTTTTTGCACAAGCATTTGGTTGCCGATGAGGTTTGTCGTGAACGGTTTCTGTTAGAAGCCGAGGTGACCGCGCGGCTGGAACACCCCGGTGTGATTCCGTTGTACGGCGTGGGGCGGACGACCGATGGTGACCCTTTCTATGCGATGCGTTTTATCGACGGCCAATCGATGGACGACTTGATCGCTTCGTTGCACAGCCGTGACGATGAATCGAAAACGAACCCGTTGGAAACCGACCGGCGCTATCGATTGCTGTTGAATCATTTTGTTTCGGTCTGCAAGACGGTTGCCTATGCCCACAACCGTGGCATCGTCCACCGCGATATCAAACCCGCCAATGTGATGTTGGGCAAATACGGGGAAACGATCGTCGTCGACTGGGGCTTGGCGATTCCCGTCGTCCGCGATGAACCGTTTCGTCAAAGTGGGGAAAACACACTGATGCCCGTGCAATCGGGTGACAGCAGCACGTCCGGGCTCGGTGCGGGAACGCCAGTGTATATGAGCCCCGAACAGGCGTCGAAGCTGGCCCCGACCCCGGCCAGCGACATCTATAGCCTGGGAGCCACGCTATACAAAATTCTGTGTGGGACGACGCCGGTGGATGGCGAATCGGTGGTCGAGATCAAAGAAAAAGTGATCGACGGACGGATTCGACCGGTCAAAGACGTTCGCGGTGCCGTGCCGGCGGCCCTGGCCGCGATCGCCCACAAAGCGATGTCTCTGCAGCCCGCCGATCGTTATCCTACCGCGCTGAAGATGGCCGAGGACGTGGAGGCGTTTTTAGCCGACGACCCCGTATCGGCTCATCGCGAAACTTGGTTCGGACGATTGTTTCGTTTGGCCCGGCGGCATCGGGTGGCGACCCAGATTGCATTGATCGCATTGGTGCTGTTTGGGGTGTTTTCGGCCTTCGCGTTCTTGACCTTGGGGGCTTACGCGACACGGGAGACTTTCGCGCGCAAAGATGCCGAAGCCGCGGAGCGTCTGGCGGATGAAGCAAGGAACAATGCCGAACAATCACGGAACAATGCCGAACAATCACGGCGGGCATCTCTCGGGGCGAGTGCACAGTTCTTGGCGCAATCGATCGGCAATCAAATCGATTTGCGTTGGCGGATTTTGGAATCCGAGGCGTCATCGGGCGTCTTGCGAGACTTGGTCGTCGAACTGAATCGCAAAATCAAAACCGCTTCGCCTGATCCCGAACGTGGGGCTGGTGCCGTCGTGCTACAGGAACTTGCACCGGAGCAGCCGGAGCTTCAGAACTGGTTGCAGGATCGATTCATCGAACATCAGAACGCGGTGAAGACAGAGTCCTGGTACGTGCAAAGTGTTCAGGGGATTCAGATCGCTCGGGTCAAACGAGAGCCCAGTATTGGTCGCAGCTATCGACATCGTGATTACTTTCACGGGCTGGGGTACGACCTGACACCGGAGGAGGCTCGGGACGTCGGTCCGCTGGCCGGACGCATCGTTCACATGTGTGCCGCCTACAAAAGCACCAATTCGCACACCTTGAAGGTGGCCTTTGCCGTTCCCATCTATGACGGGCCTGCCGAGCAGACCGATCGACGGCGAATCGGCGTCATCGGGATGGCCGTCGAACTGGGCGATTTTGCCATGCGAGACAACACCTGGTTGGTTGATACTCGGGTGGATCAGTACCAGAAACGTCGCGGGTTGCTGTTGCAGCATCCCGAATTGGGACTGCAAAACGAAGACGATCCGCCACGCTATATGGAAGACGCATGGGTCCAGCAAGCTTTGCGTGGACGCCGGATCAGAATGCGGGACCTGGATCGCGGGAATTCGCATGATCAGGAAGTGATGGTGACCGAGGTGGCTGATCCGATCGATGGTCGGCCTCGGGTGGTCGCGACCGAACCGGTGATCATTCATGGCCGACCCGATGACGTGGCCGACACCGGCTGGATCGTGGTGGTCAGCGACCAGGGGTGATTTCGCGCCCGCTGTGCACGAAAACCGTTTCAAGGATCAGAAAACGGCCGAAATACGGGCGAATCTGGCCTGCTGGGCGTTCTTTGGCAGGGGGGGAGCACACGTGTTTCTTGAAGAAGTTTCACGATTTTTCCGCCGGGCTTGTCCCCTTGGCGGACCGGGTCTCGCCAGGAGGAGTGTTCACCACCACCAAACACTCTGTCACCCGGAGACTATCCCATGCGTGCTTCCAATGTTTTCGCCACTGTTTGTCGTTTGACCCTTTCGATTGCCGCCGTCGCGGTGATCGCCACCGCCGCATCAGCACAAAGTGCCGGAACGATCGTTGATGTCGGTCCGGGATTCGCCGGGGCGGATGCGTCCGCCAGCGGGCAGTGGACCCATACCGACACGGAATCTCGCGTCGGACCCGGCGGCAGCATGGGACGCGGCTTGGCGATCGGTGCGGGCCCCAACGGTTTGTCACTGTCCCATTCGATTGGGGTTAACAGTGGCGGAGTCGGTCTAGGGCACAACTTCAACCTGTCGATCGGTCGCGGCGGAACGCACGTCAGCCACGGCGGCGTGCAATCGACCGGCGGAAATTCTCGCGTCATCGTCGGCGGCCAAACGAATCATGGATTCGGCAACATGGGCGGCGGCAGCACGGCGACCGGTTTCGGGAACCGAACCCGCGCATTCAGCCATTCCAAGACTCGCAATTTCTTCCGTCGCTGGTAATCCGGCCAGCCGACCCCGATCCGAATACATCTGACCCAAAAACATTCAATCAAGGAAACCAATCATGATTCGCCTGACTCTGCTTTCCGTCGCTGCCCTTTCGTTGGTGTCGATGTGCTGTGGCCAAACGCCGTTGTTCGATTCCCAAGGCAACGTGAACGTCGACGGCATCCGTCGGCAAGTGATGTCACAAGTCCCCGCCGCTGCGATGGCCGAGGACGATGCCCCAACCGATCATCGTCCTCACAACGCGGCCGCCGAATCGTGGGGGCTGCAACTGACGACCGTTCCCAATTTATTCCGCGGTTGTCACGAGTCATTGACCTCTGGCGGCGGATTGCTGGTGGTCGATGTGGTTGCCGGGTCACCCGCCTATCAGGCCGGAATTCAGCCGCACATGGTTCTGTTGACGTTGGACGGACACGTGCTGCGTGACGTTTGCGAAATGCCGCCGGTCACCCCCGGCATGCGATTGACCGTTTTGACCGAGGACGGCGTACGATCGACAACGATCCGCCATCGTCCTTTGATCGAAGACACCCAGTCGTCAGTCCACAGCGTGTCGGTCAGTAATATGAACGGACACATCCGCATCGACGCCACTGTATCGACCGATGAGGGGCCGAAACAAATCCGGCTTAGCGGTACCGCTGGTGAAGTCGATCGCAAGATCGAAGCTTTGCCCGCCGACGTGGCGCGGCAGCTTAGAAACAGCGTCAGCTACTGATTCGATATCAACGAACGCACACCCCAATCGACCAATCACCGTCCGCCATCACGGTCGGACGTTCATCGGCCGGTGTCGTGTCTTGCCCAAATAAGGGAAGGACACGGCATCGGCCTTTTTTCGTTGGGTCAGCGTCTTGCTCGGGGCTTCGCGTGCCGGATGTGATGGTCAAACGCCATGCAGATCAGCATGGCACAAAAAATCAAAAAGGTTTGTCCCCTTGGGAGTTTCGCGCCCGCTGTGTGAAACGTGGGCCGGCGACAAACGATAGTCGCGGCCGCAACTTCACCATTTCAGATTTGTCCGCAGTGTCGGACAGAACCATCAGGAGTCACCGACCGATGAAACGCTTCTTCAAAACCTTCGCGATCCTTGCCGCCGCCACCACCGTCTCGATCGTCGCCGACGACGCATCGGCTCAAGTTACATCCAGTGCTTACTCCACCGGCGGTGTCGCCCGGTCGTCGGCATCGGGCAGCGGAAACGTCCGATTGAACGCATCGGCCGCGGCATCCAACGGCGGATACGCCAATGCACGGATGACCGGTTCGGGATACAACGGCGGACGTGCGACGGGCAACGCGATCGCCGCCAGCAACGGTGGCGTGGCGATCGCCAACGGTCGCAGCGTCGCCAACGGCTGGAACGCACGGTCCAACAGCAACGCGATTGCCGCGTCGAACTACGGCACCGCCATCGCCAACGATTCGGCTCGGGCGTATGGCAATGCCAGTGCCAACAGCATGAGTGGTGCGTTCACGACCGGCGGCGTTTCGATCGCCAACGGAAGTGCGGTTGCTCGCGGACGCTGGGGCGGACGTGCGGTGGCCAACAACACCGCCATCAGCGCCGTCGACTACGGCGTCGGGGTGGCCAACGGATCAGCACGATCCAATGCAATGTTCGGCGGCCGTGCGATCAGCAACAGCGGTGCCTACAGCGTGGGCGTTGGCGGCTTCCGATCCTCCGGCGCATCGGCCAACGCGGGAGCCATCTTCGGCGGCCAAAGCATCAGCAACGCTTACCACTTCGGTCCCTGATCCAGGACGAACAACGAATCAACCACTTGAATCGGTTCCCGACGGCGGGGCATCGCAGCATCGCGATGCTTCGCCGTTTTTTCGTGGCATTATCGCATGGCGGCGATATCCCAATCGACGTTCACAACCCGTAGCGATTCAGGTAACGCTGCGTTTCGTTGACGTAGTGGTTGTTTTGGTCTTGGCTTTCAAAGCTGAACCGGTCCGGCGACGGCGCTGTGATCGGCTTGAGCGCGTACAGTTCGATCAGGCTGATCAAATGACCCGGTGCTGCGACGTTGGCGTCGGGTGCTGTGGCGGGTGCGGCTTCACCCTCTTTCGTTTCCGCCGGTGGCGGATCACTGAAGAAATAGATGCGTCGGGGCAGACCACGCCCGAAGTCCGTTTGTGTGTCGCCTTGGGTGGCAATCAGCATCCGCATCGATGTCGGGCACAAGGATGGCCATTGGTCGCGGCCGCTGGATTTCAAAATGGTTTCTCGGACTTCACTTTTCAGTTCACCGCTGAGCACCAGGAACGTCTGTTCGTCGTCGCCATCGTCCTGGCTGGATTTCAGTTTGAATTTGCCGGATTGCAGCGTCAGGTCGTAGTCGCGTTGAATTGATTCGACCAATTCGACCAAGCCGCCGACGACCAAATGGGGTGCCGGATCGACTTGGATGTCGGCGTCGCGGATGCGTTGTTGCAGGATGCGTACGTCGACCCGTTTCAAAACCACACTGCCGGCGATCTCGGTTCGGGTCCACGCCAGGCGGCCGTCGCTGATTTGTTGCAACGTGTGTTTGCCCGCCCCGTCGTGCATGGTGACTTGCAGGTTGTAGTGACCGGTGCCCTGCCCCGCTTGTTCGTACAGACCGACGCCGATGACTTCGCGTCCGGAGGTCCAAACGCGTTTGCGGATCTGTGCGTTGAAGGCCGGTCCGTACATCAAACGCTTCAGCACTTGATCGATGACTTTGGTCGCACCTGGGTCGGAGCGGTGGCGGACGCCCGCCGGCACATCTTCGGTGCCGGCGCGGGCGACCGGATACGCCAGCGACGTGGCCGGTGCATTTTCGGCGGCACGCGAAGAAGCCGGCGTCACCCAAACGATTCCGACAGCGGCGAATACGAGCCAAATCCGGTATGCGATGCGCATCGGTGAAACTGATCCGTGTTTCATGGACCGGTCATCAGCGTCATGACTTCTGTGCGGATGGATCTTCATGGGGCGGTTGTGCCGGTTTTATCAAAGAAACCGCGGGCTTGATGCCGATGCTGTCCCAAGCAGCCGGTCTGTGATGCGTCGGTGGAGGTTAGTGATTCCTTCGCCCTCAAGTCCAGCCGGATCAGATTCACACCATTGTCACCACCGACGTGGCTCGCGATTCATGGATGGACGTGTGCGTCAACGCGAGCGGCTTCGGCTGCGACCCAAGGAACTGAAACCGATTTATCGGGGGGAAATGATGAAACGATCCGTCACCCATTTGTCGCTGCTGGCGGCCGCGGCGGTGCTCGCCACCGGATGCGTGCCGGTTCGCCACAACCTGCCGCCCGAGCAGCGGTTGATGCAGCCCGGTCCGGGCGTCGGCGGCCCCGGCCCCGGCGTGTTGGCACCACCGATGTATGGTGCCACCGCACCGGCACCGGGACCCGCATTGGCAGCCAGTGAAAACAATGCTGCCGCGAACTTGGCCAAAATTGAAGACAGCA
Organism: Crateriforma conspicua; assembly: GCF_007752935.1. Lineage (NCBI taxonomy): Bacteria > Pseudomonadati > Planctomycetota > Planctomycetia > Pirellulales > Pirellulaceae > Crateriforma > Crateriforma conspicua. The sequence goes on along the minus strand of NZ_CP036319.1, from coordinate 5,929,151 downwards.
GCAACGGCACGATTGCCCAAGCCAGCTACAACGTCGGATCCGAATGCGGTCCGGCCGGCTGTGGTCCCGCACCGGGCCCCGGCCTGTGCGGCATCGGCGGCACCAACATCCCACAAGGCGGCGGCGTCATGATGGGCGGCGGCCCGGTCATGCCGATGCCCGTGCCCGCGACCGTTCAAGTCACTTTCGGACGTCCCGATGGGATGCAGGTCCGATATGACGCCAGCGGTGCCGGCATGTTCGACAGCGAACCGCTGATCGTTCCGGCACGCCAGAACTTTCCGCAAGGCGGACTGTATCGTCTGAAGCTGACGAACATTCCCGGACGCGAAGGCGTCGAACTGTATCCGACCGTTGAATTGGCCTACGGTAATCCCCGAACCGGTGCTTACCTGGCGCACAATTCGATCCCGCTGCAGTTCACCGACGAAGACTTTGACCAAGTCTTGACCGGCAACTTTGTGACCAAGGTCATCTATCTGCCGGATCCGGAATTCCAAGGTCCCGCTCTGGCCGGTATCGATACGTTGGTCAGCACTCGATTGGATCCGGGCATCGACCCGATCGTCGAAGCGGACAACCGTGGTTCGATCCTTGCCATCATCCGCTTGGGTGACAAAGACATCGAAATGGCTGGCGGATCGGCCGGCGGCTTCGGCGGACCCGGCGTGGGTGCCCCGATTGCCGGATTGCCTGCTCCGTTTGCACCGGCCATGACCGATGGCTGTGGATGTTCGGCCGACGGCACCTGTGCCCCGACTGCACCGTCGCTGCCCGGCATGGTCGCCGGTTACAACGCACCGCAATACGGCATGCCGATGACCGGAACGCCGATCGGATTGCCCGGACCGCCCCACATTCCGTTGGGTGCACCGGCGGGCTTGAAGAAGCACACCATCAAGAACCACACGCCGATGCACATTCCGCGACCGGTGGAACACCTGAAGATGAACGTGCGTCAGCAACCCGGTATGAGTTATCCGAACCCGGTCAGCCGCGTGCGGATCACCGAACAGAACATCCACCCCGGTATGCCTGCCGGTCGACCGCTGCACTACAAAGCCAGCCAAGAAGTGGATCCGAACTGCAACCAGTAACCCTGGCTAGACAGTTCAACTGACAACCGAATCAACGCGGTGTGGCGATCGACCGCTACGCCGCGTTTTTTTATCCAATCGAAATGATGCTTGATCGGCCCAGCAGAATGATTCGCTTCGGCCACGAGACACAAGGGACTGGGATGCACCACGACATCAGTCAGCATCGCGACACGGATCGTCGCCGCGGCGGCATCCGCTGTTGGGCCGCGGGGATCGTTTGCTTGTTCAGTTTGGGGGCGATTGGCCTGGACGCAAACGCGACCGATCCGTCGCAATACTTGTCGTCGGCCGGACAGCATCGTGTGTTCAGCGCCGATGCGCAGCCTGGCATGATCGGTTACGGCCGCAGTTTGGGCCACGGTCCGATCGCCGGCTACTTTCAACCGGTCGCTTTCACCGGACCCGATGGAGTGCAATTCGCACTTAGCCAAGGCGGCACGTTTGTTTCGTCCGAAGACCACTTGATGGCGGGATTGCAAATCGGCCGTGTCTATCGGATGCGAATGACGGGATTGCCCGATGCCGAAGGCGCCGAACTGTACCCCAGTGTCGAAGTGATCGATCGGACGTATCCGCCGCCGGGATTGGAAACGACCTATCCGATCCAAATCGTCTTGGACCGAGCCGATATCGACGAAGCCATGGCCGGCCGGATGGTGACCAAGGTGATCTATCTGGAAGACCCACAAACCGCGTTCGCCGAACAAGAAAAGCCGGACACCGGACGCGTCATCGACGTCGGGCTGCCGCATGATCCGTTGGAAGTCGCCGATCGATTCGGACGCCCGGTTGCCATCGTTCGCATCGGAACGCTGGCACCGCCGTCATCGCCCGTCTTGGCGCCTCAGTTCTTTTTCGGTGATCCGACCTGGGCGCCGATCTATCAGCCCGAAGTCGAACCCGTTCCATGATCAAGCTTCCGACGATGAACGATTCTGCCAACGAACGGCTTAGCATCTCCGGCCGACCGGCATCCCGCACAACTGCAATGCGCCGGTGGCTGCGCTGGGTTGCCTGTGGCGCTGTTGCTTGCGTGACCACCGGCTGTGCCCTGCCCCAAAACATGCGGATGTTTTCGCCGGCGACTGAAACGCAAGCTCAATCATCGGGCCAACCGGCCACGCCCGTTGCAAACGCGCCGGCAATGAAAACGCCGACAACGAACACGCCGGCGACGGCTTCAGCGGGAATCTCCGCTTCGTCGCCAGCGGATCAACTTCAAACGGCGGCTGATGTGCGACAAGTCGGATACACCGCTTCGCTGTCTGATTTGCAGGCGGATGAATGCCAGTCGACACTGGGGCAGCCCTGCGGACAGTGCAACGCTTGCGCGACAGGCCAAGCCTGTACCGAGTGCGGAAACAACGCTTGCGCGGTTTGCCAGCCGCATGGTTATGCCGCGCCGCCGGCGATGTACAACGCTTATGGCATCGATCCGCAGGAATTCCTGTGCGACGGCGGTGACGCCAACGCCAAGGCGTTCCTTCGTCAAGACGACACGATTGCGGCATTGGATCCCGAAGACACGGTCGTGCACTTCACAAATCGTCACGGACAAATCGAATTCGCCGAAAGCAATCGTGTCTGCTTGTACGCACCTCGTTTCGCATCGGTGCGCCGGGTGACCGGTGCATCAGCAGGCGGACGGGTTACCGGCGCGGTCGGCGTCGCCCAACCCGTGGGTCCGGAACGGATGAACTTGGATCAACCCGGTTTGGTCGTCACCGATACCACCGAAATCGGTATGGCCGATACGGCCCGGCGGATCGACGCGATGCGTGACCGTAACCGTGGTGTTCCTGTCGATGCGGTGTTGCAACCGATCTTGACCGCCGACGTGTTTGCCGTCTTGGCCAACATTCGCGTGTTGGATTTGACCGAACTGCGTGACGCGGATCTGGCTTTGTTGGAACAAGCCGCGACAGCCGCGATCGCTTGGTCCATCGAAGAATCGGTGGAAGTCGCCGTCCAAGACCTGAAGCCCCCGGTGTTGAACCGTTCGCAGACGCCGCGTGGCTTTACCGAGTATGACTTTGGCGATGGCCGTTTGGTGATCGGCAAGTTTGCCGACAAGCATCACGCCCAACCCGGCGACATCGTTGAGTTCGCACTTCGCGTCGACAACGTCGGTGACGGTCCGGTCAGCCATGTGACGGTGACCGACAATTTGACGACTCGATTGACCTACATCGACGGCAGCCAATCGGCCAGTTGTGAAGCGGATTTCGAAGTCGTGCAGAACGATGTCGAATCGGCGCAACTGATTTGGACCATTCGCGACGAACTTGCCGTCGGTGAATCGGCCATCCTGCGGTTCAAGTGTCGCGTTCGCTAGGAATCCCGCCGGCATACGCTCGCCTTCGGGGTCCGATAAACTATCGGTAACGTTTCAACGGTCGCATCATCCCTGCGTCGGATGGTTGCGACTCGTGTTACCGATAAATCGTGAACCGTCCGATTGCACCGTATGCTACGCCACGCTTATTCGTTTTTTTGGTTTGCCGTCGCGACCAATTGGATCGCACCCGTCTTTATCGCGTTCGTTCTGATTGCGACGGGGTGTCGGCCGAATCGGACCGATCTGGATACCGATCACGTCGTCCGCCAAGTTTGGGAAATGGACGACGTCGCGTTCGGCGATATCGTCCAATTTGAAAACGTGTTTTGGGAACCCGATGACACGATTTCTTTGCGGCGAATGATCATCGACGACAACTTGGTGAACGGTCGCGACGTGCTGGAAATCGGTACCGGCACCGGGTTGTTGGCGATCGTCTGCTTGCAAAACGGCGCTGATTCCGTGCTGGCGACCGACGTCAATCCGGCGGCCATCGCCAACGCCAAATACAACGCGGCCATGCTGGAGACGGAAAAAAATTTACAGCTGCGATTGGTGCCCAAATCGTCGCAAGGGGCTTTTGACGTCCTTCGTAGTGACGAAGCATTCGACGTGATTCTGTCGAATCCGCCTTGGGAAGATGGAACCATTCATGAAGATCTGGATCATGCGTTTTATGATCCGGGGTTCGCTTTGATGGATTCTTTGTTGCAAGGGTTGCCTAAGCGATTGCGCCCTGGCGGACGTTGCCTTGTCGTCTATGGAAACGTGTCAGCCATAAAACGCTTGCGCGAACAGTCGACGGCGCGTGGGATCGGCTTCAAGATTTTGGATGAACGAAGTCTGGACGATCTGGAGGAGAACTTCCTACCGGGCATGTTGATCGAACTGACGCCCAAGCCGCTCGACGCTGAAACGGATCGCTAAGGCGGTGTCAAGACACAAAAATGCCACCCACAGAAACACACGAACTGACTTGCGATCGCCGTCGTGCTGCTACTAATATGAAATCATAGGATTCACCGAGATTTCATTTCCGGCGTGCCCCAGACGCCAACTTTTCATTCCCACGGTTGGACCTGCCATCGATGATTCATTACACGTGCGATCGATGCAAACGAGAAATTGATTCCATTGACGACGTTCGGTTTGTGGTCCAGCTGGAGATCAAACCCGTTCGCGAAGAGTCGTTCGCACCGCTGTGCGACGAAGTCGATCATCTGTCGGAATTGAACGAGATCTTGGAAACGGCACCTCCGTGTGATTGCGGTGATGACAACGCCACCGGCCATCGCGAGAGTTTCGATCTGTGCGGCGAATGTTACGAGCAGTTTCGTCGAAACCCGCTGGGACGTGAATTGAGCTTTGCACTTGGTTTCAGTAACAACTGAACCGACGGCATCGGTATCAGTTCGCTTGGTCGGATGCCCCGTCAATTTGATTGGACACCAGGCGCTCGGCTTGTGACGACTGGGTGACGACCGGCTGCGTTTCAATCGTCGACAGTTCGTCGCGTTTGTCGCAGTACGCGATCGCCAGCACGCGTAGGTCGACCGGCAATCGACGCACGGCGGGATTGGTGTAAGGGTCGACGTCGGCTTGCAACAGACCGTCCAGCCATTGGTCGCGGTCGTGATGGCGGGCACCATCGGGCGCGTTGGCCAAATGATCCATGGTCGATGCCAGGCTTTGTAGCATCGTGGGGAATCCACTGCTCCGGTTGCGCATCTGTTGCCAATGCGTCGTGGCATTGCGAAGTTCAGCCTCGGCATGGAACAGATCGTACGCCCACGTTTTGGCAACGTGATTCTCTGGCCGATACGCGGCGACGGTAAAGTGCTGCGTCGCAACCGTTCTTTCGACGGTCTCGAATCGACCGAACGGACGCGTTTGACGTTTGGCTTCGATGAAGACGTCGAACAGTCCGGCCTGCCAATCATTCGGGACTTGGTAGGTCACGGTGAAGCACTTTTCACCTTCCAAGATCTGTTGGCGGTCATGGCGCAGTTGGTAGTAAACGCCACGCCCGTGTCGAATAGTTCCCGCCGCTGTGATCGCACGCAGTTGGGGAAGTTCACGGAATGATCGTGATTCGATCGTCTTGTTGATGTTGTCCACGCCCGCATCGGCGCTGGCGGGACCATAGCTGACCACGCTGGCAAGTCCGAATGATTCGCTGTCTTCCTCGGTCACTTTCACGTCGATCGATCCATCCAGATGACTGGCACCGGATGTTTGTGGCGAATAGTCTCGGACGACCAATCGATCGTTGCGTGGGATCAACCGCAGCGTCCATTGATCCATCGGTCGATCATCAATCGACGGGACGATCGAGGATACTTTCAATTGAATCTGCACGACCGATGCATCGCTCGGGTCGACCGCGTGCGCGGCGACGACCGGGTGTAGGTCAAACTGGACGGGGCGAGCGTCCGAGGCGTCGGCGACGTCGTTCGGAAGCCATCCTGATGAAAGCAAGGTTGCCAATGCGATCGCGGGCAAAGATCCAAACGATGGCGGCAAGGTGGACGGTGAAACCGATGGCATGATGCGGTACTCCATTTTTCGCACGGACCGGGCGGTCTGAAAAATAGGAAACCGGATCCTCCGGTTGGTCACGGATGTCAACTAAGCGATCGCTTTGAGCGATCACCGCCGCGGCACGGGACGCGGCGATGATATGCCTTGGATAGGCAGCGAATCGTTGGGCAACTTCCAGCGACGAAAACGCTTCGGTGTCCCTGAAGCGTTGGTTGATTTTCTTTGACTAAAAGACGACACCGATTCGCGTCGGATCGTCCGGCACATCAACGGTACGGCGTCGCGCCGCCGAAGTCATCGGCGTGTCTGTTGAATGGATCCTTTCAACGGATTCATCAAAGTTGGTGGCGGACCGTGAAACGTGGTCCTGGCATGCGCCCGGCGATCCGTGCTGATGCGTTGATCGATCCCAAGCGTGACCATGTGAAACACCCCGCAACGATAGCGGGGCACCGCGGACAATCCAGCAACTGGCGTCCGGCTATGGGATGGACATTTAGTCGGACGTCCATCGAACAAAGATGTCGGATCCCCTTGGGCTGGTCATGCGTCGGGCCGACGTCATCCCAGAAAAGGGATCACGCGGGTTAGCTATGCATCCGTGGCAGGTCGCAGCCGCCGGCGATGATCTCGGCTTCTTGAGCCGATAATTCGTCCAAACGCTGGCGGACACAATCGCGTGGTTGAAAGTGTTCGGCGATTTGTACATAGGTGGTGTGATGCCGGGCTTCGCTTTCGAACAGACCGGCGTAAAAGTCGGCCAATTCGCTATCACGCTGCCGAACGTGGTCGGCCAGCAAGCGGAACCGTTCGCAACTGCGCGCCTCGATCAGCGAAGCGACCAGCAAACGATCGACCGCTCGCAGTGGTTCACTGGGACGGACCAATTGGTTCAGCTTGCGGCCGTAAGGGCCCGACGCCAGTCGGCGAAAAGGGATGCCTCGAGCATCCAAAACGTCCAACACCATATGGAAGTGTTCGAGTTCTTCTTCGACGATGCGAGTCATCTCCACGCACAGCGGCCGATTGTCCGTGTACGCGTTCATCAGGTTCATTGCCGTCGAAGCGGCTTTGCGTTCACAGTGGGCATGATCGATCAGGATCTCGTCAAGCGATTGGTCGACCTGGGCCAACCAACGCTTTGCCGATTCGGATTGCAGGTGAAGCATGATGAAAGAGTCGCCGATGGATAAGCGTCAAAGAAATCAGGATCGTGTTTACAGGCGTCCCTTCGCCCGCCATTGAACGGGTCAGCTGAACAGGCCTTCGGCGAACGCCGCCGGGTCGAACTTCACCAAGTCGTCGATGCCTTCGCCAAGTCCGACAAACTTCACCGGCAACCCGAATTGTTCGCGGATCGGCAGGACCACGCCGCCTTTGGCGGAACCATCCAACTTTGCCAGCACGATGCCGGTGCATCCGGCCGCTTCGCTGAAGCCTTTGGCCTGGCTGATCGCGTTCTGGCCGGCGGTCGCATCGAGCACCAACAAGACCTCGTGCGGTGCGGCTTCCAGTTTCTTTCCGATCACGGTGCGAATCTTCTGCAGTTCCTGCATCAAATTGCTTTGGGTCTGCAGGCGACCTGCCGTATCGATGATGGCGATATCGGCGTTGGTTTCGCCGGCCTGCTGGACGGTCTGATAGGCGACGCTGGCAGGATCGGCTTGCGGTTTGCCGGTGACGATGTCGCATCCGATCCGCTGGGACCAGATCACCAATTGTTCGACCGCTGCGGCGCGGAATGTATCGCCGGCCCCCAAGACGACCTTCTTGCCCGATCGGTGAAAGTGATTGGCAAGTTTACCGATGGAGGTGGTTTTACCGCTTCCGTTGACGCCGACGACCAGAATCACCGTGGGCGGTTGGTCGGCGGTTTGAATGTCGGTGTGTTCTTGTTCCAGCATCTGCCGAGTCTGATCGGCAATGGTCTGCAGGATTTCGTCCAGTTGAACGACACGTCCGCGGTACTGTTTGGCGATTTCATCGCGGATCTTGGCCGCCGGTCCTCCGCCCATGTCGGTGCGGACCAGTCGGGCGAATAACTGTTCCAGCAAGGCGTCGTCGACCAGACTGCCTTCGCTTTTGAACAGGTCGCGGATGTCCGTGTTCAGCACGCGACGCGTTTTTTGCAGCCCGCCCCGCATTCGAGACAGCAGACCTCCCGATCCACCGTCGTCGGCGGACGAGGTCGGCTGGGAAGATTCCTTGTCGGATTTCTTTTCGGAACGCCAAAAGGCCATGGTCGATCACTCGGGCATCAGATTGGGGATCAAGCGGCATACTAGGGCAAACAGTTTGCCCGAACGACGAAATCCCCGAAAGGCGGAGCGTCAGGAAGGGGGAGTGGTGTGGTCAATCGATCCCCGAAACAGGCTGGGGCTGTCTGGAAAAATCGATGAAATCGGATCAATCGGCAAGGTCAACGGAGCTCGTACTGAACGAACCGCCCGGTGCCAAATCATCGCTCAGTTTTCGAACAAATCCCTGAAGCGTCCGGTCGGAGGTCGATACGGATTCCTGACGTTAGGGTGCGGAAAGAATTGCATCGGTGTCGGACGAACGAGGTCACGGACCACATCCGACAGCCTTTGTGATTCAGGCCGCTGGCCGAAGAGACAACTGTCTCGCGGACCGACGCGACGGCTTTCCCGTAAAGCTGGGCGTGAAGGGTCCAACGGGGATCGATCGAGCGATCAGAACCCGGTGCCACGGAAGGTGCCCTGCGACCACTACGTTTCACGAATGGGGAGTTCGGAACTAATGAAACTTTCTAAACTTGCAATGCTGGCGGCATTGGCCTGTGGCCTGACTGCCGGGCAAGCTATGGCCGGCAACGGCACGATTGCTCAAGTCGGTTGCTTTAGCGACAGCTGTGACAGCTGTGATCCTTGCGGCGAAATCACCTGTGGTTGCGAACCGGTCGGATGCGACCTGGGTTGCGACAGCGGATGTGACAGCGGCTGCGATTCGCTGGGCTGCAACCTGGGCGGACTGGGACTTTGTGGCGACTGCTGCCACGACGATCCGTTCACGCTGTTCGGCGAGTACGGCGGAATCTCGGTCGGCGGATGGTTGCAAATGGGCTACCACACGGCTGCCCTGCCGCTGTTCAACAGCCGTCCCGACGAAGTTCAGCTGCACCAAGCTTGGTTGTACGCCGAAAAAGCGATCGACACCTCGTGTGGTTTCGACATCGGTGGTCGCATCGATTACATCTACGGTACCGATTCGCAAGACACTCAAGCGTTCGGTATCGCCAACGATCACTGGGATAACGGCTGGGACAACGGTGCCGATTACGGTCACGCCCTGCCCCAGTTGTACGTTGAAGCTGGCTACGGCGATTTGTCGGTCAAGGCTGGTCACTTCTACACCATCATCGGATGGGAAGTCGTTACCGCCCCGGACAACTTCTTCTACAGCCACGCGTACACGATGTACAACAGCGAGCCGTTCACCCACACCGGTGCTCTGGCGACCTACAACGCGACCGATGACCTGACCTTCTACGGCGGATACGTCATGGGCTGGGACAGCGGTTTCGAAGACAACGGCGACGCCTTCTTGGGCGGGATTTCGGCCGGTCTGACCGACAACCTGACGGTCACCTACGCGACCGTTGGCGGACGTTTCGGTGATGGCAACATCAACCGCGTCGATCCCGGACCGCCAGCAACGGTCGGTCGTGGCGAAAACGGATACATGCACTCGATCGTCGCCGACTACGCGGTCAGCGACAATCTGCAGTACATCTTCCAGTCGGACTTGTTGGACACCGAAGACATCGACGGCGCGACCGTTCGTGACACCTTCGGCATCAACCAGTACTTGATCTACTCGATCAACGACTGCTGGGCTCTGGGAACTCGTTTCGAGTGGTATCAAGCCGACGCTGGTGTGTTCAACACCGACAACGATGTCTACGCTTGGACCAGCGGCATCAACTACAAGCCGAATGCCAACGTGATCATTCGTCCCGAAGTCCGCTGGGACTGGGTTGACGGCGATCCGACCGGAATTCTGGAGAACGATGACGACGACCAGTTCACCTTCGGTATGGACACGATCTTCCTGTTCTAGGCCCCAGTGGCATAGATACAGAGGCTAGGTGTACGGAATGTGGGCTTTGGCCCGGGCGAACCACCCTTCACAGGTGTCTTCGGCCCGGGCGTCCGGCCGCGAGGAGTTCGGTGGCAAGCAACGCCACCGGTGAAACTCCCCATCCGCCCCGGCGTCTTGTCGCTGTCAACTGAACTGCCTGGAGGAAGCTTCAACGTCTTCTCCACACGACGAATTCCTGCTGATCCGACCATCAGGCAACTCGGGCCGGAACGACAGAAAGCTCTGACCGATATCTTCGACCGCGTGTCATCCATCTCCGGTGACACGCGGTTTTTTCATGCGCCGGTTGATTGGGGCGATCGGCGGTCTCGATCGGGGCCGAGGGAAACTTCGCTTAACCGGTACAGCTTGCCAAATTCCGGCCGTGACGGACAAATCGTTCGCACCAGTTCCAACACTGCGATGAACTTTGACGAATTTCCCGGTCGATACGCTCCTTAGGAAATTCGCCGGCGTCGCTCTTGTGGCTGAAGGATCACGTTGATTCTTTCAGGTGGAGACCACACGAAAGACGCCGGTCTGGCCCGCCGTGAAACAGGACACGATGTCCTGCAATGCGGCCGGCAGTTGTTGCGATGAATTCCGCGGCCAGGAATCGGTTTCCTTGATGCGGATTGTTTTGCGTGCTGCCAAACACATGGATGGGGAGTCCAACGGATGAAATTGAGCAAACTCGCTCTCTTGGCCGCGATTTGTTGTGGAACAACCGCATCGGCCGCCGGAGTGCAATCTGGTTACTACCAAGACAATGGTGTTCAGCAAGTCGGTCACTGTGAAACCGGCTGTGACGTCGACATGTCGGCTTGCGACATGGGCGGCTGCGATGGACTGCCCTCATGCGGCTGTGACAGCGGATGCGATAGCGGCTGTGGCATGGGTGGATGCCTGGGCGGTGGATGCCTCGGTGGCGAATGCGATCTTGGCGATCCCTTCACCCTGTTCGGTGAATACGAAGGGTTCAGCATCGGCGGTTGGGTCCAAATGGGTTACCACACCGCCGCTTTGCCACTGTTCAACAGTCGCCCGGACGAATATCAGCTGCACCAAGCTTGGTTGTACGCTGAAAAGGCGATCGATACCTCCAACGGTTTCGATATCGGTGGTCGCATCGACTACGTCTACGGTACCGACTCGCAAGACACCCAAGCGTTCGGTATCGCGAACAATCATTGGGACAACGACTGGGATAACGGCACCGACTACGGTCACGCCATGCCCCAGCTGTATGTCGAAGCTGGCTACGGCGATTTGTCGGTCAAGGCCGGTCACTTCTACACCATCATTGGATGGGAAGTCGTTACCGCCCCGGACAACTTCTTCTACAGCCACGCGTACACGATGTACAACAGCGAGCCGTTCACCCACACCGGTGCTCTGGCGACCTACAACGTCGGCGATCACGTCAGCGTGATGGGCGGATATGTCTTCGGCTGGGACAGTGGTTTCGAAGACAACGGTGATGCCTTCTTGGGCGGCGTTTCGGTCGGTCTGACCGATAGCCTGACGGTCACCTACGCGACCGTCGGCGGACGTTTCGGTGACGGCAACATCAACCGCGTTGTCGACGGTGTGGTTGGACGTGGCGAAAACGGATACATGCACTCGATCGTCGCCGACTACGCGGTCAGCGACAATCTGCAGTACATCTTCCAGTCGGACTTGTTGGACACCGAAGACATCGACGGCGCGACCGTTCGTGACACCTTCGGCATCAACCAGTACCTGATTTACACCCTCAGCGACTGCTGGGCCGTGGGAACTCGATTCGAGTGGTACCAAGCCGACGCCGGCGTGTTCAACACCGACAACGACATCTACGCGTTGACCAGCGGTGTGAACTACAAGCCGCACGCCAACGTTCTGGTTCGTCCGGAAATCCGCTGGGACTGGGTCGATGGCGATCCGACCGACATCCTGGAAAACAGCGATGACGATCAATTCACTTTCGGCATCGACACGATCTTCTTGTTCTAAGCTGCCGATGCTCGGGTGACTCGCCCGAGAAGTGTTCGCCCGGATTGATCCGGCAACGAATGAATGAATCAGGCCACCGTCCAGATCTCCGGATCCGGGCGGTGGCTTTTTTTGTGGGGTTCGGTGGCCTGGGGCCGTACCGTCACGCCCCACCGGCGGTCGGGGTTGGTGATTGGAAGCTCGACACGCTCCCATCGGCCCCACCGATATCGCTCGGAACGACCTGCCGATGATGCGGCCGACCGCCAACTTCTTAAGCAGCCCTGCATTTGTGGTGGCCGTTTTTCCCTTCGGGGCGTTTAGTGCAGAGTCCGCGATTTGCCGGTTCAAAAGGATGTTCCAGGCGGCTGACGCCGGTGTGCATGCTTTTTGGGCGTTGAGGCGGGCGGCGCTGCCTGTTGTTTGGGCAGTGAGGGGAGCCTCCTGAGGGCTGTTCCGACGGTCTTTAGAAAAAATTCAAAAACCTAAGTGCTTTGCCTTCAGTGACTTGTGATTCGTTTTTTGATTTGGCACATCCCAGTGGCTCGCGACGTGCCAAGCAAACCCGTCGAGCGTTGATCAGAAGATACTTCCGTCGTCGGCTTTCGAGCGATTCGATGGATGGCCCGGGCAGGGGCCGACGGTGTGGATCGACGGAGATTCGCTCATCCGTTTTGTTTTCGAAGCGAGCGTAAGGCTTCACTCGTGCCGCTCGCTTCAACCAATTCACATCATGTGTTGAAGGCGAGATTTGATGAGAAACATGTTTGGAGCCAATTGGCTCGTGATCGCTCTCCTCGTGGGGATGTTGGGGGTCGGTGCGCCGCTTGCGACAGTTGCTTCGGCTCAGGAGGATGCCGCTTCGGTCATGGAGGCCGACGCAGCTGACGCAGGCGGCGACGCCGATTCAGCGCCGGCGGGTTGGAACGCTGGTGATGAGGTGTCGGCCCTCAGCTACGACGATGCGAACGATTACACGATCAATACGTTGATCATGTTCGTGTGTGCCGTGTTGGTCCTGTTCATGCAGGCCGGCTTCGCCATGGTCGAAGTCGGGATGAACAGTGCCAAGAACACGGTCAACATTTTGGCCAAGAACGTCATGGACCTCTCGGTCGGCGTTCTGCTTTATCTGTTCATCGGGTACTCGTTGATGTACCCGGGCAGTTGGATCGCGGACGGTTATCTTGGATCGCCGTCGGCGTTCATCAGCCGTGACGCCCAGGTCGAAGAAGTCGACGGTGCCGAAGTTTGGGCCGCCGCACCGACCTACAGCGACGGTGCCTACGCCAGTAACTCGGCTGACTTCCTGTTCCAGGTTGCCTTTGCCGCGACGGCCGCAACGATCGTTTCGGGCTCGGTTGCCGGACGCATGAAGTTTAGTGCCTACCTGATTTACAGTGCGATTTTGACGGGCCTGATCTATCCAATCAGTGGTGCCTGGAAGTGGGGCGGCGGGTTCCTGGATGCGATGGGCTTCCAAGACTTTGCCGGAAGTGTCGTGGTGCACGCGGTCGGCGGGTTCGCCGGCCTGGCCGGTGCGATTTTCTTGGGGCCGCGTTTGGGCCGGTACAGTGCCGACGGCAAGAGTATTCCGATCCCCGGTCACAACATTGCGTTCGCCGCTTTGGGTGTCTTCATCCTGTGGATCGGATGGTACGGATTTAACCCCGGCAGTCAGCTGACCTACAGCGGTGCGATGAATGCCGAAGCCACCACCTACATTGCTTTGACCACGACGATCGCGGCCTCGGCCGGTGCCGTGTTGGCGATGATCTTGGGCTGGGCTCTGTTCGGAAAGCCGGACTTGACCATGGCACTGAACGGCGTTTTGGGCGGGTTGGTCGCCATCACCGCTAACTGTGACCGCGTCGGCCAGTTCGAAGCTTTGGTGATCGGCGGCATCGGTGGTGCCCTGGTCGTTTTGGGAATCGTCCTGTTGGACAAGCTGAAGATCGACGATCCGGTCGGTGCATGGCCGGTCCACGGTCTGTGCGGCGTCTGGGGCGGAATCGCCACTGGCGTCTTCGGCGACATCCCGGCTGACGACATGACCCGCGGCGGATTCATCACGGTTCAGGTCATCGCGACCGTCGTGATCTGTGTTTGGGCCTTCGTCACCATGTCGGTTGTCTTTGGTGTTTTGAAAGCCATCGGGATGCTGCGAGTCAGTCCTGAGGAAGAACAAGCTGGCTTGGATATCTCCGAGCACGGCATGCACGCTTATCCGTCCGATGCGGTCGCCGGCGGGGCGATCGCCTAGGGCTAGGCGAATGTTGGGAGCTACCCACCGCGCCCCGTCGCCAGTCGATTCGAATTCGACGGCGGCGGGGCACCCGGTTGGACTCCTTCGCACGCGAAGTGCAACGGAATTGATAAGCGTTCTGGTTCCGACCGAACCGTTTAGCTGAACATCGAGACGTGACGGCCTTGGCCAAGCGTTTCGCTTGAACTTCTCGGCTCTTGCCTGGGCCAGAAGGGCCCCGGTTTCCCGCATCGGATGTCCGCCTCATCCGATGCGGGTCGGGGTTTTTTTCTGCTCGGCTGATCCAGCCGGGCTTTTTTTATGCACCGATGATCTGCATCTGATGGAGCAATTTTTGCTGATTGCTGGGCCGATCGCGTGGCCGCTGGGGGGCCAAGGCTCTCACACGACGCTGCCGATCACCCGTCGCAGTTGGGGCCGACACGCGTGTCCATGGCCCATGCATTGCGGTGAATCAAGCAACGCTTGCACGTTGGATCGCAAGGTCCGGAAGAATGGCGTAAGCCCCGGTCCCCTTGCCGATCCATGCCTGCTGGTTTCCACTGTTTCACCCGTGCCATCCACTGGCCTGTGCCCAGCCGAGGTCGATCGTCCGAGCCGTCTCGGCATTGATTGGCAGCATCCGGACGGCCCGGTGTGCATCCCGACGACCTGTTCCTCGACGACCTGATCGAACGTGAAACTGATCATTGCCATCATCCAGCCGACCAAACTGGATGCCGTCAAAGAAGCGTTGACCAACGTGGAAGTTCACCGATTGACGGTGGTCGATTGTCAGGGGTTTGGTCGCCAGAAAGGTCAGACCTCGGCGATCCGCCCGTCCACCGGTGGTGTCAGCCTGGTGCGGAAAGTCCAACTGCAAATCGCCGTCAACGAAGACTTTGTCCAGCCGACGGTCGATGCGATTTTGGCCGGCGGCCGGTCAAGCGAGACCGGTGAAATCGGTGACGGCAAAATCTTCGTCTTGCCGATGGATGATTGTGTCCGGATCCGAACCGGCGAACGCGGTCCGGAAGCGATCTGAACGCTGGCCCTGATGGATGACCGCTGGGGGCCTATGTGTCCGGCGTGTTTTCACGGCCGCCGGCGTCTTCATCGGATTCTGCGATGTTGGGCTGGACCACGGCCGTGCCCTGGCTTTCTTTCTGGCTCAAGCGTTTTTCCCAGCGGCGACGGGCCAGTTTTTGCATGTCCACCTCGCGGTCATGTTCGTCGATGATTTCCAGATCCAGCAAAGTTTCGACGATGTCTTCCAGCGTGACCAGGCCGACGACGCTGCCGTACTGATCGACGACGATGGCGATGTGATGTCGGCCTTGCAGCAATTGGTCCAGCAGACGCGGCAACCGAACTTCATCGCGAACCGTCAGCAACGGACGGCGATAGGTGGTGATCGGATCCGCGTCCTGGTCACGTGCCTGCGCCAGCAACAGGTCGTCCTTTAAAACGAATCCGGTCACGTGGTCCAATGTGCCTTCGTAGACGGGAATTCGAGAGACCGACAGGATGGATTCCTGGGCCAGTGCTTCGGCCACGGTCGATGATTCGCTGACCGCCAGGACCACGGCGCGGGGCGTCATTACTTCTTGCGCCGTCACACGGGGAAACCGAATCATCGAATCGAAAATGCGGTGTTCGTTGGCTTCCAAGACGCCTTGCTTGGCGCCGATTTTGGCCATCGCCGACAGTTCTTCGCGAGTCAGCGTGTGGTGGGACTTGCCACCGGAAAGCAGCCGAGTCAGACGCTCGCTCATCCACACCAGCGGATACAGGATCCAAATCAGCCAGCGGACGCTGGTGGCCACGAACGGCCCGAGCGTGCGCCAGTACAGGGCCCCGATCGTCTTGGGGATGATTTCGCTTAACACCAGGATCAACAGCGTCATCACCGCGCTGGCGGCTGCCAGGTACTGGTCGCCATAAAGCCGGACCACTTCGGCACCCACGCCGGCCGCACCGATCGTGTGAGCAATGGTGTTCAGGCTAAGGATGGCCGCCAGCGGGCGATCAATGTTGTCCTTGAGATCTTCCAGGCGTTTGGCGGCCTTCGGTTTCCGCTGGCCCAGCGTCGCAATGAACGACGGCGTGATCGACAGCAGCACGGCTTCGGCCACCGAACAATAGAAAGAGCACCCGATCGCAAAGAACAGGTAAAAGATCAGCAGTCCCATATCGGCTTTTGCACAGGAGGCACGCGAATTCGATCCGTCCGCTGCCGCGGCAATGGCGATGGCGGAACAACCAGGCTGCGCGAAGGATACCAGATTCGATCGCGCCGGTCCCCTGCCCTGTTCGCCCGCCGGCGATGCGTCTTCGCGACCGATCCTGCGTCGCGTCAATCGGCGATGTCCCGGCGAAACGCCAGGATGTTATCGGGGTGCCCCAAGATCAAAAGCGTTTCACCGCTGTGGATCTGATCGTCGCCGTTGGGATTGAACTTCAAGGCCGCACCGTCACGCTGGATTCCGACGATCAGCAAATTGCGGGACTGAAGCGTAACGATCGATCGAATGGTCCTTCCACACATGGGGCTGCCCGCTGGTATCAGGACTTCGTCCAAATCGATGTCTTTGAAACTGGACTCGGTGACCACGTCGATCAAATCGGCTGTCGACGGCCGGGCGACCAGACGCGTCATCTGTTTGGCGCCGACGATCGTCGGCATGACCACGCGATCGGCACCCGCCTGGCGAAGTTTCTTTTCGGTGGTGACCTGTTCGGCGCGGGCGATGATGGTGAATTCAGAATTCAATCCGCGGCCGGTCAACGTGATGAAAACATTGTCCGCGTCATCGGGCAATGTGATCACCAGTGTTTCAGCCTTGGCGATCCCCGCCATCGTCAACAGGTCGTCGTTGGTCGCGTCGCCGTGCAGAGTCAAAAGGCCCGCTTCGCTGGCGCCGGCAATGGCTTCTTCGTCGATGTCAATGACGACCATCGATCGCGAAGCATGGCGTAGACCCTCGACCAGATGCTGGCCCATCCGGCCATAGCCGCAAACGATGACATGTCCGTTCAGTTTGGCGATTTCACGATTCATTCGCTGGCGTCCAATCACGCGATCAAGTTCGCCTTCCAGTATCATCGAAAACAGACCGCCGAAGGTGTAAACCGATGCGGTCATTCCGAACACAATCACCAAGACGGTGAACCATTTCACCAACGCGTCGGATTGACTGTGTTCGCCATAGCCGACCGTGCTGATCGTGATCACGACCATCCAAACCGCATCGGACCATCCGTATCCGCCCAGGTACCGATAGCCCAACACGCCGATAAAGACCACGCCGGCAAGGATTTTGCCACCGCTGCGAATACGATCCAGCGGCGTTACCGAAGATTGAAAGATTGCGGCAGGGCGCGCCATGTTGTCTCGGTCGGTCTGGTTTGTCAGGAATCGGCTGACGACACGATAGTAAAGTCAGGACGTTCGATTTGTCGCATCGAAAGGCGCCGAAATGCCGCGGGGTGCGACAATTTGACTTTCGTTTTGAGGGTGAATCCGCGGCGTGTATCGCAGATAACAGTACAGACTGTGGTGAAGTCGTCACGTCGCATCGTTACACTATCGCCATCATCGCAGGGGACGTCGGAGTTCTTTCCCGATTGCCCACTGCGTGCGTCAATTTGGCGCGTCGGGCAAGTCGTCCCAAGAACGCTTTCCCACACTGAATATCAACCTTTGTCTTGCTATTGTCCCCTTCGTCGAGGATCACTTGGTGGCCACCGCAGAGACCAGTCTAGACCCGAGCGACCCATCCGGTCCGTTTGAATCTGGCCAGACATCCGCCGGGCGTGCGTCGGAGCACATCGAATCGTTTTCGTACGATGACGATATTTCCCGCAAGTTTGCCGTCGCGACCATCGTTTGGGGATTGATCGCGACGATCGCCGGTTTGGTCGTCGCCTTATTGCTGGTTTTGCCCAAGGCCTTTGTCGGCCTGGAATGGCTGACCTTTGGTCGTCTGCGACCGCTGCACACCAACGCAGCCATCTTTGCCTTTGCGGGCAACGGCATTTTCGCGGCGATCTACTACAGCACCCAGCGATTGTGCAAAGCACGCATGTGGAGCGACGTGCTCAGTCGTCTGCATTTTTGGGGATGGCAACTGATCATCGTCGCGGCCGCGGTGACGCTGCCACTGGGCATCACGCAAAGTCGCGAGTACGCCGAATTGGAATGGCCGATCGACTTGGCGATTGCCGTGGTGTGGCTGGGGTTTTTCGGTGTCAACTTTTTCATGACGTTGATCAAACGTCGCGAACGGCACTTGTACGTGGCGCTGTGGTTTTACATCGCAACGATCGTCACCGTGACCGTTTTGCACGTCTTCAATAACTTGGTCGTGCCGATCGCGGCTTTCAAAAGCTATAGCGTTTATGCGGGTGTCCAAGACGCATTCATGCAGTGGTGGTACGGGCACAACGCGGTGGCGTTCTTCTTGACCACTCCGTTCTTGGGTCTGATGTATTACTTCTTGCCCAAGGCGGCCAATCGTCCGGTGTTCAGCTACAAGCTGTCCATCCTTCACTTTTGGTCGTTGGTGTTCATCTACATCTGGGCGGGCCCGCACCACTTGCACTACACGGCGTTGCCCGAATGGGCGTCGTCCCTGGGGATGTTGTTCAGCGTCATGCTGTGGATGCCGTCTTGGGGCGGAATGATCAACGGCTTGCTGACCCTGCGTGGTGCTTGGCAGAAGGTCGCCGTTGACCCGGTGCTGAAGTTTTTCGTCGTCGGAGTGACGTTCTACGGAATGTCGACCTTCGAAGGTCCCATGCTAAGCGTGAAAAGCGTCAATGCGCTCAGCCACTACACCGACTGGACCATCGCCCACGTGCACTCCGGTGCACTCGGTTGGAACGGCATGATGACTTTCGGCATGTTGTACTGGCTGGCCCCGCGGTTGTTCCAAACCAAGTTGTGGAGCGTCAAAGCGGCCACACTGCACTTCTGGATTTCGACGATCGGAATTTTGATGTACATCGTGCCGATCTACATTGCCGGTCTGACCCAGGGGCTGATGTGGCGTGCGATGGACGAAACCGGCCAACTGGTTTACCCCGACTTTGTCGAAACGATTTCCTCGATCGCCCCGATGTGGTGGCTGCGTGTGGTCGGCGGGGCCTTATTCGTCGCCGGCGTCGTGCTAATGGTCGTCAACTACTTCATGACTTGGTTGTCCCGTCCGTCGGCCTATGAAGTGCCGGTGTATCAGGCACCACGCCTAGCCAAGCAAGCGGACTATCGCGAACCGGCCGAAGTCAGCGAAGCGATCAAAGACGCTCCGATGTTGGAAGCCGCCAAGAAATTGGACACATGGAGCCGCATGGGATGGCACCGTCGTTGGGAACGATTGCCGGTTCGGTTTACCATCTTGGTCACCCTGGCCGTTGTGATCGCCAGCTTATTTGAAATCATCCCGACGTTCTTGATCCGCAGCAACGTGCCGACGATCGCCACGGTTCAGCCTTACACGCCGCTGGAGTTGGCCGGACGTGACATCTTTGTCGCTGAAGGTTGTTACAACTGTCACTCGCAAATGATTCGGCCGATGGTCGCCGAAACGAAACGCTATGGCGAATACAGCAAGCCGGGCGAATTCGTCTATGACCACCCGTTCCAATGGGGCAGTCGTCGGATCGGCCCCGACTTGGCTCGCGAAGGTGGCAAGCAAAGTAACCTTTGGCATTGGCTGCACTTGGAAGACCCCCAAAGTGTCAACGAAGCTTCGGTGATGCCTTCCTATGTCCACCTGCTGGATACCGCCATCGATTTCGACAAGATCTCCGATCGTGTTTGGGCGGCCCATATGTTGGGAGCCGAATACGATAAGGAACTGACCAACGCTCCGGAAATTGCACGCAAGCAAGCCGAATTGGTCGCCGCGGACATCGTTTCGCAGGGCGGCCCGATCAAACGCGGCGAATTGATGACGTATGACACTCAAGCCGTCGCGCTGATCGCCTATCTGCAGCGAATCGGTACCGACATTTTTGCAACGCCCGAAGCGGATGAATCGTCGGAAACCGATGGTCCTGCTCCGGGCGAAGTTCCCGAAGACGTCGATGCGATTCCCGAAGTCGCCGCCGGCCAAGCGGATCCGCAATCCGATGCCACCGGCTGACACTGTCGCCAGCTGGAGCCGCCCTGCCTCATGCATCCTTTGGTTGCATGCTCCGCCTGTCTTATCTGTGGCGGGCGAAATTTCCGGGCGACGGCGGCCGGTTTGACCCTTTCACTTCATCTCATAGCCCCATCCCCCCAGTTCATCGCCATGTTGAAAGACGTGATTCGATCGGTCGACTACAGCGACTGTGCCGAGATCGCGTTGGCAATGTTTGTCGTCGCCTTCGCAATGATGGTCTTCGCCGTGCTGCGTCTGTCGCGCAAGTCGGCCGACCGGTTTGCCTCGATTCCACTTTCCGATCAAGTGAAGGATCCTCGTGATGAGTAGTGTGACCCCCGAGACGTCCGACACGGGCGCAATTCCAGACGATCCGCTGACCGGCCATAGTTACGACGGCATCCAAGAATTCGATAACCCGTTGCCCGGTTGGTGGAAGTGGTTGTTCGTCGGCTCGATGTTGTTTTCGCCGCCCTACTTTTTCTACTTCCATAGTGGTGTGGAAAGTCGGACTCGTGCGGCCTCCTATGACCGGGATCTCGCAGAGAACTTGCAGCTTCAGTTTGCCGAAATTGGTGAGTTGAAAGCGGATCGTGAGACCGTGGTGAAATTCCTGTACAAGCCCAATTGGCTGCAGGTTGGCAAGGTCGTGTTTGAAACGAATTGTCAGTCATGCCATGGCGCCGATGGCGGCGGTTTGGTCGGCCCGAATCTGACGGATGATCATTATAAGAACATCCGTGAAATCGAAGACATCATTGGTGTGCTTCAAAACGGTGCGGCCGCCGGTGCAATGCCGGCATGGAAAAATCGTTTAAGTACCAACGAACTCGTGCTTGCCGCCAGTTACGTGGCCAGCATGCGTGGGACCGAAGCGGCGAATCCAAAAGCGCCCGAAGGAAACGTGATCGCGCCTTGGCCAGATCCGCCGGCGGAGTCCGACGCCCAATAGCAATCACTTTAAGGTCGCCTGTAAGTGACAGGTCGCCTTTAGATGAACATGCAATCGATTTCGATGGCATGTGTTTGGCGATCAACCAAGTTTTGAAAATCTGATCTTCGTCGTACGACACAACAATGAACGCCCCGTCCCCAATGTTGGAAGCGCCCGAGCATGTGCTAAGCACGTTGGAGGGCGACGGGTCGCGTCGATGGTTGCGTCCCAAGTTGGCCAAGGGGCATTGGTGGCGTCGACGACAGATTTTGGCTTACGTATTGATTGTCGTTTTCGTCGCATTGCCGCATTTGCGGATCAACGGACGACCGCTGATCTTGTTGGACATTCCCGCACGTAAGTTTGTTCTGGCCGGACACACGTTTTTGCCAACCGACACGGTGTTGTTGGCGTTGCTGTTGGTGTCCATTCTGATCACGATCGTCTTGTTGACCGCTTTGACAGGACGCGTCTGGTGCGGATGGGGATGCCCGCAAACGGTTTACATGGAATATGTATTCCGACCGATCGATCGTTTTTTTGAAGGCACCTTGGGACGTGGTGGAAAGCCCAAGCGAAAGGTGACCGGTATCCGGGCGGTGCTGCGTTTTCTGGTTTACCTTGTTTTGTGTATGGCGTTGGCCCACACATTCCTGGCGTACTTCGTTGGTACCGAACGTCTGGCGGAGTGGATGCGAAGCAGCCCGTTTCAGCATCCGATCGCTTTTGTCGTCATGTTCGGGACCACAGGGTTGATGCTGTTCGACTTTCTGTTCTTTCGCGAACAGATGTGCCTGATCGCGTGTCCCTATGGGCGTTTCCAATCCGTGATGCTGGATCGGCATAGTCTGATCGTCGCGTATGACGAAACACGTGGCGAACCGAGAAAGAAGGGCAAACGTGACGTCAGTCTGCCGATCGCCGAACGCAGTGCCGGCGATTGTGTGGATTGCAACCAGTGTGTGGTGGTGTGCCCGACGGGCATTGATATTCGTGACGGCTTGCAGATGGAATGCATCAATTGCACCCAGTGTATTGATGCCTGCGATGACGTGATGGACCGGGTCGGTTTGCCCAAGGGGTTGATCCGCTACAGTTCCCAGGACGCGATGGCGGGCAACCCGCTGCGATTTCTGCGGATGCGAACGGTGTTGTACCCGGCGGCGTTGATCGCCGTGCTGTCGATCTTCTTCGTGGTGTTGTCGACGAAGTTCGCGTTCGACGCGCGATTGATCCGGTCGGCGGGGAATCCCTTTCAAAGGGGTGCCAACGGCCAGATCGTGAACAACTTCCGCTTGCGTTTATGGAATCGAAGCGAAGAAAATCAAGACTATAAGTTCCAAATCGTTCGGCCCGACGGAGCCTTGTTGGTGCAGCAAGAGAATTCCGGCGCCAGCCTGGAACCCGGTCAAACGGAATTGATCCCGCTGACGATACAAGTGCCTCCGTCCAAGTTTGGGGCGGCGGGCCAGTGTGATGGTGAAATCGAAATCACCGACGGTGCGGGTAATCAACGCACCGTGACAACAAAACTGCTCGGACCTCGCTGAGAAAGCGAATAGGTGGACTGCAATGGTGAAGAATGACGCCAATTCGAAAGCAGCGTGGCGTTGGGGATCAATGGTCGTCGCCTTGCTGACGCTGCAGGTCGCCCTGGGCGTCGTGGCGATCTTTCTGGCCACCGGCGACCGGTCGGTGGCGGTCGTCCCGGACTACTATCAGAAGGCGCTGGATTGGGATAAGCAGGCGGCGCGAAAACGTACATCGGAAAAACTGGGCTGGACCTTCACGGTCGCGGAGATTCCTGCCGGCCAGTCCGGAAACGGGCTGATGTTGAAGTTGTTGGATGCAGACGGCCAACCGGTGGCCATCCAAACCGGAACGGTGTCGATTTACCATCATGCCCGTGCCGGCGATGTGCTGCAGTTTTCGCTGGACGAATCGGTGACGGCGGACAGTCCTTTGGCGTTCACCGAATGCGTGGATCGTGGCGGCTGGTGGCAAGTTGAAATCGATGTCACCGATGATAGCGGCGCACGTTTCGTCGAATCGCGGCAAGTCTTGTTGCAAGGTCCGGCATCGTCGGAGCAATCGTCATGACGGCTTTCCTGGCGGCAACCGTTTTGGCCAGTGTCTTGGGCAGCTTGCATTGCGTCGGGATGTGTGGCCCACTGGCGATCTGGGCGACCGATGGCCGCAGCCGCGGAGCGTCACTGGTGGCTTATCACCTGGGACGTTTGACCACGTATCTGTCCGCCGGACTGATGGCGGGGCTTTTGGGATCCGCAATCACGATCGGTGGTGATGTTGCGGGATTTCAAATGCTGGCGTCCAAGTTGGCGGGGATGTTATTGATCGGCATGGGGCTGTGGCGAATTTTCGGTTTGCTTCCCCGTAACCGATTGACCGGCACTCGGGAAATCAAACCCTCGAAAATTGCCGGTCTGTTGGCGAAGGCCAAGCCGGTATTGGCATCGCGTGGCCCGATCGGTAAAGCGTATTTAGGCGGCCTTTTGACGACGTGGTTGCCTTGTGGTTGGCTGTATTTGTTCGTGCTGATGGCCGCGGGGGCCGGCACCGTTCCCGGCGCGATGGCGACGATGACGGCATTCTGGATCGGTACGTTGCCCGCACTGACCGCCGTGGTTGTGGGGGCCGGAACACTGATGAATCGGTCTCGCGTGGTCATGCCGATGCTTGCCGCAGTCCTGTTAGTGCTGACGGGTTTGTATACCGCCACCGGTCGTGCTTCGGCGGACTTGGCGTCGATTCAACCGCCGCGGTTGGGGGACCAGCCAAGTGCCCAGCAAGTCTGGTCCGCCACCAACGATGAACCGCTGCCGTGTTGTCACCCTGAGCCTTGAAGGTCAACGACACAATGTCGACGATCGTTTCGCAATCGGGCGATGCAACCGAAGCCGCGGACAGTAATGCTTCGGTCAACCGTCAATGCATCCACTGTGGACTTGCGACGCGCCGGCCGGCCGATGCGAACGGCAATGTCTTTTGTTGCCACGGTTGTCAGGGGGCTTACGAGCTGATTCAAAGCTGGGGGCTGGACCAGTATTACGAACTGCGTGATGTCAACGGTGACGCCCCGTGGGAACCGGAGTCGGTCGACTTTTCGGATCTGGATGATCCGCGGCTGATGGGACGATCGGCGCCGTTGGTGGTCGATTCTGATGACCAAGTTCCCTTGTTGAAGTGCAAACTGGCGGTCGATGGTTTGCACTGCGCAGCCTGTGTCTGGCTGCTGGAACGTGCACCGGAACGTGTGCCCGGCTGGGTTCGCTCGGGAGTCAACTATCATCAACAGACCATCGAAATTGTTTTCGATCCCAGTCAACAGAAACTCTCCAGCATCGCCGAGCGTGTTGCCAAGTTAGGCTATCAACTGTCGCTGCTTTCCGATGCGGATGACGACCGCAATCTGCGCGAAAGACATGGCCAGCTGATCGATCTTGCGGTGGCCGGGTTTTGTGCCGCCAATGCAATGTGGGTGGCGATCGCGTTGTACGCGGGCAGCTTTACGGGAATCGCCGATAGCCATCAACAAATCCTGCGATTTGCCGGCGTCGGCCTGGGCGTGGTCGCTGTCGTTTTCCCCGGTCGTGTGTTTTTCCAAAGTGCCTGGGCTTCGTTGCGGACCCGAACGCCACACATGGATTTGCCGGTGGCCGTTGGTTTGGCGGCCGGTTTGTTGGCAAGCTTGCATGGGCTTTTCGATTCCCAACGCGATGTCTATTTCGACAGCATTGCCTGTCTGGTTTTCTTTCTGCTGACGGGCCGGTGGCTCCAGTCACGACAGCAGCGTCGCGCCGGGGACGAGGTCGCCGGGCTGATTCGGATGTCCCCGGTGGCCGTCAATCGCATCGCCCCCGATGGCGTCGCGCAACGTGTGCCGCTGTGCGAAGTGATGGTGGGCGATCGCGTTCGTGTCGACGCGGGTGAAAGCGTTCCGGTCGATGGTCAGGTCATCCAAGGGACATCGACCTTGGATCGGTCACTGCTGACCGGTGAATCCGTCCCGGTTCCCGTCGGTGAAGGCGATCAGGTCGAAGCGGGAACGGAAAACGTTCAAGGTCCGTTGACGATCCAGGCCACCGCAGTGGGCGCCGACACGCGATTGGCAGCCATCACCGATGCCGTCGCTGATGCCGCCGCCGCACGAACACCCATCGTTCAATTGGCCAATCGTATCGGTGGATGGTTCGTCATCGTCGTTTTGGTGCTGGCGATGATCACCGGGGGTTACTGGGTGATGCATGATTCCACGCAAGCTGTGTCGAATGTCGTTGCGCTATTGATCGTGGCCTGCCCTTGTGCGTTGGCGCTGGCCACGCCCCTGGCCGTCGCCGTTGCCGTCGGCCGTTTGGCAAAGCAGAAGGTATTGGTGCGTGCGGGTGACTGTTTGGAACGGCTTGCGAAGCCGGGGACCGTCTTCTTCGATAAAACCGGCACGCTGACCGAGGGGCGAATGAAAGTGACTCATTGGTTCGGAAGCGATCGTGACTGGAACGCCGTGCGGGCGATCCAGCGTCACGTGCGTCATCCGATTGCCGCAGCGGTTCAACGTGGTCGACCGGGGGTGATAGAAACCGATGAATCCATCGAAGGTTCCATTGCACACGTCAACCACCGTCCGGGACTTGGCGTCACCGCACGGGATGGATCACACGACTACATGATTGGAAATCGTCGTTTGGTGCAGTTTCCAAACGGGCATTCATTGCAAGGTTGCGTTGACGAGATTGAATCCAGCGGTAGCACGCCGATCTTTGTCGCTCGCGACGGCGACATTGTTGCTGTGATGGGGATTGCCGATCAGATCCGCCGGGAATCGCCCGCCGTGTTGACCAAGTTGCAGCGACTGGGATGGCAGGTCGGGATTTTGTCAGGCGATGATGCCGCCACCGTTGCTCGCGTTGCCAGCACGCTTGGCATAGCCGACGACAAGGCTTTGGGCGGTCTATTGCCCGAAGACAAGTTGGCGGCGGTGGAATCGGCCAAGCGAAACGGCCCCGTTGTCATGGTCGGCGACGGATTGAATGATGCGGTCGCCTTGGCCGCGGCCGATGTGGGCGTTGCCTTGCGCGGTGGTGCTTCGGCAAGCCTGACGGCCGCACCCGTCATGATCGGCGATGGTTCGTTGTTGGGAGTGGTCCGATTGATGGATGGATCCCAGAAAACTCGTCATAGCATCCGCCGCAACTTCGCCGTTTCGATCGGCTATAACCTTCTGGCGGTGGCTCTGTCCATGGCCGGTCTTGTGACCCCATTGTTGGCCGCATTGTTGATGCCGCTCAGTTCCCTTTCGGTGACCGCAATGACTTTGTCGCAGCGCAAGTCCGACGAAACGAACAACGAGGTCTGTCCCCAATGAGTGTCCTGTTCATTGCCTTACCGGTCGCGATTGCCATGGGGGCCACGGCTCTTTGGGCCTGTGTGCGCTGTATCCGTGGCGGGCAGTTCGATGATTTGGAATCGCCCCCGATTCGGATGTTGATCGATGACGCGCCGTCAAGCAGCGATCCGCAGGATGCTACTTCGGCGGACGCCAAACGTTAACGCACCGGTTAATTGACCGAACGTAGCGACAATGGCGTGCTCCCCAAAAACTGGTCCATGAGTTATGAGAGTGTACCGGCCAATAACGGCCAAGGAGACTCTCGAGATGAAACAAGCACGAAAGCGACGTAAGCCCGAACAGATCGTCAAGGCGATCGCCGAGGGTGAAGCCATGTTGGCCGCCGGCAAGAGCCTGGCGGAGGTGTACCAGAAGCTTGGGATTGTTGAATCGACCTGGATGCGATGGAAGAAGCAGTACGGCGGCATGAAGTCCGATGAGGCTCGACGGCTTCGCGAACTCGAAATCGAGAACCAGAAGCTCAAAGAACTGCTGGCCGAAGCAGAACTCGATAAGCGAATGCTCAAGGTGATCGCCGAGGGAAACTTCTAAGCCCGACGCGTCGCCGTGAAGCAGCCTGCAAGTTGCAGAGTTGCTTCGGCGTCTCGGAGCGTCGGGCTTGCAGGACGCTCGGCCAATCGCGCAGTAGCCAACGATACCGGCCAAACACCAAAGAAGACGAACCACGTCTGATTGCTCGAATACTGGAACTCGTCGGCGAGTTTCCTCGCTATGGCTATCGACGCATCACTCGTCTTTTGCGGCAGGAAGGCTGGTGTGTAAACTTCAAACGGATCCACCGACTCTGGAAACAACAAGGTCTCAAGGTGCCGGTCAAAAAGGCGAAAAAGCGACGATTGGGCAACTCCGAAGGCGGCGTCATTCGTCGATCGGCCGAGTACCCCAATCACGTTTGGTCGGTCGACTTCATCTTTGATCGAACCGAAGACGGTCGCTCGTTGAAGATCCTCTCTCTGATCGACGAGTTCACTCGTGAGTGCATTGCACTGGAAGTGGGTCGAAAGTTCACCGGCGACGATTTGGTGGCGCTGTTGAGCGACTTATTCGTCAGCCGCGGCATCCCGTCGTTCATCCGCAGCGACAATGGCCCGGAGTTCATCAGCAAGGCGGTCCGCTCCTTTCTGGACTTCATTGAGGTGGGGACTTCCTACATCGAACCGGGCAGTCCCTGGCAGAACGGCTACGTCGAAAGCTTCCACAGCAGGCTTCGCGATGAGTGTTTATCGTGCGAGCTGTTCAGCAGCTTGTCCGAGGCACAGTCGATCATTGAGTCATGGCGTCAAACGTACAACCATCGACGTCCGCACAGCGGCATCGGTGGAATGGCCCCAGCGGATTTTGCTTCACAGTGGGCTACTTCCGCTTCGTTCGCTGCGCTCCCTTCGCGGAAGCAGCCCACTGTGGAATCGTTTAACCAACCCGTACTCTCATAACCGTGGATCAGGAAATGGGGGCATTCCAACAACGTCCGTTTTCATCGCCCCTGGGTCATGGGGATCCGGCAAGCCGTGTTCTGCGACTGCTGCCAATACGGGCCAGCGTCAACGCCTGTCGCTTTGGGTAAGCAGCGACCCGATCAATCGTTGGCGATCTGCACGGCCTGCTTCAACCCGCAATGCAAGACGCCAGTTTTGGATGGCGTCGTCGAAACAGATCGGCCCTCGGCTAGAGCCAAAGCGACTCAGAGTTGTCGCCCGTTGCAGCACCAATGCAGCACGTAGACCGAAAAGACCCCCGTCCCCTTAAATGTTTCCCGGTAGCCAGAAGCGTCCTGCGACGTGTCGATCAAGCCTTGTCATGGCCGTCGCGTATCAATCGCCGAAGGCGTGACCATGCCAATGATTACCATCACAGAAGCAAGTACGCCACCGAGAACGACACCAATAAAGACCTCAAACGGCGAGGATGCAAATCTTATTGTCGCGAGCAAGGACATGGGAAAAATTGCAACTGCAGCAACAAATGCAAGAAGTTGAGCAAGGCTAACAACAATGCGATCAGGTACGAATGGGCGAGACTCGGTTGT
Source organism: Crateriforma conspicua (assembly GCF_007752935.1). Lineage (NCBI taxonomy): Bacteria > Pseudomonadati > Planctomycetota > Planctomycetia > Pirellulales > Pirellulaceae > Crateriforma > Crateriforma conspicua. The sequence continues at coordinate 5,900,315 of NZ_CP036319.1, read as the reverse complement.
TGTGCTGGACATCTCGATTGCCTTTCAGTGTGAATAGTGGAACTTGGGCACAACTTGTGGTGGATGCGTAACGGGAATCGGTCTGCAACGTCCCGCATCACCGGGTCGGGACGATTGGTGATCCATGTGTGAAAACGTGCTAGCGCAGTTCCGGTACATGTGATATTTATCCGCTGTTATCAGTTCCCGCGCCCGCCGGACACGGACCGTAATTGATTGCCGCAGATACTGCAGTGTAGCAAACGACGCCATAGGTAGCAGCAAATGCGATGGCCCATCCAGCCATCTCCAGAGTGTCGTTCCACGCGTTCGAGTAAACGGCCATCTCCACGCGTTGACCAGAACGCATCATCGGATTGTATGCGTTGGTAGCGTAGTGAAGGCCCACGGCGTGCAGGAACGTCCATGCGATAGTCAGGACGTAATGCACGAAGATCGCCGCGGAGATGTTCAGGCGCAATCGAAGGTGAATCAAGCATGTGATCGCCGTCGGCGAAAGATAAAGCAAGGCGGCAATCTCCGATCCTCCTTTGGATACTTCGGCGGGGAGTGAAGCGAGGTGCAACGCTACCAAGGCGGTCACAGCGAGCAGGTCAATGATCCGGAAGCGGCGGAGTACCGTTGCCCGTGGTGGTTGATTGTTGACCTCCGTCGCGGCCACCGATCTTAGTGGAGTCTCGCACTGTGGGCATTTCATGAAGATGGCGACATTTTGATTTCAGTCGGACAACGGTCGCGTACACAGGGACGCAGGAGAGGATATTGATGTCACGAAGAAGCTTTCCACCGCGTCTCCGGTGCGACGCATGGTCATCCGTCACCAGCAGTCGGCTCAGCGTTCTTTGACACAAAACCGTCAGTCACCGATGGACGCATGAGAACGACAAGCGTCAAGACGCCAATGATTGTTCCAAGCGGCACGATGAGACACTCGATAGCAGCAACAGTGAAGCAAAACCAGTACATCCTACGTGTATACAGCAGTATCCCCACAACGAAGACCAGCAATGACATTATCAGCATTGACGCGAACAAAAACGAAATGAAAGTTGGCAGTGGTCCTACTATCACAGCATTTTTGGCTAGGAGAAACTGCCCAAGTGAGGTGACGAAAAAGAACAGGCCAGCAACAATGTGCAAGACTGAAAGCACTCTGACGTGAGTTTTGTCGGTCTCGTTGGTCATGGGATATCCATGTTCTCAGTTGGAAAACGGCGGCGACGACCGGGCCGCCGTGGTCGATCGCTGACTTCAACATGACGCGAGCGGCGGCTCCGCGTCAATCGCTTGGTTATCGGGCTTCGGACCCTGTAAAGACTATTCCGCTGGCTCGCCATCGCCCTTGGATGTCGCGATGAGCATAAGCGCCATCCATTCCAGAATGGCCTGAAACACAAGTGCGAAGCGAAGCCCCACCACGACGCCAACGACCGCAAGCACCATCGCGCTGATGAAACCAAAGTACAAACCGACGTATCCAAAGACGACTGCGAAGATTGGAACGGACACATAGGGCGTCTGCTTCATCGCCACACGTAGCCGCTCAATGCACTCGCCATTTCGTTGTGTGTCGTTTGCGTAGTGACTCATGACGCTACTGTCCCTTATCCGACAACGTTCGCCGTCACCGGCCGGCGAGAGTGAAACTAGCCATCGGAAAACGCATTGCCGCCGCTCCAGTGCACGGCTTGGAAATCCGGCGTCTACCCTGATATCTCAGTTAGCCCTCAATCGTACGGAGGATTCGAGCAGGGTTGCCAACAGCAACGACGTTTGCCGGTAGATCCCGCGTGACCACTGCACCTGCGCCAACCACCGTATTGTTGCCGATCGTTACACCAGGACAGACGATAACTCCGCCCCCAAGCCAAACGTTATCGCCAATGATGATCGGCTGAGAGCCTTCCCACTTCGCTTGGCGGGGCAACGGTTCAATTGGGTGAGTCGCCGTTAGCAGTTGGACGTTAGGTCCGATTTGAACGTCATCACCAATCTCAATCTTGCCGACGTCGAGGCAAATCAGACCCCAATTAGCAAAGGTACGGGCGCCAATGTGCGTCTGATACCCGTAGTCACACCGAAGCGGTGGGCGAATGACCGTGCCCTCGCCGACGCTTCCAAACAGTTCGCGCAAAATTCGGTCCTGGACTAGTTTGTCGTCACCGTTGGTTGCATTGAATGCAGCGATGAGTTTCGCCGCGTGGTTACCATCACGAACGAGTTCCGGATCGTCGGCAATGTATTGGTCACCGGCGAGCATTCGCTCGCGATTCGAACGACGATCGGGTTGGAATCGTTCATTCATGTATTGACGCCAGTAAATAAGGTTGCCGCCAAGAGAAAGCCTTCACGTGTTCGGATAACTCTGAATTCTTCAGTGGTTTGGGAAGAATGCCCGTCCGCTCTCCAGATTCGCCCCTAGCCGAAATCCCCTCCGGTGAGCGGTATTTTAACCGTTCTCCCCGAGTCGGGTGAACGACAAATCCACGCAATGCAAAACGATGGATACGCGTTGACCCTTTGCCTTCCTCCGGCACCAACGAGCAAAGGTCATGCATGTTTTGATGTGTGTTTCCGCAACCAGAATGACTGGAATTACACCGGTGTAATGGAGTTCAGCGAATCAGGGTGGAAGCCCGGTTTTGCCCGTTGAACGGGAGACGCTTGCCGCCAATCGTTGACGGCATGGCAGATCCATCCGTCGAAACGATCACCGACAAAAACCGCATCCAACGCGGCCGAACCGGCGAGCGCCTCGGGTGACGGTCACTCCGCCGCGCAGCACTCGCTGCGTGAACAGATCGAAGCGGATAAGTATCTCCGCAGCGTCAAAGCCGCCGAAGGTCGCAACAGCCTGAAGCAAAAGATCGGACTGGGCCGCTTCGTTCCTCCGGGGGCGTTCGGATGACCGAACAATTGATTGGAGTCGATGGCTAACCACTGACCAGTCGCCATGAAAAGACGCGGCGGTCCCTGCTGGCCAAGTACGGCGCCGCCCAGACCACACCGGGCAACCGCCGGCACTGGGAAATGGAGGACCTACGGCCGGGAAAAGTCCTCCGTCCCCTTTGGGGTCTCTGCCCACTGGAAAGGCCCGTTGGTCACCTGGGGCAAGAATGCTTTCCGACTTGTGGGGATGCTAGTGGTCTGGGACGACTAAAAATTGGGGTTTGGGCGGTAGCGAAACTCGCCAAGAGTTTCGACCGGTGCCGTGGATCACCGAAAGCCTTGGCGGCTTCCGTTAACCTAAGATTATGCTGTAACAGGCCACTCAACTATGAATCCCATCTGTTTTCTCTCCAGTCCGAATGGACTTTGGTGTAGTTCCAGACAATGCGAAAAACAAATTGGCGTCGGTGCAAGCTGGAGACGCTAGAGTCACGTCGACCGTTGGCGGGATTCGGCGGATTTGCTTCGTCTTCGGATCCTTTTCCGAACAGCAATACCGACTTCGCGCGGGTCGGAGACAACACGCTGTTCGTGCGAAACGAACCTGCCTCTGGGGCGGAGCTTTGGCGTAGCACCGATGCCAACGGTCCGGCCGAACTGGTTCGAGACATCCGACCGGGCGAAATTGGCTCCGCGATCGAGTCGTTGCTATCGGTGGGCGACAGCGTGTTCTTCACAGCACAATTACCTGATTCGGGCCGTAATCTCTGGCGTTCCGATGGCACGTCCGAAGGAACGGTGCGGGTGTCGGATCACGACATCGATGGTCCATTGCAGGTGTTCGGTGACCGAGTCGTCTTTTACGTCCCCGTTGACTGGTACCGCGGCGAGTTGTGGATCAGCGACGGAACGCGATCGGGAACGACCCTGGTAACAACGTTGACCGACCGTTTTGAAAATGGGGTCGGAAAACTGCTCACCGCCGACCAGCATCGGTTCTATTTCGAGCAGGGGTCTCGCAACTATTTCGTTTCTGATGGAACTCCGGCCGGGACGATCCAGCTATCCGGTGAATCGGTCGACAAAATCCGGTCCATTGAATCGGCCCATAATCTGGCCACCGGAGATATTATCTTTTCGGAGCTGTTTAATGGGAACGAGATCCATTTCATCCAACCTGATGGGACCGTCGCGAGCGTCGAGGAGTTGTTCGGCGTCAACGTCGCGAGCCCAGCAGTCGGGCAACCGTTTGGTGACGACTTCTTTTTTCTTGTCACCAATACGATCGGTAATGTGTTGTGGCGAACGGATGGTTCGCCACAGGGCACGGCGGCGGTGGAAACGGTCGCCGAGCTCCCCGAAGGTCGCTGGGTGAACGACAGATCATTGTCTTCGGTCGGCGAGTTTTTGCTCACGCGAACGTCAGGAAAGGGTGGCGACGCTTGGGCCGTCTTCGACACGTCAACGGGCGTATGGAGAGAGTTCGCGGGCGCGCCGCACGGCGGGGAAATCACGATTGCCGGCAAGTACGCATACTATGCCACCCGCCACAATAACTGTGACCAGATCATCCGGCTGGACCCCCGCACCGCTACCTGGGAAATTTCTGCGTCGCTATCGCCCGAGGACCGATTGGGCGAATTGTTCGTGATCCAAGATCAGTTGTTTTTCAGCTACTTCGCGAGTTCCAAGTTTTTTGGACAATCGCTACAGATCCATTGGATTGATGACCAGGGGAGTTGGAACCGACACTCGAGTTTTAGTTACGGCTCGGGAGATTCGCATCGGCTGGTGAGCGTTAACAACAATCAGACACTGATCCTGGTCCAGATGAATCAGAATCGGTTGGTGATTCATCGAACCGACACCACGGCCGAGAACAGTCTCCGCCGCATCGCGTCGAACCATGCACCAATGACCCGGGCGGCTGTTCCGCGGGCTGCGGACAGGCATCATTTGACCCGACTGGATGGGCGACACTTTGTGTTCACGACGCAAGACGTTTTCGGCAGCAAGGTCTGGATCTCGGACGGAACCGCACTCGGTACTCGAATCGCCTTCGCAACCGACGACATCAGCCCCCAGGCCACGATCGACGAACTCTATGTCGTTGCCAACAAGGCCGTTTTCACGGTCACGCCCACCGAGCGGCTGGGCCGTTCACTTTGGTCCGTCGGAGTTGGTTCGGTCCCGCGAGCAATCTATCGCCCGGGCGACGGCTTTGGTCACCTGTTTGACGTGCTCGGCTCGGTCAACGATCGTGTAATTTTCGCGACGCATGATGATGCCGGCGGTCAAACGATTTGGCGGACCAACGACGACGTGTCCAATATCGCAGCACTCGCTGCGTGAACAGATCGAAGCGGATAAGTATCTCCGCAGCGTCAAAGCCGCCGAAGGTCGCAACAGCCTGAAGCAAAAGATCGGACTGGGCCGCTTCGTTCCTCCGGGGGCGTTCGGATGACCGAACAATTGATTGGAGTCGATGGCTAACCACTGACCAGTCGCCATGAAAAGACGCGGCGGTCCCTGCTGGCCAAGTACGGCGCCGCCCAGACCACACCGGGCAACCGCCGGCACTGGGAAATGGAGGACCTACGGCCGGGAAAAGTCCTCCGTCCCCTTTGGGGTCTCTGCCCACTGGAAAGGCCCGTTGGTCACCTGGGGCAAGAATGCTTTCCGACTTGTGGGGATGCTAGTGGTCTGGGACGACTAAAAATTGGGGTTTGGGCGGTAGCGAAACTCGCCAAGAGTTTCGACCGGTGCCGTGGATCACCGAAAGCCTTGGCGGCTTCCGTTAACCTAAGATTATGCTGTAACAGGCCACTCAACTATGAATCCCATCTGTTTTCTCTCCAGTCCGAATGGACTTTGGTGTAGTTCCAGACAATGCGAAAAACAAATTGGCGTCGGTGCAAGCTGGAGACGCTAGAGTCACGTCGACCGTTGGCGGGATTCGGCGGATTTGCTTCGTCTTCGGATCCTTTTCCGAACAGCAATACCGACTTCGCGCGGGTCGGAGACAACACGCTGTTCGTGCGAAACGAACCTGCCTCTGGGGCGGAGCTTTGGCGTAGCACCGATGCCAACGGTCCGGCCGAACTGGTTCGAGACATCCGACCGGGCGAAATTGGCTCCGCGATCGAGTCGTTGCTATCGGTGGGCGACAGCGTGTTCTTCACAGCACAATTACCTGATTCGGGCCGTAATCTCTGGCGTTCCGATGGCACGTCCGAAGGAACGGTGCGGGTGTCGGATCACGACATCGATGGTCCATTGCAGGTGTTCGGTGACCGAGTCGTCTTTTACGTCCCCGTTGACTGGTACCGCGGCGAGTTGTGGATCAGCGACGGAACGCGATCGGGAACGACCCTGGTAACAACGTTGACCGACCGTTTTGAAAATGGGGTCGGAAAACTGCTCACCGCCGACCAGCATCGGTTCTATTTCGAGCAGGGGTCTCGCAACTATTTCGTTTCTGATGGAACTCCGGCCGGGACGATCCAGCTATCCGGTGAATCGGTCGACAAAATCCGGTCCATTGAATCGGCCCATAATCTGGCCACCGGAGATATTATCTTTTCGGAGCTGTTTAATGGGAACGAGATCCATTTCATCCAACCTGATGGGACCGTCGCGAGCGTCGAGGAGTTGTTCGGCGTCAACGTCGCGAGCCCAGCAGTCGGGCAACCGTTTGGTGACGACTTCTTTTTTCTTGTCACCAATACGATCGGTAATGTGTTGTGGCGAACGGATGGTTCGCCACAGGGCACGGCGGCGGTGGAAACGGTCGCCGAGCTCCCCGAAGGTCGCTGGGTGAACGACAGATCATTGTCTTCGGTCGGCGAGTTTTTGCTCACGCGAACGTCAGGAAAGGGTGGCGACGCTTGGGCCGTCTTCGACACGTCAACGGGCGTATGGAGAGAGTTCGCGGGCGCGCCGCACGGCGGGGAAATCACGATTGCCGGCAAGTACGCATACTATGCCACCCGCCACAATAACTGTGACCAGATCATCCGGCTGGACCCCCGCACCGCTACCTGGGAAATTTCTGCGTCGCTATCGCCCGAGGACCGATTGGGCGAATTGTTCGTGATCCAAGATCAGTTGTTTTTCAGCTACTTCGCGAGTTCCAAGTTTTTTGGACAATCGCTACAGATCCATTGGATTGATGACCAGGGGAGTTGGAACCGACACTCGAGTTTTAGTTACGGCTCGGGAGATTCGCATCGGCTGGTGAGCGTTAACAACAATCAGACACTGATCCTGGTCCAGATGAATCAGAATCGGTTGGTGATTCATCGAACCGACACCACGGCCGAGAACAGTCTCCGCCGCATCGCGTCGAACCATGCACCAATGACCCGGGCGGCTGTTCCGCGGGCTGCGGACAGGCATCATTTGACCCGACTGGATGGGCGACACTTTGTGTTCACGACGCAAGACGTTTTCGGCAGCAAGGTCTGGATCTCGGACGGAACCGCACTCGGTACTCGAATCGCCTTCGCAACCGACGACATCAGCCCCCAGGCCACGATCGACGAACTCTATGTCGTTGCCAACAAGGCCGTTTTCACGGTCACGCCCACCGAGCGGCTGGGCCGTTCACTTTGGTCCGTCGGAGTTGGTTCGGTCCCGCGAGCAATCTATCGCCCGGGCGACGGCTTTGGTCACCTGTTTGACGTGCTCGGCTCGGTCAACGATCGTGTAATTTTCGCGACGCATGATGATGCCGGCGGTCAAACGATTTGGCGGACCAACGACGACGTGTCCAATATCGCAGCCCTCGCGTCGGGGTTTCCGGTCGTTTACCGGACGGACCTGCTGAAGCAAGCAGTCGCTGGGCAGCGGCTGTTCTTTCGTGTTGATAGCGTCGCCCCCTACAACGTACGTTATCAATATGCATCGAACTATGCCCGCAGCTAC